>DJGG01000081.1:14608-20303 GCA_002432195.1 Desulfobacteraceae bacterium UBA5852
ACCGCGGCGCCCCGCCGGCGCAGGTCGAAAATCTGCACCCGGTAGCAGCTGGTCCACCAACTGACGGGCCGCGCACGGATATCGCCGGGTGGCGGCCAGGTATAGCGGCCGTCGTGAATCAGCATGGTGGCTTCTCCCCGGTGGCGGGCGGGTGCCAACGGCCCCTTTCCGGCGCGCGCGGCCGTGGGAGCACGCGGCCTCCACCGTGATGGCAGCGTTTGATCGGGCAAAGGGACGGCCGGCGTAGCGCCAACATGGGCAGCCGGCCGTGGATTGTCAATCGACGGAGGCCCTGGCGCCGGGCGGGCGGGTGACGCCCCGGCGGCGCAATGGGATGGGCCTCCGCGCCAAGGAAAGGTCCGGCATGTCGGCATGTGAACCTCTGCGCATCTGCTCATGGAACGTCAACGGCTTGCGGGCCGTGATGACCAAAGGCTTTGGGGAAGCGGTGGCGCGCCTGAACGCGGATATTCTGGCCCTCCAGGAAACCAAACTGCAGGCGCCCCAGGTGACCGAGGCCATGGGCGCCCTAGCCGGCTACCGCGCCTACTGGGCGCATGCCACGCGCAAGAAGGGTTACAGCGGGGTGGCCGTCTACACCCGCCGGGAGCCCCTGGCCGTACGCTACGGCATCGGGGAGCCGCGCTATGACGACGAGGGACGGGTGCTGGAACTGGATTTCGGCGATTTTGTCTTCTTCAACGTCTACTTTCCCAATGGGCAGATGAGCCCGGAACGGCTGGCCTTCAAGCTGGACTTCTACCGGGATTTCTTCGCCTATGCCGAGCACTATCGGACCTCCGGCCGCCACCTGGTCATCACCGGGGACTACAACACGGCGCACCGGGAAATCGACCTGGCCAACCCCAAGGCCAACGCCGAGCGTTCGGGCTTCCTGCCGGTGGAGCGCGCCTGGCTCGATCGCCTGGCGGCCGGCGGCTACGTGGACACGTTCCGCCATTTTTACCCGGACCGCGTGTGCTATTCCTGGTGGACCTACCGCTTCCGTTCGCGGGAGCGGGACATCGGCTGGCGCATCGACTATGTCTTCGTCAACCGGGAGATGATCGCGGCCGGGCTGCTGCGGGACGCCTTCATCGACAACAGCATCTTCGGCTCCGACCATTGCCCGGTGGGGGTCGATCTCTGTCTGCCCGCCACCTGAACGTTTCTCCAACCCGTGGGCCCGCGGCGCCCGTTCACCGCACCCACCATCCCCTTGGGACAACCATGGATCTGACCTTTCGACCGCTGCACTTGGACGACGTGACGGGCTACCGTCAACGCCTGGCCGCCACACCCCAGGTGGCTTCGGACTACAGTTTTGTCAACCTCTACGGCTGGGGCGGGGAGTACGGCCTGGAGGTCGCCTGCACCCCGGAGCTGGTCTGGATCCGCCAGGCCGTGCCCCGAAGCTGTCTCTGGGCCCCCGTGGGGGACTGGACGGCAGTGGATTGGAAGACGGTACTCCTGCGGCTTCCCCGGGGCACGGAGTTCACCCGGGTGCCGGAGCAGCTGGTGGACCTGTGGCGCGCCGCGCACCCGCAAGGCCTCGAGGTGCGCGAGGAACGCGGCAACTGGGACTACCTTTACAGCGTGGAGGATTTGGCCACCCTCAAGGGCAACCGCTTCCACAAGAAGAAAAACCTGCTCAACCAGTTCGTGAAGAACACGCCCTTCCGCTACGAGGCCTTCAACGCCGAGCTCATCGACCAGGCCCTGGCCCTCCAGGACGACTGGTGCACCTGGCGGGATTGCGAGGCCGAACAGGTGCTCGCCGCCGAGAACACGGCCATCCAGCGGACTTTCGGCGCCTGGCGCGAGCTGACGGGGCTCACGGGAGGCGCCATCCTGGTGGAGGGCATCATCGTGGCCTACACCATCGCCGAGCCCCTCACCGACGATACCCTGGTGATTCACTTCGAGAAAGGCTGCCCGGCCCACAAGGGCGTCTACCAGGCCATCAACCAGATGTTCCTGGCCAGCGTGCCGGAGCGCTTCACCCTCGTCAACCGGGAGCAGGACCTGGGGGACGAAGGCCTGCGCAAAGCCAAGCTGAGCTACAACCCCGTGGGGTTCCTGAAGAAATACGGCGTCACCCTAATGTAGCCGCCAGGAGAAAGCGACGCCCCGCGGCCGCCCGCGGAGAAGCGGCGCAGTCGGCCCGCCAGGCAAGGCGCGGGGCCCGGCGAAAAGCGGAGCAGCCGTCTGGCTGTGAGCATTTTCGCCCGGCCCCGCAACGCAGCCTGGAGGGCCGAGGCGCCGCTTATCCGCGGGCGGCCTGGGCTTGGTGCCAGAACGGCGACATCTCCCGCAACCGCACGATGATGGCCGGAAGCTCCTCCACGACGAAATCCACCTCGGCGGCCGTGGTGAAGGTGCTGAGGCTGAAGCGGATCGATCCGTGAGCCGCGGTGAACGGCACCCCCATGGCCCGCAGCACGTGGGAGGGCTCCAGGGACCCCGAGGTGCAGGCGGACCCGGAGGACGCGCAGATGCCCAGCTCGTTCATCATCAGCAGGATGGCCTCCCCTTCCACGTACTCGAAGGCGATGCTGGTCGTGTTGGGCAGGCGCGCCTGACGGTCGCCGTTGACCAGGCAGTTGGGCACCCGCCGCAGCACCTCCGCCTCGAGCCGATCCCGCAGGCCGCGGACACGGTCTTGCATGTCGGCCAGGTGCGCCGGCGCCTGGGCGCAGGCCTGCCCCAGGCCCACGATCCCCGGCACGTTCTCGGTGCCCGCCCGGCGGCCGCTCTCCTGATGTCCGCCCACGAACAGGGGTTTGAACTTGGTCCCCTTGCGCACGTAAAGCGCGCCGATCCCCTTGGGTCCGTGGAGCTTGTGGCCCGACAGCGACAGCAGGTCGATTCCCGTGCCGTCCAGGCGGATGGGAACCTTTCCCACCGCCTGGACGGCGTCGGTGTGGAAGACGATGCCCCGCTCCCGGGTGGCCTGGGAGAGCTCGGCCACGGGGAAGAGGACGCCGGTCTCGTTGTTGGCCCACATGAGGCTCACCACGGCGGTGTCCTCGGTGAGGCTGCGGTGGAAGGCGTCCAAGTCCAGGTGCCCGTCCTGGTCCACGGGCACAACGGTCACCCGGTAGCCGTGGCGGGCATATTGCTCGAAGAGGTTCTTGATGGCGGGGTGTTCCACCCGGGAGGTGACCAGGTGGCGCTTGTCGGGGTTGGAGCTGACGGCGGCATGGATGGCCGTGTAGTCGCTCTCGGTGCCGCCGCTGGTGAAGAGGATCTCTTCCGGCTGGGCCCCCAGCAGCTCCGCCACCCGGGCCCGGGCCGCGCGCACGTCCAGGATGAGGTTGCCCCCGAAGCTGTGCATGCTGGAGGGGTTGCCGTAGCGCTCGCTGAAATGCGGCAGCATGGCCTGGATCACGGCGGGGGCCACGCGGGTGGTGGCGTTGTTGTCCAGATAGACGATCGGCTTCATGGCCTGACCTCCTCCACGACCAGCTCCGGGGTGACCAGCTCGCGCAGCTTGGCCTCCACGTAATGCTTGAGGGTCACCTCGGCGGCGCTGCAGCTGGCGCAGGTCCCGCGCAGGTTCACCAGCACCCGGTTGCCATCCACATCCACCAGTTGGATGTCGCCGCCGTCCTGCTTGAGCGCGGGCTTGATTTCCCGCTCCAGGGTTTCTTCGATGAGCTTGATCTTCTGAATGTTGGTCAACCTGGGGGGGCGGGGCAGGGGCGGGGCCGCTTCCCCGCGCACCATGTCGATGATGCGCTGGAGCTCCCCGTGGCACTTGCCGCAGCCGCCGCCGGCCTTGAGATAACCGGTGATATCCGCGATCTCGGTGAGGTGGTGCTCCCGCACGCTGGCCTCGATAGCGCGGTCGGTGACCCCGAAGCACTCGCAGACGATCTTGCCTTCCGGCGGCGTTTCGGCCTCGCCGCGGTAGTGGGCGATGGCCTTGTGCAGGGCTTCCTGCCCCATGACGGAGCAGTGCATCTTCTCCTTGGGCAGCTCCCCCAGGAAGGCGGCGATGTCGTCGTTGGTGATCCTGGCCGCCTCTTCCAGGGTCTTGCCCTTGAGCATCTCCGTCAGGGCCGAGGAGGAGGCGATGGCGCTGGCGCAGCCGAAGGTCTGAAACCTGGCCTCGGCGATACGCCCCTGGCCATCCAGCTTGAAATACAGGGTCAAGGCGTCCCCGCAGGCCAGCGAGCCCACCTCCCCGACCCCGTCGGCATCTTCGATGACCCCCACATTCCGGGGATGCAGAAAGTGATCCTTGACCTTCTCGGTGTATTCCCACATGAGCGTTTCTCCCGGTGCCGTTGGTGTGCGTGGCCGCATATGTGCGCGACGTTAAAATCCTAATCACGATTTGGCGCAATCAAAGCCCGCCCGCCGGAGGGGCTTGTGCGGCTCCCGGTTGCTAACTATCTTAACACCCATTAACATGACGAGCGGAGTCTGCCGGGCCGTCCCGGGTTGCGGGTTTGGCGCGCTCGAACAGCTGATGGGAACATGCATCATGGACATCGCCCGCTATTGGGAAACCATCTTCAATACCCTCCACGACGGCCTGCTGGTCGTCGACGCCCGGGGCACCATCCTGGCGCTCAACCCCGCCGCCGAGCGCCTCACCGGCTACACCGCCGGGGAGATCGTGGGGCGGAACTGCCGCGTGCTCAATTGCACGGGCTGCCAGATCTACGGCCGGGGCATGGCCGAAAACTGGTGCGGGCTCTTCCAGCGGGGGAGCATCCGGGCCAAGCGCTGTGTGATCACCAACAAGGAGGGGCGCTCCCTGGACATCCTGAAAAACGCTTCCATCCTGAAAGACGATGCGGGACGGATGATCGGCGCCGTGGAGACCCTCACGGACATCTCCGAAATCGTCCGGCGGGACCAGGAGATCATGACCCTGCGGCACTCCTGCCAGCTGGACGAAGGCTTTCACGGCCTCATCGGTCACGCGGCTCCCATGCAGGCCCTCTACGAGCTCATCGAAAACGTGGGCCGCAGCGAGGCCCCGGTGCTGATCCACGGGCCCAGCGGGGCGGGCAAGGAACTGGTCGCCCGGGCCATCCACGAAACCGGCCCGCGGCAGAACCGGCCCTTCATCAAGGTCAACTGCGCGGCCTTGAACGAAAACCTCCTGGAAAGCGAGCTTTTCGGGCACGTCAAGGGCGCCTACACGGGTGCCGACCGCTTCCGGGCCGGCCGCTTCGAGGCCGCCCACGAAGGCACCATCTTCCTGGACGAAATCGGGGACATCCCGCTGGCCACCCAGGTGAAGCTCCTGCGGGTGCTGGAGGAGAAGGAGATCGAGCGCGTGGGGGACCATCGCCCCGTGATCGTCGACGTGCGGGTGGTTTCGGCCACCAACCGCGACCTGGAGCGCCTGGTGGCCGACGGGCGTTTCCGGGAGGATCTCTACTTCCGCATCAACGTCTTCCCCTTGCAGGTACCGTCCCTGGACGCGCGCCGGGAGGACATCCCCCTGCTGGTCAACGACTTCATCCGACGCAACAACCAGCGCACCGGCAAGCAGATCGGCGGCCTGACCCCCGAAGCCATGACGACCCTGCTGGACTACGATTGGCCGGGAAACGTACGCGAGCTGCGCAACGCCGTCGAGTATGCCTTCGTGCTCTGTCCCGGCGGCTGGATCGATGCGGCCCACCTGCCGCCCAAGATCCTGCGGCCGGCCGCCGGGTCCGGGGCCCCCGCC
>DJGG01000207.1:0-474 GCA_002432195.1 Desulfobacteraceae bacterium UBA5852
CGGGAGGGCATCCCGGGGCGGCCGTGATCCCCGCCGTGCTCGCGGCCGGCCAGGCCGCGGGGGCCTCCGGCACGGCCCTCCTGGAAGCCGCCGCGCTGGGTTATGAGGTGGCCGTGCGCGTGGCCGCCGCCCGGGATTTCCAGCGCCTGGACACGCTGTCCACCGGGCGCTGGGGGGCTTACGGCGCCGCCGCGGCCGCCGGCCGCCTGCTGGGAGTCACCCCCCCGGTCCTGGCCCAGGCCCTCTCCATCGCCGGGGTGCTGTCGCCGGGCCTGTCGGCGGCCGGCTACAGCCAGGTGATGGGCAACCAGGTAAAGGAAGGCATTCCCTGGTCGGTGCTCACGGGGCTGGCGGCCCTGGAGCTGGCCCGCAGCGGCACCACCGGCCCCCTGGACATCCTCGAGCACCCCGACTATTACGACGCCCGGGCCGTCACCGCCGGCCTGGGGGCGGGGCTCGCCGTGAGCGGCCTCT
>DJGG01000207.1:527-4043 GCA_002432195.1 Desulfobacteraceae bacterium UBA5852
ATCGAGGTGCATACCTTCGCCCGGGCGCTGCGCTTGAACCCCTATCCCGATCCACCGACCCTCGAAGCCGCCCAGTACAGCCTGCCCTTCTGCCTGGGGGTGGCGGCGGCCGGGGGGGCCGAGGCGCTGCTGCCCCTGGAGCCGGCCTGGCTGGGGCACCCCGGCGCCGTGGACCTGGCCCGGCGGGTGGAGCTCCGCGTGGACCCGCAGATGGAAAAGCGCTTCCCGGCCGAGGCCGGGGCCCGCGTGGTGCTGACCACCGACCGGGGGCGCTTCCGGCGCACCGTGCGCCACCCCCTGGGGGATCCGGCCAACCCCATGGGGCGGGTGCGCCTGGTGGCCAAGTTCCGGCGCCTGGCGGCGGGCGTGCTGGCCCCGGCCCACCAGGACCGCCTGTTGGCGGTCCTCACCACATTAGACCGCCGGGAGGCGGGTGCCTTCGAGGCCCTGCTGGATGCCCCCAGCGCACCCGGCGCGACAAGGAAGGACTGAGATGCAGATCGGCATTCGTACCGAGGACAAGAGCCCCTGGGAGCGGCGGGTGCCGCTGGTGCCCGCGGATATCCGCGAGCTGCGGGCCGCCGGGGTGGAGGTGCTGGTGGAGTCGAGCCCCCGGCGGGCGTTCGAGGACCGGGAATTCAGCGCCGCGGGCGTTCCCGTGGCGCGCAGCCTGGCCGCCTGCCCCGTGATCGTGGGCATCAAGGAGATTCCCCTGGAACGCCTGGAGGCCGACAAGATCTACCTGTTCTTCGCCCACGTGATCAAGGGCCAGCCTTACAACATGCCCATGCTGCGGCGCCTCATGGCTCTAAAGGCCTCCCTCATCGACTACGAGCGCATCGTGGATGACCGGGACCGGCGGCTGATCTTCTTCGGCCGGCACGCCGGGCTGGCGGGCATGCTCAACACCCTCTGGACCCTGGGGGCGCGACTGGCCTGGGAGGGGCACGCGACGCCCCTGGCGCAGCTCCGCCAAGCCCGGGAGTACCCGAACCTGGATGCGGCCCGTGCCGCCGTGGACCGGGTGGCGGAGGAGGTCCGCGCCGGCGGTCTGCCGGCCGCCCTGAGCCCCCTGGTGGTCGGGTTCACGGGTTACGGCAACGTCTCCCAGGGGGCCCAGGAGATCATCGACCGGCTGCCCCACGAAACCGTGGCCCCGGCGGATCTCCCCGGTCTGGCCCCGGGGGCCTGCGACCGGTTCTACAAGGTGGTTTTCCGGGAAGAAGATTGCTTCGTGCCCCTGGAGGCCGGCACCGATTTCGACCTGGCGGACTACTTCGTCCGGGGCGGCACGGCCTACCGCAGCATCTTCGAGGAGCACGCCGCCCGCCTCAGCGCCTGGGTGAACGGCATCTACTGGGACGAGCGCTACCCGCGGCTGCTCACCCTGGAGGGCTGCCGCCGCCTGTGGGCCGCCGGCGGCCGCCCCCGGCTGCGGGTGATCGGGGACATCAGCTGTGATCCCGGCGGATCGGCCCAGTGCACGGTGCGCGCCACGGACCCCGGCAAACCGGTGTATGTCTACGAGCCCGCCACGGGGCGTACCCTGGACGGGGTGGCCGGTTACGGGCCGGTGGTCATGGCGGTGGAGATCCTACCGGCGGAAATTCCCCGGGAGTCCTCGGTGCATTTCAGCGGGGTATTGAAGCGCTTCCTTCCGGCCCTGGCGGCGGCCGATTTCACGGTGCCCCTGGAGCGCCTGGCCTTTCCCGATGAGCTCCGGCGGGCCCTGATCCTCTACCGCGGCGAGCTGACCCCGGGTTACCGGTACCTGGAGGCCCACCTGGGGGGGTGAGGAGCGGGGGAGGCCTTCGCGGAATCGAATCCGGGCAACTCCCCGGACGCGGGATCGGCCTTGGCGAGGCCGAGTTCGATGGGGATGGATGTTTCCCGCCAGGGGCGGCGGCGCGGCCCGCGAGGCCGGCACCCGCCCGCCGGTGGCGCTGCGCCAGGCCGCTCAGCCTCCCGTCATGGGGGCCAGGACCACCAGGGCGTCGCCGTCTTCCAGGGTGGTGTCCAGGCGGGCGGGGCGGCCGTTGCGAAAGAGCACCAGGGTAGCCTGCCGGGCCGGGGGAACCCCCAGGCGGGCCAGCACGTCGCCCGCCGTGGCACCGGGGATCACCTCCAGGGCGCCTCCGGGGGGCAGGGCCCGGGTGAGGTGGCGCACTTCGTTGAAGGCCTGAACCGTGACGTGCATGGGTCACACGGGCATGGGCACCAGGTCTGGGGAGACCTCGAAGCGCGCCGCGGTGATGGCGCGCAGGCCCTCCAGGTCGATCTCCGGGGCCAACTCCTCCAGCCACATGCGGCCCTCCCGGAAGCGGAACACCGCCAGCTCCGTCACCACCAGGTCGGCTTCGTGGAATCCGGTCACGGGCAGGGAGCAGCGCTCCACCAGCCGCGGCGCGCCGTCGCCGGAGGTGTGGGGCATGGCCACGATCACCTGCCGGGCGCCGGTCACCAGGTCCATGGCCCCCCCCACCCCCAGTTGGCGGCCGTTGGGGATGATCCAGTTGGCGATGCTGCCGCCCTCGTCCACCTCGAAGGCCCCGATCACCGTGGCGTCGATGTGGCCGCCGCGGATCATGCCGAAGGAAATGGCGCTGTCGAAGTAGCAGCAGCCGGGGGTCTCGGTCACCGGCTCCCGGCCGGCGTTGATCAGGCGCCGGTCCATCTGGTCGCCGACGGCCTTGGGGCCCACCCCCAGCATACCGTTTTCGGCCTGGATGCAGATCCGTCCCCGGGGGATGTAGTCGGCCACCAGGGTGGGGGTACCCACCCCCAGGTTGATCACCATGCGGCGCTTCTGGGCGATGAACTCCCGGGCGATACGCCGGGCGATGCGGGTCTTGACCTCTTCCTTGGGCACCAGGGCGGTCATGGGGTCACCTTCCTCACGATGCGGTCCACGAAGATGTGGGGGGTCACCACGCACTCCGGGTCCAGAGTGCCGGGGGGGACCACCTCGTCCACCTCAGCGATGGTCAGGCGCGCGGCCATGGCCATGAGGGGGTTGAAGTTGCGGGCGGTCTTGTAATAGACGAGGTTGCCCAGGGTGTCCGCCTTCCAGGCCCGCACCAGGGCCACGTCGGCGTGGATGGCGCGCTCCATGACGTAGGTGCGGCCGTCGAAGTCGTGGGTTTCCTTCCCCCGGGCGAGGTCCGTGCCCACCCCCGTGGCGGTGAAGAAGGCGGGGATGCCCACCCCCGCCGCGCGGATGGCCTCGGCGAACGTGCCCTGGGGCACCAGGGTGACTGCGATGGTGCCCTGGTTGTAGGCCGCGGCCACCTCCGGGTTCCAGTTGTAGTAGTTGCCGATCAAGGCCTTCACCTGGCCGTTGGTCAGGAATTTCCCCAGGCCGATGCCCGGTGAGCCCATGTCGTTGGAAATGATGGTGAGCTCCCGCAGGCCGCTGGCCGCCACGGCCTCCACCAGCTCTTCGGGGTAGCCCGAGTTGCCGAAGCTGCCCACCATGATCCGGTCCCCCGAGCGGACCTGGCCCACAGCCTCCTGGGC
>DJGG01000156.1 GCA_002432195.1 Desulfobacteraceae bacterium UBA5852
CGGAACCGGTATGCGCAGGGTCTGCCGGGGATAGATGGTGGCCCGGGAGCCCAGGTTGTTGGCCAGCACCAGGTCGCCCAGGCGCACCCCGTGGGTGCGGGCGATGCCGCCGGCCGTGTCCCCTTTCTGGACGGTGTAGAACCGGCTGGGCTTCTGGGCGGACTGGTAGAGGGAGGCCGGGATGGCCGCCAGGGCTGCGCCGCCGCCGAGATTTTCGGGCAGGCGGAGCCGGAAGCCCTTGGGTACGTACTTCTGATTGGTGAGCACCGGGGCGCGCAGGGACGGGTTCATGGCCTTGAGCACCTCCGAGGGGATGGCGAAATGGGCGCAAAGGTCCTCGAAGCGCGCAAATCCCTCCAACTCCACCATGCGGGTGGGGACGGGCCGGTCCAGGGGCAGGTCACCGAAATGGGTGCGGTAGTTGGTGGCCACCTGACGGGCGGCCAGGAACTCGGCGTAGAAATTTCGGGAGGCGAACTTGAAGGTCGGGCCCCGGTAGGAGGTGAAGATGGCGGGAAAGTCGCCGTGCTGGCGCTTGGCGCGCTCCATGCCGGAAGCCCCGTGGTTGTATGCCGTAATGGCCAGGGGCCAGCTGCCCAGGCGGGCGTGGTTGGCCTTGAGCAGTCGGGCGGCCGCGTGGGTGGCGCGGATGGGATCGCGGCGCTCGTCCAGCACATAGCCCACCTCCATGTAAATCTTACCGGTGGAGGGCATGAATTGCCAGAGCCCGGCGGCGCCGAACTTGCTGTAGGCCTCGGGGTTGAAGGAGGATTCCACGTGGGGCAGGTAGGCCAGATCCGCAGGAAGATCATAGGATGCCAGGATCTGCCGGATCTCGTCGAGATAGGCCCCGGAGCGGATCAGGCCCGCCCGGAACCGGTCCTTCTGGCCCAGCTGGCTGCGCACCTGGTTGCGGGCGCGGCGAAAAGCCGCGGCCGAGGCCTTGGGCCCGAACAGCCGGGCCACCCGGCGGCAGTCGGCAGCGGCGCATTGGGGATCGGCGGTCAGGCGCCCGAGGACCTCCTCCGCCCGCGCCTGGGCCTTCTGCATGCGCTGGCGATTGACCTTGGGGGCCCCCGGCGCGTCGTAGGGCAGGAGGTCGATCACCTCGTAGACGATTCTCAGGTCCAGGCTGTCGTGGACGACGGCTTGGGTGGTGGAATAGCGGGAATAGACGTCCACCCAGAAATCCACGTTGGGCCTGAGGACCTCGTACTGGGGAAAATGCTCGGCCGCCGCGCCCCCCGCGAGCGCCAGCCACAGCAGCGCCGCANNCCCTTGCCTGCCGATGGATGTGGTTGCCCATAGGACGTCGCTGAACTCCTCTTGAACAGGTTGTGTCTCGCCGGTACCGGCAGGTAAATCGGTCCGCCGCGCTGACCCCGGGTTGCGGGCGGCGCGGCGCTGAAAGGCCAGGGACAAGCCGGCATCGGGCCGAAGGACCTGCGGCGGCGTTCACTCCGCCACACCGGCCACCTGCGCGGCCGTCACCCGCAGCAGTTCGGCGGGGGTCAGGCGCAGCATGGCGTCCACGTCGCCGCCGCCGCCGAATACCAGGTCCTGGGTGGTCACCGCCGAGTCCACCAGGGTGGCAAGCCTCCGGCGATGGCCGAAGGGGGGCATGCTGCCCACCACGTACCCCGTAATCTCCAAGGCCTGCCCGGCGCTGGCGAAGCGGGCGCGCTTGCGCCCCACTCCCCGAACCATCGCGAGTTTCCTCCGGTCCACCCGGGCCGGGCCGTTGGTGATCACCAGCAGCGGTTCCGCGTCGCACAGGAAAACCAGGGATTTGATGATCTGGACACTCCCCACCCCCAGGGCCCGGGCGGCTTCGCTCACCGTGGAAGTGCGCTGGGCCAGGGGCAGAATTTCCGCCGCGATGGCATGGGCCGCGATAAACCGTTGGAGGTCGGCGCTGGTCAGGGCTGGTGCCGAAAAGGGCATCGGTGTCTCCGCCCCCGGACATCGGCTGGAGGCTCCGGCGAACCGCGGATGGGAAGCGGGGGAGACCCCGCCGCCGGTCAGATCGGCGGCACCCCCCCTGGAACTTGGCGGACTATTACGGAAAATTGCTTGGATAGTCAATTAAATCAAATAGAAGATTGATAGCGTGCATCCAAGGAAGCCTTGCTCGGCGGACAGGGCGGCGGCGAAAAGGTCAGTAGACCACCTCGATGCGGAAGAACAGGTCGCGGACACCGTCCGAATGCCCGTCCGCCCGCCTGGAATCTTCCAGATCCGCGGCGCCGTGGGTGCCCATGATGGAAAGATTGACGCCGTCGGCGACCTCGTAGCCGAACCCCAGGGCCAGGTCCAGGCTGCGCCAGCTGGACCCTTCCGGGCCATCCGGACGGAACATGGCCTCCAGGCTTTCGGCCTGGGCTGCCAGGACCAGGGACCAGCGTGCCGCCGGTGACGCGACGGTGGTGGCCAGGGTATAGGCGTGCCAATCGTCGTCGTAGGGGGGCCCGGCCTGGGATCCCTCGTAGCGGCTGATCGAAGGTGTGATCTGGAGGCCGGCCAGCGGATAGACGTCGAAACGCGCCCGCCAGCCCCATTGCCATTCCAGAGAACCGTCCGCCCCCGGATAGGGGTCGCTGGCCAGCAGGGCCCGCCAGGGACCGGGTGCCGTCGCATGCCAGGCGCTGCCCTGGGTGAACTCCAGGCCGATATCGAGCATATCGGGCAGAACGCTCTGCTGGTAGGCCAGCGTCCACGACTGCAGCGGTTCGGTGGTATCCCAGAGACCGTCCGGCGCCTGCACCCCGTGGGCCTCCTGGAGGTCCAGGGGGTCGTCGAGGAGCCGCACGCGCCGGGAGGCCACCAGGCGCTTTTGCCAGTAGGGGGTCTCCAGGCTGGAGATGGTGACCCCGGAGCTCGTGGAGGCGTGCACGAACAGGCCGTCGGCGAGGTAGATGCCCACATGGTTGATCCGGTTTTTGCCGTTGCCGAAAAAAAGCAGGTCGCTGGCCCGGAAAGCCTCCTCGTCCAGGGGAAGCTCCTCCATGAAGCTGAGGCGGCTCATGGCCCGGGAGTTGTGGGGCAGATCGATGCCGAATACGTCGGCGAAAAAACTGCGCGTGAAGCCTGAGCAGTCCATCCCCCCGCGGCCGCTGCCGCCCCGCCGGTAGGGGATCCCCAGGTACCGTTCGATATCCGCGCTGAAGGGCAGGTCGGCCACGGGAACCTGGGGCGACAAATGGCGCTGGCGGGTGGCTGTGGGGGGTTTGTGGCTCTTGCGTTTCAGAACCTTGGCCGCCTGGCAGGGCCTGGGGGCTCCCAGGAGAAGCACCAGGCCGAGGCCGACGGCGACCAGCCGGAGCAAGTACCTGGTAAGCGGGTGTGCGGTCGGCACCATACGCAGAAAGGCCTTGGGAATACGGTCGTGTGCAGTTGGACGCGAACCCGCTTATAACCGGAAACGCGAAATTAGAAAACAGGAAAATGAAGGCGGGAGACCAGCGCTGGGTCAGGAACCCTTGCCTTTAGGGGTTCGGGATGAATGGCCGGGGATCAACCAGCCTCGGTAGCTTCCGGAGGCCGGCGGCGCGAGGGAAAGCCTGAAACGGCGGAGGACTTCAGTTGGCGGCGGCCTCTTCCAGCAGGGCCGCGGCCTCGGCGCAGCGCAGCTCCCGCGCCAGATCGAGGGCGCTCAAGCCTTCCCGGGTGGTGACGTCCATGCGCCCCCCCAGGTCGAGAACCACCCGAACCAGCTCGGCGCTGTTGTTGGCCGCACCGATGAGCAGCAGGTTGAAACCGTCCGCATCGAAGGTGTTCAGGTCGGCACCGTAGGCCGCCAGCATCCGCACCACTTTCTCGCCCTGTTCCGGCAGCCCCATGTCGATGAAAAGCCGCCAGGTGGCCAGGACGGCCGTTTCCCCTCGCCAGCCGTGGGCCCGGGCGTGAATATCCCCCCCGGCCTCCATCAACACCGGAATGAGGTTCAGGGCCGCCCCCGTGGTCACCAGACGGTGGAGGGCGGTGGCTCCGTCCACGTCGCTGAGCGTCGGATCGGCCCCCTTGGAGACCAGCAGGCGCGCCATGGAGGCGCTGCGCACGGTCATCAGCAGACGGGTGCCGGCGTCATCGACCACCGCATTGGGGTGCGCGCCCTGGTCCAACAGGCGCCCGGCAGCGTCCAGGTCGTTGCGCTCCACCGCCCGGAACAGCAGGTCGTCGATACCGGCGGGATCGCTGTAGGCTTTGGGTTGTGCGCGCTCGTAGGAGAAGTCCTCGGTGGAACGCGAAAAATCCCGGCGGAAATCCGGTGCCGTGGCGATGTCCAGGCCCGCTATGCCAAGGCCGCCGGCGTTCCAGCCGCCCGCCCCGGCGGCGATGGCCCAGGCCAGCGCGCAGGCCGCCAGCCCACAGCCGATCCATGTGGATCGCATGCCTTACCTCCCCTCAATCTTTGCCAAATGCCGCCGCCATCCCCCTTCTACGATCTGCTGTCCGAAATGTCACTAAAAAAAAGGCGGCGCGGGCCTTGCGCCGCCCCTGGCCTCAGGGCCCCTGGAAGACCCCCTGGTAGGCCCGGCGCATGTCGCGCTTGAGGATCTTGCCCGTGGGGGTCTTGGGCAGCGCATCCACCAGCAGCACCTTCTTGGGGACCTTGAAGGCGGAGAGCTCCCGGCGGCAGAGGTCCATGATTTCCTCCTCGGTGATCGTTTCGCCCTTCTTGGGGACCACCACGGCCGTCACCGCCTCCACCCACTTGGGGTGATTCACCCCGATCACGGCCACCTCCTCCACGCGGCGATCGCGGTAGATGGCCTCCTCCACTNNTCATGTCCTTCTTGCGGTCCACCACCGTGACGTAGCGCTCCGCGTCCAGCACCCCCAGGTCGCCGGTGTGGAACCAGCCGCCCTGCATGGCCGCCTCGGTCTTTTCCGGGTCCTTGAAGTAGCAGATCATCGCATGGGGCCCCCGGCCGCAGATCTCCCCGGCGACCCCCGGCGCCTGGATGGCCCCGCCGGCGCCGTCCTCCAGGCGGGTCTCCATGTGCAGCCCGCCCATGCCGGCCGCCCCCAGCTTGCGCAGGGCATCCTCGGGCTTGAGAATCGTGTGGTAGGGGGCCAGCTCCGTCTGGCCGTAGTAGTTGGCAATTCCGGCGCCGGGCAGGCGGGCGATCATCTCCTTCAAAACCTCCACGGGCATGATGGAGGCCCCGTAGTAGCATTTTTTGAGACTCGCGAGGTCGTGGCGATCGAAGTCCGGGTGGCGCAGCATCCCGATCCAGACGGTGGGGGGGGCGAAGAACATCGTGGCCTGGAACCGGGCAATGGACTTGAGGATCAGGCCGATGTCCGGTCCGATGAGCACGTTGGTGCCCCCCAGCCAGAAGATGGGGTTGAGGAACACGTCCCGCTGGGCGCAGTGGTAGATGGGCAGGGCGTTGACGTTCACGTCCGTGGCGGCGTAGCCGCCGTCGATGATGCAGCCCATGTACTGCGCGATCAGGGCCTGGTTGCTGATGATGACCCCCTTGGGCAGGGATTCGGTGCCGCTGGTGTAGGTCATCTGCACCGGGTCCTCGATGCGCAGGAGGGCCTCGGGCTCCTCGGGGGGATAGGCTGCGTACCAGGCGTCGAAANNCTTCGGCCGCCGGCGCGCCGCCCCCCTGGCGCGACCAGATCCAGGTGCCCACGCTGGGCATCTCCCCCATCACCTCCCGGACCTGCCCGAAAAGGCTGTCCTCCACGATGAACACCCTGCTTTCGGAGTGGTTGATGCAGTAGGCGATGTCCCGGCCCCGCAGCAGGTAGTTGACCGCCAGATAGACCGCCCCGATCTTGGCGCAGCCCAGCCAGGTGATCACGTGGTGATGGGTGTTGTGGGCCAGGATCGCCACACGGTCGTACTTGCGCACCCCCAGGTCGCGCAGGGCCTGGGCCACGCGGTTGCAGTCCTCCTCCAACTGGGCATAGGTGCGGGAGATCTCGCCGAAGATCAGGGCCGTCTTGTCGGGGAAATGGTAGCCGGTGCGCCGCAGCATGTCGGCGACCACCCAGCGGTTGACCCGGTTGTAGCGGGTCATGAGAAAGTCGATGCTCGCGGCGTCGAGGTGCTGGAATCGGTCCTGCTCGGCGGCGGTCAATGGGGTTGGTGCCATGGGCGATCTCCTTTTTAGGATGGTTGATCCCGGCGGCAGCCCGTCTGCAACGCGGCCATTATGCCCGACCGGGGCAGGCAGGTCAAAGGGGAAACCGGGCGGCGCCGGGTCGCCGCGGACGGAGCCGGAAAGGGCGGTCCTATTCCGCCCGCAGGGCCTCGATGGGATCCAGCCCCGCGGCGTGGCGGGCCGGCAGCACGCCGGCCAGCAGGCCGATGACCGCGGCCAGCAGCTCGGCCGTCACCACGTAGGCCACGGGGGTGTGGGTGGGCAGGGCCGGCACCAGGCGCCCCAGCAGCCACGCCCCCCCGGCCCCCAGGGCCAGCCCCGCCAGGCCCCCGATGCCGGCCAGCACCACGGCCTCCCCGATGAAAAGCCCCAGGATCTGGCGCCGGCCGGCGCCGATGGCGCGCAGCAGGCCGATCTCCGCCGTGCGTTCGTGGACCGCGATGGTCATGATGGTGAGAATCCCCACGCCTCCCACCAGCAAGGAGATGCCCCCCAGGGCCCCCACAGCGATGGTCAGGATGTTGAGCACCGACCCCAGCACGTCCAGCATCTGGTCCTGGGTGACGACGGTGAAATCCTCCGACCCGTGGCGCGCCACGAGCAGTTCCCGGGCCCGCCGGGCGATGTCCTCCGACCGGCTGCCGGCGGCGTAGAGCAGGTCGATCTCCATCAGGCTCTCCCGGTTGAAAAGGCCCAGGGCCCGGGCGGCGGGGATGTAGACCGCGTCGTCCAGGTCGAAGCCCAGCAACTGGCCCTTGGATTCCATGACCCCCACCACCCGGTAGCGCTCGCCGCCGATGCGCAGGCGGCGTCCCAGGGGGTTGGCGCCGCCGAAGAGCTCGTGGCGCACCTTGCTCCCCAGGACGACGAAGGCCCGGGCCGCCCGGGGGTCGTCATCGGGCAGGAAGCGGCCCTGGGCCACCCGCATGCGCCACACCGTGGGGGCCTGGGCGCCCACCCCGAAGATATAGGTGCGCCGCGTGCGCCCGGCGAACTCCACGGCCGCGTTGCCCTGGACCACCGGGACGCTGGCCACCACCCGGGACAGCCGCGCCAGGGATTGGGCGTCGGCCAGGCTCAAGGGGCGCACGTTGCTGATCACGGCCCCGGCGAGCCCCATGGTGGAGGCGCGTCCGGGGGTGATGCCGATCAGGTTGGTGCCGAACTGGGTGAACTCGGAGAGCACGAAGCGGTGCACCCCCTCCCCCAGGGAGGTGAGCAGCACCACCGCGGCGATGCCCACGGCAATGCCCAGGGCGGTGAGGAAGCTGCGCAGGCGCTGCTGGGTCACGGCCTGCAGCGCCAGGCGGGTCATGTCGGCGATGAGCATGGGGGCACACCGGCCAATGGAATTCCGGCATTCACACGTTTAAGCCACACACCGCATCCTGCCGATTCGGCGCGGGGTGGGCATGGCCTTCAGAATCGGCCCGTTGTTTGAACCCGTTAGGCCTCGTTGGTCCGGCCACCCCGCCACAACATCCCTGTACCAGACGCGGAGGCCTCGCAGCCGGGCAGCTTCAAGTAGAAAGGGCGGCAGGGCTTACAAGGCCTTACGGCTGAGGTCGGGCAGGTTCTGAAGGCCATGCCCACCCGGCCGCCTCCGAGGTCTCCGATGTTGAAGCCGCAGGGCTGGCCAGCCGTTTAAACCATCCCTGGTTGGTCATCACCGCCGGGACAGGGCCGTCACCGGGTCCAGGTGCGCCGCCCGGCGGGCCGGCAGGACCCCGAAGACCAGCCCCGTCGCCAGGGACACCCCCACGGCCGCCAGCGGCGACCAGGCGGGCACCGCCATGGGGAAAACGGGGAAGGCCTTCACCACCCCGATCACCCCGCCCGCGGCCAGCACCAGGCCCACGGCGGCCCCCGCTAGGGAGAGCAGGGTCGCCTCCCCCAGGAAAAGGCGCTGGATCTGGTTCGGCGGCGCCCCCAGGGCCTTGAGCAGGCCGATCTCCGCCGTGCGCTGGGAAACGGCGATGAGCATCACGTTCATGATGAGGATGCCGGCCACTGCCAGGCTGATGGCGGCGATCCCCCCCACGGCCAGGGTGAGCGCCGTAAGGATGCGGTCGAAGGTGGCCAGCAGGGCGTCCTGGGTGATCACGGTGACGTCGTCCTCCCCGTCGTGGCGCGTGCGCAGGATGTCCAGCACCGCGCTTTTGGCCCGGGCAACGGCGTCCCGGTGGCGGGCCTGCACCAGGACCCGGAACAGGGAGGCCGAGTTGAAGAGCGCCTGGGCCGCGGCCACGGGGATCACGGCCACATCACTCATGTCCAGGCCCAGGGCCTGGCCCTTGGGCGCCAGCACTCCGATCACCCGGAAGCGCCGCTGGCCGACCCGCACCCAGGCCCCCAAGGGCGAGGCGTTGCCGAAGAGCTCGCGGCGGATCTTGTGCCCCAGCACGCAGACCGCCTCGCCCCGGGTGATGTCGCCCGGAGGCAGGAAGCGCCCCTGGGCCATGGCGAGGTCGCGGATCTCGTAGAGCTCCGCGTTGGAGCCCAGAATCGTCACCTCCCGTTCCAGCCCTCCCCAGGCCACCGGCGCCGACCCCACCATGATGGGCGCCACCCGCCGTACGGCCGAACCGCGGCGCAGGGCCTCGGCATCCTCCACGGTGAGGTCCCGGGGGGTTTCCCCCAGCAGCGGCGGCGGTCCGCCGGTGGTCTCGGAGCGGCCCGGAAGCACGATCAGCAGGTGGGTCCCCAGGGAGGTGAACTCCCGGGCCACGTAGCGCCGGGCCCCTTCCCCCAGGGAGGTGAGCACCACCACCGAGGCCACCCCGATGGCCATGGCCAGCAGCATCAACCCCGTGCGCAGCGGGTAGCCGGCGAGGGATCTGACGCAGAACCCCGCCAGGTCGCCCGGTTTCATGGGGCCTCCCGCCGGTCGCCGCGGATACGCCCGTCCACGATCTGGACCTGGCGCCGGGTGCGGGCCCCCAGTTCGGGGTCGTGGGTCACCATGACCACCGTGAGACCCTCCCGGTTGAGCGCCTCGATGGTGTCGACCACGTCTTTGCCCGAGGTGCGGTCGAGGTTGCCGGTGGGTTCGTCGGCCAGGATGATGCGCGGCCGCATGATCGTGGCCCGGGCGATGGCCACCCGCTGGCGCTGGCCGCCGGAGAGCTGGTCCGGACGATGGCGCGCCCGATCGGCGAGGCCCAGGGCGGCCAGGGCCGTCTCCACCCGTCCCCGCCGTTCGGAAGGCGCCACTCCCGCCAGGATCATGGGCAGTTCCACGTTCTCCGCCGCGGTCAGCCGCGGAATCAGGTGGAAGAATTGGAAGATGAAGCCGATCTTGTGACGGCGCACCTCGGCCTGGCGCGCATCCCCGAGTTCGGTGGTGTCCACCGTCTCCAGGCGGTAGACCCCCTCGTCGGGGCGGTCCAGCAGCCCGAGGATGTTGAGCAGGGTGGATTTCCCCGACCCCGAGGGCCCCATGACGGAGACGTATTCCCCCGGGCCGATCTCCAGGTTCACGTCCCGCAGGGCGTAGACGGTTTCGTCGCCCACCTGGAAAACCCGCTGAATGCCTTCCAGCCGGATCACGGGGCCTCCTCCGCGAGCCTGGCCGGGGCACCGTCCGCGAGATCGGGCAGGTCCACGTTGACCACCACCTGCTCCCCGGCGGAAACCCCCCCGTTCACTTCAGTGTGGTCCCAATTGGCCAGCCCCGTGGTGATGGCGCGCCCGTAAAGACGCCGGGCCGCGGGGTCGAAGACGAAGACCCGCCCGCCGTCCATGACGGACTCGGTGGGCACCCGCAGGACATCCGGGCGTGTGTCCAGGATCACCTCGATGTCGGCGCTGTAGCCGGCCAGCAACCGCCCGCGGTCCTCCGGGTCGTCGAAGGCCACCTCCACGTCCACGGTGCGGGCCTGTTTCTCCACATCCAGGACGTAGTCCGCGATACGCCGCACCCGGCCCGCGAAGCGCCGGTCGCCGAAGGCGTCCATGGTGATGCGGGCCGGCATGCCCACCCGGATGGCCGCGGCGTCCACCTCGTCGATGGGGGCCGTGACGTAGAAGCAGGCGTTGTCCACGAGGTCCACCGCCGGCGGGGTGGGGATGCCCACCGGCGAGGGGGTCACGTACTCGAAGAGCTCGCCGTTGATTTCGGCCACGACCCCGTCGAAGGGTGCGGTCAGGCGGGTGCGCTCGAGGTTGGCGTGCACCACCTCCACCCGGGCCTCGGCGCTGCGCACCGCCGCCCGGGACGCCGTGCACTCGGCCTCGCCGGCCTCGGCCTGGGACACGGCCTGATCGGTGCGCTCCTGGGAAACCGAGCCGCTTTTTTTCAGGGCCACGAGCCGTTCGGCGTCCCGCCGGGCCAGGCGGGCCTGGATGCAGGCCGCCTGGGCCCGGGAACGGGCGGTCTCCATCTCCTTGGCGGCCAATTGGGCCTGGGCCACCAGGTCCGCGTTCCACAGCTCCAGAAGCAGTTGGCCCGCTTTGACCGTATCCCCTTCCCGGATGGGCAGACGGACGATCTGGCCCCCGATGCCGGGGGAGAGCTTGGCCCGGCGGCAGGCCTTCACCGTGCCGGCCCGGGTGTTGGCCACCGTGCGCTCCACGGTGCCGCGGGTCACGGGTTTCACCACCACGCCCACGGGCTCCGGACGGGAGAAGCGCCAGGCGGCCAGGCCGAGGCCGGCCAGCAGCGCCAGAACGAGGAACCAGCGGAGAAGGCGACGCAGCATGGAACGCTCCCACGTGGGGGGGGGCCGGAGGGGGCGCCCCGGAAAGACCGGCCGGGGGGCCCGTCACCCAGGGACCGTCAGCGCCAGGCGATCTGCGGCGCCGGCCGCGGGGGCAGTCGGTGATAGGTGAAGCGCGGGATCCCCAGCAGCATGGCCCCCAGCGGGGCTTGGCCCTTGGGCAGCGCCAGGGCCGTGCCCAGGGCCGGCCAGAAGAGGGACGCCGCATGGAAGTAGCCGGCCCAGCAGGCGCCCAGCCCCTGGGAGGCCGCGGCCAGCTCCAGGTGGGCCAGGGCGATGGTGGCTGCCGCCGGGGCGGTGGGGTCATCCTGGAGGGCATGGGCCACCACCACGTGGGGCGCCCCCCGGCAGATCCGGTCCTCCCCCCGCTCCCAGGCGGCCACCACCCGGTCCACATGGAGGGCGGCCGCCAGGGGCGCGCCTTCCGCGATCAGGTGGCGCATCCAGTCGGCCACGTGGCCGGCCAACTGCCGCACCGTGGCGGGGTCGTGGATCACCAGCCAGCCCACCGGCTGGCGGTTGTGGCCCGAAGGGGCGTAGCGGGCCAGCTCAATCAGCCCGGTGATGGTCTCCCGGGGCAGGACGGCGGACTTGTAGGCCCGGGTGGAGCGCCGCGCCCGGAGAAAATGGGCCACCTGGGCGGCATCCGGCAGCCGCGACCTTTCCAGGGGCGGGCAATCCGCCATGGGTATGGCGCTGTGGGTCATGGCCCCGTGGGGGCAGACCGCCACGCAATGGCCGCAGTGGATGCACAGGGCCGCCCCCCCCGCCACCAGGGCGGGAAAGCCCCCGTCCGGCTGGAATTCGATGATGCGCGCCGGGCATTCGGCGATGCAGACCCCGTCCCGGCGGCATTTCTGCGAATCGACATGCAGCAGCGACATGCTGGCTTTCCTCCTCATTACCCGGGATCAGGATTCGTAGCAGGCCAGGATTTCGCCGAAGTACAGGGTGTGGTAATCCTTGGCGGGGTAGAGGCCTGCGAGGTCATCGTCCAGGTGGCGTGGATCCATGGGCGCCTTGAAGACGATCCGGCATTCGAAATGAATCGCCGGCGAGTCGATGACCGGGGATTGGACGCGGCGGCTTTCCCGGGTTTTCAACCCCAGGGCCTGGAACTTGTCCACGTCGCGTCCCGAGCGGGTGCCGCAGAAGGCGAGAGCCTCCTTGAGATCCCCGGTGGGAACGGAAACGCTGAAATCCGCGGCGCTCTCCATGAGGGGGAAGGTGTGACGGGAATTCCGCACCGCCACCATGAGAATCGGCTTGCGCCAGCAGAACCCGATGGTGGCCCAGCCAATGGTCATGACGTTGCGCGCGTCGCCGGAGGCCACCGTGAGCAGGGCGCCCTTTTGAATTTGCGCCATGGCCCGGGGGGCCGCCTCCAGGGGATTTAGGGATTGCATAAGACGCTCCTTTTTTCGCCGGGGTGGCCAGCAGGCTGTGGATAAACTGC
>DJGG01000127.1:0-1051 GCA_002432195.1 Desulfobacteraceae bacterium UBA5852
TGCCTTTTAGGCGTAGAACCACATCCCTGTCAAGGGATTGGCCCTGGACGCCGGAGGGTCGGGAGGCCGGGCGGCGGCGCAAGGCCGAAGACCGTCAGGCGGGACGGTGGGGACTCTCTTCCTCGGCGGAAAGGGATCCCATGGTAAAGGGACGCTCCCCGCGGGGGGCACCTGAGGACGGTTCGTCGGCCGCCACCAGGCGCCGACACTCCGGGAAGCGGCTGCATTTGAGATAGCGGCGACCGGCGTGGGGACCGCTGGCCACCACCTTGGCCGCCATGGGGGCGCCGCAGTCCGGACAGCGCAGGCGATCGCCGGCGGGCGGCTTCGAGCGGGAACGGGGAGGGGCCAGGCTGACGCCCCAGGCGCGTTGGAGCTGGTCCCGGACCTGGGCCTGGTCATAGGCGGTGGCCTCCGCCAGGCGCACAACGGGGATGCCGGCCTGGGTCAGGGCCTGCTCCACGAAGTGCGGCCCTCCGGGCCGTGCCGGGTCGCCGCCCCCCTCTGTCTCCAGGGCCACCACGCCCAGGATGCGGCCGCTGGCACGCACGCACACCAGGAAATCCACCCGCAGGTCCGCCACCCGGGCGAACGCCCGTCGCCAGCGGGCCGAGCGGGGCCGGGCGTCGATCTCCAGCAGGTCGGCCAGGCGCACCTTGGCCAGCACGCGGAAACCCGCGCCCACGGCCTCCTCCAGCGCCCGGAAAAGGGCCGCCTCGCCGGCGCCAAACAGAGTCTCCACCCGCCGGTAGGGAAAGTCCGTGGACAACTCGTGATCCGCGTCGCCGGCATTGCGCTGCAACCAGACCGCCACGGCGATCACCAGCAGCACCGCCACGGCAAACAGCACGGGCACCAGCGGCACCTGGTGGAGGATCATGGGCGCCGGCCTCCCGTCCTTCCCTGGGCCAGGATGCGGTGCATGGGGGCAAGCCCCCCCGGCGGCGTGCTCCACCCGTCACCGGCAAGGGTCTGCAGAGGGGGTTGTGGGTCGATACCGTGCCTGCGCCGCATTCCCGGCTTCTACCATAACCGCCTGTGGATAAACAAG
>DJGG01000127.1:1109-3304 GCA_002432195.1 Desulfobacteraceae bacterium UBA5852
CCGATGGGAAAAGCGCGAGCCAGGCTCAGGGGTCGTGAGCATTTCCCCGGGGGTCGCAATTCCGCCGTCGGCGGAACCTTGCGGCCCGAGGCGCCGTTTATCCACAGGCGGCTAGGCCCCGCGCATCCGCAAAGGCCTTTTCGCAGCCCCCGGGGAGCCGGGCGAACCGGCGCTCAGACCTCCAGCACGGCACCCACCTGGCCGAAGAAAAACCGCTCCCCCAGGCGGGCGTGGAGGCGCGCGGCCGGCCCCGCCCCCGTGCAGTGGGAGACTCCCAGCCGCTCGATGCCGTACCGCTCGATCACCGCCAGGGTTTCGCCGAACTGCGCTTCGCTGGAGAACCCCAGGTGGGTGCCGCCGATCACCGCGTAGATGCGATCCCGCTGCATCTGCTTCAGGGCATAGTCCATGATGTTGATCATACCGGCATGGGCGCAGCCCAGGACCAGCACCAGCCCCTTGGGGGTGTCCAGGATCAGGGAGAGATCGTCCTTCAGGGGGTCGGGCTGCACCCTGGCGCCGTCAGGCCGGATGGCCTCCATGTGGGGGTCTCCGGTTTCGAAGGCGTTGAGGCGCGGGATTTCCCCGGTGAGGTAGACCCCGGGCCCGATCTCGGTCATCTCCGTGCCCAGCCGGAAACGGGCCCCCAGGGATTCCAGAAAGACGCGCCGGAAGGGGATGCCGATGAACCGCCGGACACCGGGGCCGACCCAGAAGCGCTCCACGAAGATCTCGGGATGGCCATGGACATCCACGGGCCCCCGGGCCTGGAGCAGGGCCGGCAGGCCCCCGGTGTGGTCGTAATGCCCGTGGCTCACCATGACGGCCGCCACGCCGCGCAGGTCCTTGCCCAGGATCCGGGCGTTGGCCACGAGACCCTGGCCCTGACCGGTATCGAAGAGGTAGTGGCCGTGGTCGGTCTCCACGAAACAGGCGAATCCGTGCTCCCCGATGACCCCGAAGGGCACTCCCACGGTGTTTTCGCACAGGATGGTGATACGGGTGTGCATGGGTTCCTCCTTGGCAGGTGCAGGTCCGCCTTTTTCCGTCGGGCCGGGCGACGTCCGGCCGGCGATGCCGTGCGCCCCGCCGGCAGTCGGCGGGGGGGTGATGGCCTGAGCTATTGGGCCATATCCCATAACTTGATGCCGGAATCAAGCCTGGCGCCGCCGGGGGCGCCCGACTGGCGGGAGACCGCCGGCACGTCCCCGGGGATTCAGCGTTTTCGGGGTTTGGCCCGGGCGCTGGGGGTCGCCGTCAGGGGGTTGTCGGGCCAATGGTGGCGCGGGTAGCGGCCCTTGAGGGTCTTCTTGACCTCGAGGTAGCCCGTGCCCCAGAAGCCGGCCAGGTCCCGGGTCACCTGGACCGGGCGGCCGGCCGGCGACAGCAGGTGGAGCACCAGGGGCTGCCGCCCCCCGGCCACGGCCGGGGTCTGGGTGGCACCGAACATCTCCTGGAGGCGCACCGCCAGGACGGGGGCGTCAGGGCCGTAGTCGATGGGGATGCGGGAGCCGCTGGGCACCTGGATGTGCGTGGGGGCCAGGTCCTCAAGCTGCCGGGCCTGGGACCAGGTGAGGCATCCCCGGAGAATGGCCGCGAGATCCAGGCGCGCCAGGTCCCGCAGGCGCTGCAGGCCCCCCAGGTGGGGCCCCAGCCAGGTTCCCAGGCCGGCCTCCAGGGCGGCATCCGAGAGATCGGGCCAGCCCTCTTCCGGCAGCAGGCGCCCCAGAAAGCCCACCCGGGCCTGCCAGGCCCGCAAGCCCCGGGTCCAGGGGAGGCAGGCCAGGCCCGCCCGGCGGATACCGTCCAGCAAGGCTTCCCTGAGGGCCTCCGGCGGCGGGTCGGGCGCCGGGGTGGTCCGCAGCACGAGGGCCCCCAGGCGCAGGTGGCGCTCGGCCCGCACGCTCCCGCGACCCGAGTCCCAGGCCACGGAGGTCGTCCATTCCAGGCGCGCGGCGAACTGCTCCGCCAGGGTGGCCGCGTCCGTGGCCGCAGCCAGGAAGATCCGGGCCTCCCGTCGATCCCCGTCCAGTTCGGCGGCCACCAGGTAGTCCTCACCGGCCAGCCCCGCGGCGGGGTCGAGCAGCGCCCCCCGACCGTTGGCCAGACGGAAGCGGCCCAAGGCCTCGGAGCGCCGCTGAGCGACGCGGTCCGGGTAAGCCCAGGCCAGGAGGCGGCCGGCCGGCCCCTCCCCT
>DJGG01000126.1 GCA_002432195.1 Desulfobacteraceae bacterium UBA5852
CACCTTCCGCCAGAACTACGGCTGCTCGCGCATGATCATCGGTCGCGATCACGCCGGCGTGGGAGATTTTTACGGCATGTTCGAGGCCCAGACCATCTTCGACAAGATTCCTCAGCCCAAGGAGCCGGGCAAGGCGCTGCTGTGCAATCCGCTGAAAATCGACTGGACCTTCTACTGCCACAAGTGTGATGGCATGGCCTCCCTGCGCACCTGCCCGCACGGCAAAGAGGATCGGGTTTTGCTCTCCGGCACCATGCTGCGCAAGATGCTCTCCGAAGGCGGCCAGTTGCCGGATCACTTCGGCCGTGACGAGGTCGTGGAGATTCTGCGCAAATATTACGAAGGGCTCACGGAGAAGGTGGAAGTCAAGCTGCACGGGGCCGCCACGGGCGACACCAAGAAGTAGCCCCAAGCGGTTCCGCCGGCGCGATCACGCCGACGGATGCGAGAGATGCCAAGGGCGATGCGGTCAAACCGCATCGCCCTTTCTTATTTGAGGTGCTCGGCCAGGCGGCCAACAAAAGGGCTGCCTGGCGGCACCTTTGACCAAAGCTGTCTGTCAGGAGAAGGTGATCTTATTTGAACCCCCGGCCGGAGTATTCCGCGTAGGCCATGGCCGTGGTGCGGTAAATCAGGTGCGCCAGCTTGGAAAAGGGCGTGTAGGCAAACAGGCACCAGATGGCGATAATGTGCGCAAAATAAACAACGGCCGAAAGGCCATACAGGCCCCCCAGGCGGAGGACTTGGGTCAGCATCCCGGTCAGGCCCAGGGCAAACACGAGCCAGACCAGATACCAATCCCAGTAACTGGAGACGCTGGTTTTCTTGGCCAGGCGGTTTTTGATCATCAGCAGGGAGCCCACGACCAGGGCGATACCGGCGATGTTTCCCAGCCACTTGACCGGGTTGAATTGGGAGTACGGGCCTTCGATGTGAAGTACCCATTCGGCGAAGAAAAAGCAGTTGGTGACGATGAAAAGCCCGACGAAGCTGAAAAGCACCAGCATGTGGGCCGTCGATCGTTCCCGGTTCTCGGTGCACTCGTTGAATTTCTGATGCTTGATGATGGTGGGTACGATCCGGATCAGGGCCTGGATCATACCGGCCGGATCGATCTTTTGCCGGTGGCTCTTGCCTTCAGCCAGGGCGTTGGCATGCATGGCCGCCACAAAGCGCTTGAGACCGAGCGCAAAGACGCCGACGGCAAAGAAGAAGGTCGGGATCATGATGATGTCGACCAGATAGTTGTTGAGATAGTCGGCCTGCCAGAGCGCATGTCCGCCTTGGGGGGCAAAATTCAGCCAGTTCAACCCCACGAGGTTGGAAAGGAAGCCGGCAACTAGAAAAATGACCGCCGGGATGGCCAGCAGCAGGGGCAGTTTTTTGGGATCGCGGACCATGAGGCCCAGCTTTTTGAATCCCGCATAATCGGCGACCGCGTAGGCCCGGATGGCGCCCAGCACGTCGCCGGGCTTGGCGCCGCGGGGGCAGCGGGTGGTGCAGTCCCCGCAGTTGTGGCACAACCAGATGTCCTGGCTGGCGAGGACCTTGTCCTTCAAACCCCAGGATGCGGCGATCATCTCCTTGCGCGGAAAAGGTTTGTTTTCCGGAGAGATGGGGCAGACAACGGAGCAGGTGGCGCACTGGTAGCACTTTTTAAGGTCACCGCCGCCCAGTTTACCGACCTCCTTTATGAATCCGACATCGGGATCGAGCATGATGGCTTCGGCCATACGAAAACCTCCTGATTGGGAAGTGGGGCTGTCGAAAAAGGGGGATCCTCTCCCGGTTGGTCCCGGCGGGAGACCCGGGGCGGGGTATGCCCGCCCCGGGACGCCGCTGGGGCTAGAAACCCTTGAAGGGGTTGGGGCCGAGGGCCTCCACCGACTCGACGAACGTGTTGATGATTGAAGGAACCTTGTCGAACTCGTCGATGGCCACCTCGAACTGCGCCACGCGCTCGGTCTCCAGTGCCAGGCTGGAGAGGGCCTCACCGATTTTTTTCATGCGGATGCTGGCCAGCTCGCTGCCTTTGACGAAGTGGCACTGGTAATCGTCGCCGTGCTTGCAGCCCAGCAGGAAAACGCCGTCCATGCCCTGGGAAAGGGCGTCCTTGATCCAGATCACGTTTACGGACCCCAGACAACGCACCGGGATCAAACGGACGTCCGCGGAGTAGGACAGGCGGTTGAGCCCGGCAATATCCAGGGTCGGATAGGCGTCGTTTTCGCACACCAGGCCCAGGATGCGCATGGGGGGCTCCTCATAGTCGTCCGCGGAGGGCACTTTTACGGCCTTCACCATGGAGCCGATGCTGTCGATGTTGTAGTCGGCAAACCCGATGATGCGTTCGGGGCAGGCTCCCATGCAGGTGCCGCAGCGACGGCAGCGGGTGGGATTGGGTTTGGGCGTGCCGCGCTCATCATCGTCCAAGGCGCCGAAGGGGCACTCCTCGGTGCAGCGTTTGCACTGGGTGCAGCGCTGGAAGAAGAAATCCGGATAGGTCAGGTCCCCGGAGCGCGGATGCACGGCACAGCCGCGATTGGTCGATTCCAGGCACTGAATGGCCTTCAAGGCGGCCCCCGACGCGTCCTCGATGCACTCCTCCACGGTCATGCTGCGCCGCACGGCCCCGGCTGCATAGATGCCGGTGCGTTGGGTTTCGTACGGGAAGCAGATGAAGTTGGAGTCGCAGTAACCCTTGAAGAGACCGATGTCGCGGAAGGCGGGTCCCTGCCGGTAGGCCAGGTTCACGACCGGGTCGTCCTTGGTGGCCGGAACCATGCCGGTGGCCAGCACCACCAGGTCGGCCTTGACCTGCACCCTCTCGCCCAGCAGGGTGTTGTCGGCCGTAACGACCAGACCGCGGCCGTTGGGCGATACGCTCACAACCTCCCCCTTGGTGAGAAAAATGCCGGTGTCCTGTTGGATGCTCTTGTAAAAATTTTCCTGGAGGCCGGGAGTTCGCATGTGCTGGTAGAACACAAAGGCCTTGCCGTCCTCGGGGTAATCCTCCCGCACGTACGTGGCCTGTTTGAGGGCCACCAGGCTCGTGACCGATCCGGCGTAATCGAAATCGGCATCGTCGCCCTTGCCCGGACTCTGGATAAAGACCACCGACTTGGCGGCACGACCGTCGGAAGGACAGGTGATTTTGCCAGCCTTGGCCATGGTTTCGAACTGGGCGTTGGTGACCACATCCGGCAGAGCGCCGAAGCCCAGGTGGGCGAACTCATCGGTGGTGGGTTTGTAGGGACGCCACCCGGCGGCCAGAATCACGGCGCCGAATTTTTCGCCGTTGGGGTCCAGGGTCAGGATGTCCTTGCGGCCTTCGTTGAACTTTAGATAGGCCGCCCGCAAGGTTTCGACATCGAGTTCCTTGCCGTTGGCATCCACTTTCATGTCGTCCGGCAAGGGGAAGGGGACGTCGAACTCCGTCTTTTCCCCGGGCTTCTTGAAGGTGACCGTAAACTCGCCGGGCTGGCCGGCGATTCTGGCGACCAGCGTGTTCAGCCGGACGGAAATGCCGGAGTGAGACTCCAACTCGCGGATCTTGTCCTGGAGCATGGGCGCTGTGGTGGCGGCGTACGGCCAGCCCAGGGGCAGCTGCTTGCGCCACGTGGCGGCGTGACCGCCCAAGGCTCCGGCTTTTTCCACCAGGGTGACCTCGTAGCCGGCCTTGGCGGCATCGATGGCCGCCGAGATGCCGGTAAGCCCGCCACCGATGACGAGAATTCGGCGGCTGAGGGTGTCCAGCTTGAAGGGCTCCGGCAGGGAGACCTTTTCCACGCGCGCCATCCCCATGCGCAGGTAGTCCTCGGCCATCATCTGGACCCGGTCGAAATGGACGCCGTCGTCCTTCTCGTCCTCGGCCAGCACGGGAAACTGGGAGCGCGGGTGGGACCAGACCACCCCTTCGCGGAGGTTGACCCGATCGACGATGCACCCGTCGAAACGGAACACGTCGAACATCACGCGCCGGGAGCAGGCCGCCAACACGAGCGTGTTGATCCCCTTGTCCTTGATGTCCTTCTTGAGCACATCAACGCCGGCCGGGCTGCAGAAGGTTTCGTGTACCTGGACCGGCAGGCCTTCCTCCTCGGCCACGCCCTTGAGGGCCTCGATGTCGAGGGCTTCGCCGATTCCGCAACCAGTGCAAATGTAGACGCCGTACTTTTTATCCATGGAAACCTCCTACCTCGTGGCCAGGGTTTGAATCGCTTTGAGTGCCATACCGGTTGCGTTCTGGTTGGAAGAGATGACATCCGCCGGCTTGTTGGCACACCCGGCCGCGAAGATGCCGCCGGCCTGAAAATCGTTGATGATGAAACCATCTTCGGTATACTTCAGGTCGGCCGGAAGTTTGGCCACGGCGGCACTGGGCTGCATACCGGTGGCCAGCACCACCAGGTCTACCGTTTGGCTCGTTTTTTCACCGGTGACGGCATTCTCGGCGGTGACGGTCACCTGGCCGTTCGGGGCCTCCTGGACCGCGGCGACCTTCCCCTTGACGAAGGTGACTTTGCCGTCGCCTTTGACCTGCTGGTAGAATTTTTCGTAGCGGTCACCCGGGGAGCGGATGTCGATGTAGAAAATGGTGATCGCGGTGTCCGGGTACTGCGCGCGCACATACAGGGCCTGCTTGAGGGAGGCCATGCAGCAGATATAGGAGCAGTAGGGCAGATGGTTTTCGTCCCGGGAACCGGCGCATTGGACGAAGGCCACGCTGGCCGGGGGTTTCTGGTCCGATGGGCGCAGAATCCTGCCCTGGGTGGGACCGTTGGGGGCGGCCAGGCGTTCCATCATCATGTTGGTGATGGTGTTGGGGACCCGGCCGAACCCGAGATTGTCGATCTTTTTAGCGTCGTAGGGCTGCCAGCCCGTGGCGAAAACCACCGCGCCTACTTTGAGGTCCATGGTTTTGGGTGGCATGTCCAGGTCGATGGCGTCGTAACGGCAGGCCTCCTTGCAGCGGCTGGCGTCGGGCGTGCCGATGATCTCCGGTGCCAGAACGTAGCGCGCCGGGAAGGCCATGTCGAAGGGCAGATAGGCGCCTTTGATCTTCTTCATCCCAAAGTCGAAGGCGCTGTCGATCTCGGTCTGGCAGGCCGCCGCACAATCGCCGCAGGCGGTGCACTTCTCGTTTACATAGCGGGGGTTGATGCGGATCGAGACATCGTAGCTGCCGGGCTTGCCGGAGACCTTGGTCACCTCGGCCAATGTCAGCACTTTGATGCGGGGATTGTCCTTGAGGCGCCGGAAGTTGATTTCGAGCCCGCAGGTGGGAGGGCAGAGTTTGGGGAAATACTGGTTCAACTGGGCCACCCGTCCGCCGAGGTACGGGTTCTTCTCCACCAGAAACACCTCGTAGCCCACTTCCGCGGCTTCCAGGGCCGTGGTCAACCCGCTGATCCCGCCGCCGACGACGAGAATACTTCCATTAGCAGGCGCTCCTTTGTTTTCTGTCATCCTGTCCCTCCGTACGAAAAGGTTTGCTGATCAATCGAGCCGGTGAGGGCGTTCCCGGATCGCCGGCTGGCGATATCCGAAGATTCCCGAATCCACACGTCTGGCCGGCTGCCGCCACCCACGGGCAGCACGACCAGGCGTCTGGACACGGGAGTAACGGATATCGCCGCCACGAGGGGAGCAAGTGGCGCAATTGTTAATAAAAACCTCCAGGCGCCCGCAGCCGGGCACCTGGAGGCCGGTTTCACTCGACTAAATTACCGCTGCGCATGCATCAATCCGGGATGATCTTGATGTAATCCTTCTTGAAGACATCCCATTTCTGCGCTTTGGGGTCGAACTTGGAGTTGACGAAGCAGAACCAGTTCTTGTCATCCTGTCCGGGGAAATCCGACTGATAGTAGAAACCGGGGTAGCGGGTTTCCTTGCGGAACTGGATGTGGCGCAGGTGGGCTTCCACGGTCCAGATACGATGGTAGATCTCCCAGGCCCGCATGAGCTCGTGCAGGTCGCCGGCGGCCAGCTTCTCGCCGTCCTCGCGCATCATGGCCAAAAGGTCCATGACGATCTCGAGGTTTTTGCTGCTGGTCATGTAGTAGGTGGCGGTGCCGGCACCATACTCATGGGTGGCCTTCATCAACCGGTACATCATGCCTTCGGGCTTGATGTAGTTGGGGTTGATGTCCACGGCGGTGGTGTACTGGCAATGATCCAGGAAGGTCCGCACGGGCTTGTAGACGATGTCCACGAGCTCGGCCTTGGACTGGGCCAGGGCGGGTTTGTAAGAGGCGAAATCCTTGGCGTAGCGCACCATCTGCTTGGCCGCCATGCGTCCCTCGGCATGGGAGCCGGAGGAGAACTTGTGGCCGGAGCAACCCACGCCGTCGCCGGAGGTGAACAGGCCGTTGACGGTGGTCATGCGGTTGTAGATCTTGCCGTTGGAGGCCTTGATCTTGTAAGCGTCCGGAATCCAGTCGTAATCCGGGCCGGAGACCCACAGACCGCAGCAGCCCGAGTGGGAGCCCAGCAGGTAGGGTTCGGTGGGCATGACTTCGGAGTTTTTCTTTTCCGGCTCCGTGTTGGTGGCGCACCAGAGGTTCGCCTGGCCGCAGGTCATGTCCAGGAAGTCTTCCCAAGCTTCGGACTCCAGGTGCTTGAGTTCCTTCTTGTCCATGGTTTTGCCAAGCTCGGCCAACGCCGTGACGGTGTCCATGATGATGGGGCCGCGGCCTTCCTTCATCTCGAACAGCATCAGGTGGTTGCGCAGGCAGGTGGGGGTGATCGCTGCGGTGCCGTAAGGCGCGTATTTCTGGAGCTCTTTCTTGGCCGCCTCGCTGCCGGCGAAAGCCTCGCCCAGACCATTGAGGGTCTTGGCCTTGAACAGCAGGAACCAGGCGCCCACCGGGCCGTAGCCGTCTTTGAAGCGGGCGGGGGTGAAACGGTTCTCCATCATGGAGAGCTCAGCACCCACCTGCATGCAGAGGGTGTAGGTGGAGCCGGAGTTCCACACCGGGTACCAGGCGCGGCCCTTGCCTTCGCCCACGGACCGCGGCTGGTAAATGTTCACCGCGCCGCCGCAAGCCACCATCATGGTTTTGCACTTGATGATGTAAACCTTGTTCTCGCGCACCGAGAAGCCCAAGGCACCCGCGATCTGGTTGGGCACATTGGCATCCAGCAGCAGCTTGACGATGAAAACCCGCTCCAGGATGTTGGCATCCCCCAGGGCTTTCTTGGCGGCTTCGGCGACGATCCGTTTGTAGGACTCGCCGTTGATCATGATCTGCCACTTGCCCGTGCGCACCGGCTTGGCGCCCGACTTCAAGGAGCCCATCTTGAGGCCCTTCTTGCCGTCGAGGTTCTTGTTGTCGTCGGTCTTCTTCCAGATGGGCAGGCCCCACTCCTCGAACAGATGGACGGAGTCGTCCACATAGCAGCCCAGGTCGAAGATCAGGTCTTCGCGCACAATGCCCATCAGGTCGTTGCGCACCATGCGGACGTAATCGTCAGGAGAGTTGTCGCCGATGTAGGTGTTGATGGCGGAGAGACCTTGCGCCACCGCACCACTGCGTTCCATGGCGGCTTTGTCCACCAGCAGAACGGTCTGGTTGTCCCCCATCCATTTCTTGACTTCGAAAGCCGTGCCGCAGGCCGCCATGCCGCCGCCCACGATCAGGATGTCCACTTCTTTCTCGACGACTTCAGGATCCCTGACGGCTTTGGTTTCACCAATCGGCTTGTTCGGTAATGCCATATCGCTTCCTCCTTAGAGAATAGGTAAGATAAGTGGCTGGGGTAATCGATCCAATGGACGAAGGACGCCCTAGATCGTCGCCTTGGGGCGCGGAAGCTTGTAGCCGTCGGCCTCCTGGGTGCTCAGCAGCGGGCTGTCGAGATCCTTGCCTTTGAGGCTCTCGTAGGCGTTGGCCGCGCCTTCCGGAGTGGTGCGGATGGGGAACTTGAAGCGCTTGATGAGGCCGTTGCGGAACTTGCAGGTCCACATGACATCCTCGGTGCCCATCATCGGCATGATGCTGCTGCCCATGGGAACAAAATCGGCGTAGCCGCGGACCTCGATGGCTTGGGTGGGGCAAATCTTGACGCAGGAAAAGCATTCCCAGCACTGATCCGGCTCCTGGTTGTAGGCCTTCATGGCATTGGGGTCCAGGACCATCAGATCGTTGGGGCAGATGTACATACAGGCGGTTTTGTCACCGCCCTTGCAGCCGTCGCATTTTTCCTGGATGACATAGCTTGGCATCTAGAATACCTCCTGATTGGCTTTGTAAGGGTTGTTCTCCTGCCTTGACGTGGTGCGGAGAGTGGCACAGCCTTGGGTTTCTGACACCTCCCTTCCTCATGGTTTCCCGGCGGCGCTGCCGTCCGGGCTGTCCTGTTGGGTTCTTACGCGAACGGGGATATCCCGTATCTACCGGTCTTTAGAATCGTGCCCCGGGGGCGCGCTTATGGTGTGGGGCTGTAAAATATTCAGAAATATCGGGAAGATATGGTCCAAACAAGGTAATTTCAATATCATCGGCCCCTGCGGTTGTCAAGAATTTTCGCCGAAAAATACCCAACCCTGGAAATGGGTTATGGCGCACTTGGCGTCCCCATCAAGATCTGGAGGCCGGGTTTGTAAGGGTACCAATATGTGGTATAGAAACGACATCCAATGGGGCCGGACCCATGACCTGCGAGGGCGGAAAACCACCCGCGCGATTTTCCGCCGCGCCATGAGGCCCGAAGCCGGAGGGGCGCGACGCGCCCAAGGCCACAATGCGGGAACGGGCGCCGTCTGGCTGCGGGTGGAATGCGCCCCGGAGCGGGTTCCTGCCTTGCGGCCCAAGGGGAAATGGGCATCATCCCGTAAGGACATTGACGTAGGGCGAGGGATCTGCGGAGGCGATCAACCCATGGCGGAGCAAATGTTACGGGCCCTCGATCCCCACGAACCCTTCCGATTCGGATGCTCGGCGCAGCTCGCCTGCTTCAACCGCTGCTGTCGCGACCTCAACCAGTTCCTGACCCCGTTCGACATCCTGCAGCTGAAAGCCCACCTGGGCCTTTCGGCGGCGGAATTCCTGGCACACTATACCACGACGCACGCAGGGCCGGCCACCGGTTTGCCGGTGGTCACCCTCCGGCCGGCTCCCACCGCTGACCGACCCTGCCCGTTTGTGGGCCATGAGGGCTGCCGGGTCTATCCGGCGCGCCCCTCGTCCTGCCGGGTTTATCCGGTCGTACGCCTGCTGCACCGCTGCCGTGCTACGGGCCGACGACGGGAAACGTTCGCCCTGCTGTGCGAACCCCATTGCCGGGGATTTGACGACGGTCCGCTGTGGACCGCCGCAGAATGGACGGCGGCTCAGGGCCTCGACCGATATAACGAGTACAATGACGGGTTGATGGACCTGGTGGCGCACAGCCGCCGGCGCAGGATCAGGCTGGATGCCGGGCAGCAGGGCGCCATTCGCCTGGCGCTTTACGATGCCGAAGGTTTTCGCCGGCAACTGGCCATCCAGGGCATACCCACCCCGCTGGCGAACCCGCAGGGTGGGCCCCGGGAAATCCCGGAGTCGGATGGGGAACTGTTGAGGCTCGGCTACCGCTGGGTCGCGCACATTCTCCGGGAAGCGCCATGAATGGCAGGTGCCGTGGGGGACGGATGCTGCAGGAGGAAGCCCATGACCGAAGAGCGGACAGCCCTTGTGCTGGGCGGCATCAAGGGTATCGGCAGGGGGGTCGGCCTGGCTCTGGCCCGGAAGGGGATCCGGGTGGCCATGAATTATTTCGACTGGGAAGAGGAGCTGCCGGGCCTGCGCAGGGACCTGGCCGCCTGGGGGGATGACCATTTGATTCTGCAGACGGATCTGCGGTGCTGGGAATGCATTCCCGCGCTGGTGGAGACCGTGGTGCGCCGCTTCGGACGCCTGGACATCCTGATCAACAACATCGAGCGGGGGGGGTGGCCGGTGGTCCACGGGCCTTATGTCCCGCACCAGTGGGAGCTGGAAATGGCCACCACCCTGCAGGCCAAGCGCTGGGTGTTCGAAGCGGCCCTGCCGCATTTGCGGTCCTCGGGCGACGGTGTGGTGGTGAACCTTTCCTCCATCGCCGGGATAGTGGGCCGCTCGGGACCTGCCAGCCTGGTGTTCAACGACGGGTATGCGGCTGCTAACCGGGCGGTCTCGGCGCTCACCGAAACCTGGGCCCGGGTGGGCGCGCCGGAGGTTCGGGTCAACGAGATCATGCTGGGATTCATGGAAACCCGGCACGGGGAGGGAACCCGCGGGTGGGACCTGCTGACGGGCGACCAGCGTGAGGCCCTCCGCCGGCATACTCTCGTGGGCCGCATGGGGCGCATTCAGGACGTGGTCCAGGCGGTGGACTTCCTGGTCGACGGCGCCCCGTACATGACCGGCGCCGTGTTGCGCCTGGATGGTGGTTACGTGTTGGGGGGGGAAGCCGTGGCCCCCATGCCCCCGGGGGTTCTGGATCGGCCCTGAACCGAAGGCCCGGCAGCTTCAGCGCAAGCGGATGAGGTCCGAGGGGCGATGCCCTAAAAACACCTTGACCCACTCGAAGCCGAGCTCCAGCAGGGCCTGGTCGTCGCCCCGGGCGGCCGCCAGGTGCGCTTCCGGCACCCGGTAGCGCGCCAGGAAACTGCTCTGGAAAACAAACTCCCGGAAGGCGTCCACGTTATACGTGGCCATGAAGGCCATCTTGCCTTTGGGCGCGTCGGGCCCCCGACCCTCCCAGGGGTCCTCCTGGAAAAGGGCGCGCAGTTCGCCCCACCGCCGGGTCATGCGGTGATGGGCCTGGGCCTGCTGGTCGGCTCCCCAGGTTTCCAGGGTCCAGAACTGGTCCTCATCCTGTCCGCGACAGAACTCCGGCGGGCGGAAGAAGGCCACAGTGCGCGGCGGTGCATGGGGTCCCGCAAATACCAGGCCATACTCCACCGGGAAACTGCGGCAGGCATCGGGTCGGTCGGCGTAAACATCGCAGCCCGCGGCACCCAGGAAAGGGCAAGTGTGCTCGGGGTTATGCGCCATGCGCAGCAGCACGTCGGGGAAGTGCTGGGAGGGGCGCAGGACGAGGTCGGCGTGGCGCTCGATGAACTCCCCGGACGTGAGGCCCAGGCGGTTTTTCAACCGCAGGACATCGTAGGGATAGAGAAAAAGATTGAGATTGCGGCAGCAGCGGTTGAAGCAGCTGATGCCGGGGTGGCAGCGGAAACGAAAGCCCCCCCCGGGGGGGATCTGGTGTTTGCCGAGGCGGGCCATCTGGTCGAGGGGAAGCGTTTTCATGCCGGGGGAGGTGGTCCTTTCCCGCACGTCGGTGTCGGGAAATTTCAGGCGGCCGGGTCCGGCGGCCCCTGAAAGGTCATGAGCATGTCCGCAATGGTCATCTGGATGCGGGTGTGATGGGACAACCGGGCTCTCAACCGGTGTTCGATTTCGACCAGACGCCGATAAAACAGGGTGCGGTCCAGGCGGCGGCCATCGGGCGCCGGCGCAAGGGTGTCCAGGCGATGGCACCCCGGTCCCTGGACGGTCCCCCGCACGGGGTGCCGGAACTCGCTGGGCACGCCGTGGAGACGGCAGATCATGGGGCGATGCCCGTAGAGACGACAGCGGCCGCCGTCATTGAGCGGGCACCACGCCCGGAGACGCTGCCGGCGCGTGGCGGCCACCTGCGCCGCGTGACCATAGGCTCTGGCGCGGGCGTGGCATTCCTCGCGCTGGAGAGCCGTCAGCGCTTGCCATCCACTGTATATATAAAGGTATTCCGCCAGGGTATGGTGGTGAAAGAGGGTCTGGCAGCAGTTGTCCGGGCAATCCTGGCATTCCAACCGGTAGTGGGCGGCCAATTCATGGTAGGCCCGGTCCATGTCCGCAAAAAGACCGGGCAAGGGGCCCAGGTGGCCAACGGCGGTATCCAGGGCATCGGGGAGGGGCAGGAGCGGCACGCGCAACCTCGTCAGATCCTGGGGGAAGGGAAAAAAAGCCGCTGGTAGTTGCGCATGGCGTACCGGTCGGTCATGCTGGCGATGAGATCGCAGACGAGCTGCTCCCTTGGCTGGCCGGACTGGGTGAGGGCGCCCATTTCCATGGCGGCCAGCTCCTCCTGCAACATGGCTTCGTTTTCCAGGTAGTAATGATAGAGGTCCGAGAGGATTTTCTTGGCCTTGACAAACTCGGAATGCACCTTTTCGGACCGGTAAACGTTCCGGTAGAGAAAGGCCCGCAGCTGCAGCATGGCGTCGTAGACTTCGTCGCTCATGCGCAGGATCGCCTGGCCGTCGGTCATGATGGAGTTGGAAATCAGGTCCCGGATCATGGTCGTGGCCCGCTCCGAATGACTGTGTCCCAGCACCCGGGTGCAGTCCGTGGGGATGGCCTGCGCCTGGATCACGCCGCTGCGCACGGCATCGTCCAGATCGTGGTTGAGATAGGCCATGATATCGGCGTAGCGCACCACCCGGCCTTCCACGGTCACGGGCAGTTCGGAAGAGTCCTCGGGCATGACCTTCCCGAACCCCTTGGAGTGTTTGAGGATGCCGTCGCGCACTTCGAAGGTCAGGTTCAGCCCGCGGCCGTTGTTCTCGATTTTTTCCACCACCCGCAGGCCTTGTTCGTTGTGCGAAAAGGCCGGGGAGAAAATTTCCTTCAAGGCGGTCTCGCCCCCGTGGCCGAAAGGGGTGTGACCGAGATCGTGGGCCAGGGCGATGGCTTCCGTGAGGTCTTCGTTGAGGAACATGGCGCGGGCAATATTGCGGGCCATCTGCGCCACTTCCAGGGTATGGGTCAGGCGGGTGCGGTAATCGTCGCCGAGGGGGTTCAAAAAAACCTGGGTTTTGTGCTTCAAGCGCCGAAAGGCGTTGCAATAGACGATACGGTCCCGATCCCGCTGGAAGGCGGTGCGCACGGGGCAGGGTTCTTCCGCGTGCTGGCGACCGCGGGAGTTGGCGCTGGAGCAACCGCAGGGAGAGAGGAAATTCGCCTCGCGCTTTTCGAATTGTTCACGTATGGACATCAGCTGCCATGGACGGGTCGCCGCCGGGAGGGTGGTTGCCTTCCCGTCGCGGTTGATCGTCGCCTTTACGTACGCCGCGCCGTTGACTATGTTGGGTCAGCATACAGCTGGGGGCAAGCGGACCATCGGCGGATTGTCGGGCATGTTACCCAAAGGATGCCTGCCCTGTAAAGGGACATTTGCCCCGAGGCCACGGGGAGGCTTGGGGAGCTGGAAACCGCCTGGGAGGTTCCGCATGGGCGGTGCGGCCCGCCCCATGCGGAGGGGGCGCCCTCACGGCGCAAGGCCCCCGCGCAGCGCACCGGGTTGACGAACGGCCAGGCCTTGCTTCGCGGAGGCCAATGCGGAGAGACTGCCATGGGGCATCATCTGGTGCTGGGCGAATTGACCGATTACCTCAGCGGACGCAGGCTGCCGGATACCCATGACGAGCGCCACCGCCAGGCCGTCGCCAGGTTTCTGGTGGAAGACCGGGGCTTTGCCCGCGATGGCCTCCGCGCGGGTGTGCCCCTCACGGTGAGCGCCGGCGAAAAACGCGCCCAGGTGCGGGTCGATTTTGTCGTCCCGGTGGGACCCCGTGTGGGCATGGTCATCAAGTACGACCCGGGATCCCTGACCACCCGCCACCGCATCGCGCTGGCGCTGGCGTATTTGCTGGGCGCGTTCCGCGTGCCCATCTGTGTCGTGACCAATGGAAGGGATGCCGATGTCCTGACGAGTGCGGATGGGCGGGTCGTGGCCCGGGGGTTCGCCGGAATCCCGTCCCGGCTGGATCTCGAAGCGCGCCTGGGCCGCCAGACGCCGGTGCGGGTTGCCGCGCGGCAGGCGGAACTCGCCGGGCGTATTGTCTATGCTTACGAAGTGGATGACCGTTGCCCTTGTGACGACACGGTCTGCGAGCGGGTCTGGTGAGGGCGGGGAGGAGGGCCGGCAGCGTGGAGCATTCCGATTTCATGGGGGCCGCCTTGGCCGAGGCGGACACGGCGCTTTCCAAGGGCGAGTTTCCGGTGGGCTGCGTGATCGTGCACCAGGGAAGGATCCTGGCCGCCGGTGCGCGCACCGGTACCGCCGGCGGTGCATGCAGCGAAACGGAGCATGCCGAGATGACGGCCCTTCGCCGCTTGGGCGGGACAATCCGGGATTGCCGTGCGGAGCGGGGATTGACGGCCTATTGCACCATGGAACCGTGCCTGATGTGCTACGCCGCCATGATGCTCCATGGAATCGAGACCATCGTGTATGCTTACGAGGACGTCATGGGGGGGGGCACCGCCTGCGATCTGGATCGCCTGCCCGCCCTTTACCGTAACGCGGCGCCCCGGGTGATCGGCGGGATCCTGCGCGAACGCAGCCTGGAATTGTTCCGGCGTTTTTTTGCCGATCCCGGCAACCGCTACTGGCGCGACAGCCCATTGGCGCGGTACACTCTCGGGCAGTCCGCCGGCATGCCCTCCCGGGGTTGACCCGTGGCATCCCGGGGACAGGTGGACCATTAATTTCCCCCTTGAACTTTTCGATTGCATTTCCTATGGTTGTCGTATAAATGGCTTTGTCGCGAGATTTAAATGGGAATTGTCCGCCATGGCGGGAAGGATCAATTTTCCGGCATCGTGAGGGCTGGCGGCTTGTCAGCGGTGGACGCCGTCAGGCATTGCGCGCTGACGCAGTTCCGCATCTTTGGAAACAGGAGGTGAAGGTATAGCTCTGCCGAGACGCACATTCAAGCCGACCAGAACGGACAAAACCAACATCAACCAGCAGATACGGGCCAAGGAAGTTCGGGTGATCGACCCCGATGGCAATCAGCTGGGCGTGATCCCTCTGTATCAGGCGCTGGCGAAGGCCAATGATTTCGGTTTGGACTTGGTTGAGGTCTCTCCCAATGCCCAGCCCCCGGTCTGCAAGATCATGGACTATGGGCGCTACAAGTACGAGCAGACCAAAAAGAAACAGGAAGCCAAGAAAAAACAGAGCACCTTTCAGTTGAAGGAAATCAAGGTGCGGCCCAAGACCGGGGATCACGACCTGCAGGTCAAAATGGGTCACATCAAGAAGTTCCTCGCCAAGCGGGACAAGGTGAAGGTGACCGTGATCTTTCGGGGGCGGGAGATTACGCTTTCCGATCGGGGCAGGGAACTGCTGGAAACGATTGCCACCGAGTTGCAGGAGTTGGCGGTCGTGGAACAGTATCCCAAATTCGAGGGCCGTACCATGATGATGGTATTGGCTCCGAAATAGCAAGCGCCCATAAGCAGCTGTTCTGAAAGGCAACCCCAACCACCCGGCATTCAAGTGGTTGGGGTTGCCGTATTCGCTCCGGAATCGAGAAGGTTTGGCGTGGGCGGCCAACGGTAGATTGCCCGCGCCATCGTTTTTGTGCGGGTTCCGGTCATCGGAACCCGGTCCGTCGCAGGGGGGGCCGCCGAGGCGCCGCACGCCTCAGCGCGCGATCCCCCCAAGGAGAAGAGCACACATGCCCAAAATCAAGACCAACCGATCGGCCGCCAAGCGTTTCAAGCAGACGGGCTCCGGCAAGTACGTCTACGCGAAATCCCATGCCAGCCATATTTTGACCAAGAAAACCCGCAAGCGGAAACGATCGCTGCGCAAGGCCCGCGTCATCGATCGCACCAACATGAAACAGCTGAGGTTGATGCTACCCAACGGCTGAATTGCCCCAGAAGTGACCGGCCCGCGGTGAAATTGAGTCCAAGCCGGAGGGGGAGCCACCTCAGACCCAGGAGAGCGTCATGCGCATCAAAAGAGGATTCAAAGCCCGAAGACGTCGTCAAAAGGTATTGAAGCTGGCCAAAGGTTTTCACGGCGGCCGCAGCAAGCTTTTTCGCACCGCGGCCGATGCCGTGGACAAGGCCCTGATGTACGCGTACCGCGATCGGCGTCAGCGGAAGCGGGACTTCCGCAAGTTGTGGATTGCGCGCATCAATGCGGCGGTCAGGATGCACAACCTGTCGTACAGCCGGTTCATGAACGGCCTCAAGAAGGCCGGCGTGGAGCTCGATCGCAAGGTTCTGGCCGAATTGGCCGTCAGCGATCCCACCGGCTTTGCCCGTATCGCCAGCATGGCCTCGCAACAGATCTGATTCCCGACCGGAAGATATGGTGGCAACGGTTTTCCTCCCGGAAGATCTTGCCACCCTAACCCTCCCTCCGGCGTCGGAAATTCCCCAGGGCGATCATCGTGGATGCGACCATCGATAAGATATACGCCGAAGCGCTGGCAGAGTTGGCCGCCGCTCCGGACGCGGCCGCGGTTCAGGATCTGGCCGTGCGTTATTTGGGGCGCAAGGGCAAGGTAACCGGCTTCTTGCGCGGCATCGCCCAGTTGCCGTCGACTGAACGCGCCCAGGCCGGAAAGAGGGCCAACGAGATCAAGCGCGCCTTGGAGGCGGAGGTGGAAGCCGCCCAGCAACGCCTGTCCCGAGACCGGGAGACGGTCGCCGCGCTGGATGTGACCCTTCCCGGTCGTCGGATCCACCCGGGCGTGCTGCATCCCCTGACCCAGGTGACGGGTGCCGTGTGCGACATCTTCGCGCGGATGGGCTTCAGCGTGGCCGAAGGGCCCGAGGTGGAAACCGATTACTACAATTTCGAAGCCTTGAACGTACCCAAATACCACCCGGCGCGTGACATGCAGGACACGTTTTATGTGTCGGACAATATCGTCCTGCGCACCCAAACCTCACCCATGCAGATCCGCGTGATGGAAAAACAGGCCCCGCCGGTGGCCGTCGTGGCTCCGGGCAAGGTCTACCGCTGCGATTCGGATCTGACCCACACCCCCATGTTCCATCAGGTGGAGGGGTTGCTGGTGGATCGGGACGTGTCTTTCGCGGATCTCAAGGGCACGCTCACCGCGTTCGTGCACGAGATGTTCGACCCGCAGACCGCCTTGCGCTTCCGGCCCAGCTTTTTCCCCTTCACCGAACCGAGCGCGGAGGTGGACATCGTTTGCGTGATGTGCCGGGGGGCGGGGTGCCGCGTGTGCGGTCGATCCGGCTGGCTGGAGATTCTGGGGGCGGGAATGGTGCACCCCAATGTGTTCCGCAGCGTGGGCTATGACAGCCCCCAGGTTTCGGGATTCGCATTTGGCATGGGGGTCGAGCGCATCGCCATGCTGAAGTACGGCATCGACGACATCCGCAAGTTCTACAACAACGACCTCCGCTTTCTGGGACAGTTCTGAAATGAAGGTGAGCCTCAGCTGGTTGCGCCAGTACGTCGCGGTGCCGTTGGAAGTCCCGCGTCTGGCGGAAGGTCTTACCATGGCCGGTCTGGAAGTCGACGCCATCTCCGATCGCTTCGACTACCTCGAAAGCGTGGTGGTGGGACGGGTGGATTCCGTGCGGCCGCATCCCCATGCCGACCGCCTGTCGATCTGCACCGTGGACGATGGGAGCAACCGGCTGGAAGTGGTGTGCGGCGCCCCGAACGTGGTGGCCGGGATGCGGGCTCCCCTGGCGCGCACGGGATCGGTTCTGCCGGACGGATTCAAATTGGCGGAATCCGTCATCCGCGGTGTGCGTTCCCAGGGAATGCTGTGCAGCCGGTTCGAGCTGGGCCTTGGAGAAGATCGCAGCGGTCTGATGGTGCTTCCGGAAACCCTGGCCCTGGGGCAGCCCTTGAACCGGGCCTTGCAGCTTTCCGATCCGGTCCTGGATGTGGATCTGACGCCCAATCGGCCCGATTGCCTGAGCATCCTGGGAATCGCCCGGGAGATCGCGGCGATTCAGCAGGTCCCGCTGAAGCCCCCAGTGGTGGCGCCTGCCGAGGTGGCCGGGCCGATCCGGAACCTTACGTCCGTGACCATCGAGGCCCCTGATCTCTGCCCCCGGTATGCCGCCCGCTTGATCGACAACCTCACCGTGGGCCCATCACCCGCCTGGCTCCGGGATCGACTCCTGTCGGTGGGGCAGCGCTCCATCAACAACATCGTGGACGTCACCAACTTTGTCATGCTGGAGCTGGGTCAGCCCCTGCATGCCTTTGACTTCGACCGCCTGCGCGGCGGGCGGATCGTGGTGCGGCGCGCCACGGCCGGCGAGGTTTTTGTGACGCTGGACCAGAAGGCGCGTGTGCTGACCGGCGATATGCTCATGATTTGTGACGCCGCAATGCCCGTGGCCGTCGGGGGGGTCATGGGGGGGCTTAATTCCGAAATCGAGGCCGGCACCTCCCGGGTGTTGCTGGAAAGCGCCTATTTCAATCCCATCAGCATCCGCAAAACCGCCAAAAGTCTTGGGCTGGCCACGGAAGCCTCCCACCGCTTCGAGCGCGGCGTGGATCCGGACGGAACCCTGGCGGCGCTCCACCGTGCCGCCCGGCTGATAGCGGAGGTGGGCGGCGGGCGCCTGGTGGAGGGCTGCATCGACGAACACCCGCTACCGGCCCCGGCGCGCGTGCTGACCCTGGATGTCTCCGCCACCAATCGTTTGCTGGGTACCGCGCTGACGGGAACCGATATCCAGCGGTTGCTGACCTCCATCGGTTTTGTGGCGGCCCTGGAAGGACACGCCGCGCACGACCGCTTGACCGTGCGGGTGCCCAGCTTCCGGGTCGATGTGCAACTCCCCGAGGACCTCATGGAGGAGGTGGCCCGGCTGTGGGGCTACAACCGCATTCCCGCGCGGAGGCCGCGCATCGCCCTGGGCACAAGCGCCCAGGCTCCGCTCCGGAACCTTCGGCAGCGCGCGCGATCGGTCCTGAGCGGTATCGGCTTCTCCGAGGCCATCAACTACAGCTTCATCCCCGCCGAGTCCTGCGATCAGCTATGCCTGGCACCCGACGATCGGCGACGTTCGCTGGTGCGCATTCGCAACCCCTTGAGCGAAGAGCAGGCCGTCATGCGCAGCTCCCTCGTGCCGGGCCTGCTGGCTGCCGTGGGGCGCAACCTGGCGCAGCAAACCCGTTCCCAGAAGATTTTCGAAGTGGGGAAGGTATTCCTGGCAGGCGGGGTGGAGGAGTTGCCCGAGGAGGTGGAAATGCTGGCTGGGGCCTGGACCGGTCAACGCATGGAAAACGTCTGGTATGCGCCGGCGGCGGCTTGCGATTTCTTCGATCTCAAAGGCGCAGTGGAGGACCTGCTGGCGGGCTTGCGGATTCTCGGCGTGGGTTTTCAGCCGGCCGACGCGTCGCGGTACCCGTTTCTGCGTCCCGGGGTGATGGCTGCCGTCGGCGTGGGTGAGGACTGCCTGGGGGTGATCGGCGAAGTACATCCCGACGTGGCCCGCCGTTTCGAGGTCAAGCAGCCGGTATTCATCTTCGAGGTGAGCCTGCCTCAGATGGAGCGACACCTGCCGCGGGCGGTCACCAGTCAGCCCATTCCGCGGTATCCCGCGACTGTCCGGGACTTGACCGTGATTGTCGACCGGGAGGTGACCGCCGAGGCTGTGATGGCCAGGATACGGGAGGTCAACACGTCCCTGGTCGAAGACGTCAGGATATTCGATGCTTTCGAGGGCAAGCCCATTCCGGCCGGCAAGAAAAGCCTGTCGTTCCGGGTAACCTACCGGTCGGCGGAGGGCACCCTGGAGGATGAGGCGGTCAACGATCTCCACGGCGGTCTTTCCCAGCGCCTGGTGGAACGATTCGGCGCCGGCCTGCCGACAGGAGGGGCCTAGCCCGTATCGCGCACAGCGTTTCCGGCGGGGATCATGATTCCAGACACACAGCTGCCGGACAAGCTCTATTTCAAAATCGGCGAAGTCAGCGCAATCGCCGGTCTGCCGACCTATGTGCTGCGGTTTTGGGAGACCGAGTTCCCGGGTATCCGACCGAAGCGGACCGATTCCGGCCAGCGGCTCTATCGGCGTGCGGACGTGGAGCTCATCCTGACCCTCAAGCACCTGCTGCACGAACGCAAGTTCACGATCCAGGGCGCACGGCAGCACTTGCGAAGTCGCCAGGCGGCTGCCGGGCCACCGGACTGGCAGGAGGAATTCCGGCGGATTCGCGATGCGCTGGAGGAAATTCGCCGCCTGCTGCAATGACCGCTCGGGCTTTCTGCGATGCCGCTTGGTAAACGTATTGACATTGGATGAAATTTGTCCTAAATACGGTTGCTCGGAAGCGGGCATAACTCAGCTGGTAGAGTACAAGCTTCCCAAGCTTGGAGTCGCGAGTTCGAATCTCGTTGCCCGCTCCAGTTTACAACCGCCTTTTTCACCGAAAAAGGTAACTCGGGAGATGCGCTTCATGTAGTTGAGCGATCAATCTCGATCTGATGGAATGGCAATTCGGCGGATGAAGTAGCGGGCCATTCCCTCGGCAAGGTTGCAAAACCTTAGAAACGGGCGGTTGCCCGTTTTTTTGTTTGTTGGCGTGGTGATAGGTATGTTATCGAAATCGCACAAGAAAACACAAAAAAAGGTTGGGTCCGCTTCCCCTGGGGTTCCCCGGCCCCGGGTGCCGGACAAGGTGGTGGCGGACCAGGTGTGGTCGCTGGCCGAACCGGTGTGCACCGCCGAAGGCTTCGAACTGGTGCATGTGGTATTTCGGCGCGAAGCCGGCGGCCGCATTTTGCGGCTGTACATCGACAAGCCGGGTGGGGTCACCCTGGAAGATTGTGCCGCCATCAGTCGGCAACTCGGTGATGTGCTGGATGTCAACCTGAGCACGGTGGATACCTACAACCTGGAAGTATCGTCCCCCGGGCCTGAACGCCCCCTCGGCAGGCCGGAAGATTACGAACACTTCAAAGGGGCTCCAGCGAAGATCCGCACCATCCGTGCATTGAACGGCCAGAAGAACTTTACCGGTATCCTGGGCGGGTTGGCGGAGGACGCCGTTCTGCTCCGGATCAACGAGCAGACGCTCGCCATCCCGCTGGCCGAGATATCCATGGCGCGACTGGTCAATACCAATGGAGAAAACCCATGTTTGTAGCCGACATAAAACGCGTTGTCGAACAGGTGAGCCGGGACAAGGGCATCGATCGCGCCGTTCTCATCAGTGCGCTGGAAGAGGCCTTGCGGTCTGCCGCGCGGAAGAAATTCGGCAGCAAGATCGACATCGAGGTCCAGTACAACGATGAGACCGGCGAAATCGAGGTCTTCCAGTTCAAGGACGTTGTCGCGGAAGTCGAAGACCCCACCGTGGAGATCAATCTGGAGGAAGGCCGCAAGCTGGACCCCGATTGCGAGATCGGCGACAGCCTGGGAACCAAGATGGACACCACGACCTTCGGGCGGATCGCGGCGCAATCGGCCAAGCAGGTCATTATCCAGAAGATGAAGGACGCCGAAAAGGACGCGGTGTACGCCAACTTCGTCGATCGCAAGGGGGAGATTATCAATGGCATCGTGCAGCGCGTCGATCGCGGCGATATCATTGTCAATCTTGGGTATACCGAAGGCGTCCTGCCGCACCGCGAGCAGGTGCCGCGGGAAAGCTACCGCCGCGGCGATCGGGTGCGGGCCTATATCCTGGATGTGCTGCATGAGAGCCGCGGGCCGCAGATCATCCTGTCCCGCACGCACACGGAGTTCCTGATGCTGCTGTTCAAGATGGAAGTGCCCGAGATCAGCGAGGGCATCGTCACCATCATGACCGCCGCGCGGGAGGCCGGTGTGCGGGCCAAGATCGCCGTTTCATCCAACAACTCCGACATCGATCCCGTGGGGGCGTGTGTCGGCATGAAGGGCAGCCGCGTGCAAAACGTCGTCCAGGAATTGCGCGGCGAGAAGATCGATATCATTCCCTGGCACGTGGACCCGGCCAAGTTCGTTTGCAACGCCCTGGCGCCGGCGGAAATTTCCCGGGTCATCATCGATGAAGCCAATCGCTCGATGGAGGTCATCGTTCCCGACGAATTCCTGTCCATCGCCATCGGCAAGAAAGGCCAGAACGTGCGTCTGGCCTCCAAGTTGACCGGCTGGCATCTGGATGTGCAGAGCGAGTCCCGCTACAATGAGATGATGCGCAGCGGGTACGAGTCCCTGATAGCGCTGCCGGAAGTCAGCGTGAGCCTAGCGGACGCCCTTTTCGAGAAGGGCTTTTTTTCGGCCGAGGAGGTGAGCATGGCCTCGGCTGACGATTTGATGCAGATTCGCGACATGGACGAAGTGCGTGCCGCCCAGTTGATCGAAAATGCCGGTTTGGCGGTGCGTCAGGCCGCTGCGGACGCCGCCGCCGCCGCGGAAGCCGCTGCTGAAGCGGCCGCGGCCGCGGAAGCCGCTGCCGAAGCGGCCGCCTCCGCNNGCGGAGAGCGCGTCGGAAGGGGCTGAGGCAGACGGTCGGCAAGCCGCCGATGGCGCCCCGGAGGCCACGGAAGACGCGGGCGGGGATAGGGAAACGGAAGCGACCGTGGACCAACCGGACGATGCGGCGCCCGACAATGAAGACGCGGGGCCCGAGATACCCGGTAAAGAGGCCTGACGGCGGACGAATGCCATAACATTTGCGGTGCGAGACGCGTGTCGGCAGTTCAATGCAAGGGGGAGGAATGGCTAAAATCAGGGTTTATGAATTGGCCAGAGAGCTGAACTTGACCAACAAGGTTCTCCTTGACCGGCTGGAGGAGATGGCCATCGAGGTGAAAAGTCACATGAGCTCTCTGGACGATGACACCATTGCCAGGATCAAGGCCGAGCTCTTCGGAAAGCAGCCGAAGGAGGTGGTGGAGACGCGCATCAAACCCACCGTCATCCGGCGCCGGCGAAAGCCCCTATCCCTCGCCGAGGGCGAAGAGGCGCTCACGAAGGAAGAGGAAGCTGCCGAACTCGAGCCGTCCGCGGAACCGGAAGACGTCACCGGAGAAACGCCGGAGCCGGAGATGGTGACCGCTGCGGCGCGGAAGGCGGAGGCGGCGGCCGAGACGCAGCCGCAGTCGGCGTCGACTCCTGAGGCTCCCGCGGCACCGGCGCCGGAAGCGCCGGAAGAAGCGCCGCCCGTCGAGGAATCCGTGACGGCAGCGGAATCCGGCGAGCCGGCCTCCGTGGTCGAGGCTGCCCCGGCGGCCAGTGGGGCGGACGAGGCGAGCGCTTTGGAACCGACCCCCAGCGCCCCGGCCGAAGCGGAAGCGGCCGGCGAAGCGGGACCGAAAAAGCGCTTGAAGAAGCTCAAAAAGGAGCCTGCGGCCAAGATTATCAAACTGCCGACCCACCCGGTGGAGAGCCCCGCCGAGCGCGATCGTCGTCCGCCGGAGGAGGTGACGGTGGTGGCGACACCGCCGCCGGCCGACGAAGCCGCGCTGGACGACAAGAAGAAGAAGCGCAAGCGCAAGGGCGAAGAGGAAGATCCGGATCGGAAATTTTTCAAGAAGAAAATATCCTTCCTGAAGAAATCGGTGGTCGAAGGCGCCGATCTTTACGATGCATCCCCGCGCATGCGCAAGGGGCGTCGGGATGCCAAGGCCAAAGCGGCTCCGGCGGCGCTGAAGACCCAGATCACGACGGCCAAGGCCATCAAGCGGCGGCTCAAGATCGACGAGACCATCGTGCTGGCCGAACTGGCCAAGCGCATGGGCATCAAGGCCAGCGAAATCATCAAGCACCTGATGGGCATGGGCATCATGGCCACAGTGAACCAGGGCATAGACTTCGAGACGGCCACCCTCATCGCCACAGAATTCAACTACGAGGTTGAAAAGGCGGCCTTCGAGGAAGAAGCCGTGCTGCGAATTCAGGAGGACGATCCCGACATGTTGGCAGAGCGTGCCCCGGTGGTGACCATCATGGGCCATGTGGACCACGGCAAGACCTCGTTGCTGGACGCCATCCGGCGGACCAAGGTGACCGAACAGGAGGCCGGCGGCATCACCCAGCATATCGGCGCTTACAGTGTGGCCACGCCCAAGGGTCGCATTACCTTTCTCGATACCCCCGGCCATGAGGCCTTTACGGCCATGCGCTCCCGCGGGGCGAAAGTCACCGATATCGTCATCCTGGTTGTGGCGGCCGATGACGGCGTCATGCCTCAGACGGTCGAAGCCATCAACCACGCCCGGGCCTCCTCCGTGCCCATCATCGTGGCCGTCAACAAGATCGACAAGGACAACGCCAATCTCGACCGGGTTTACCGCGAGTTGGCCGAGAACGGGTTGAACCCCGAGGACTGGGGCGGCGATACCATCTTCGTCAAAGTATCGGCCAAGCAGAAAATCGGAATTGAAGACTTGCTGGAGATGGTCCTGCTGCAGGCGGAAGTAATGGAATTGAAGGCCAATCCGCGCAAGCTGGCCTATGGCCACGTGGTGGAGGCCAAGCTCGACTCGGGGCGCGGTCCCGTGGCCACCGTGCTGGTCAAGGAGGGAACCCTGCGGGCCGGGGATCCGGTGGTTTGCGGGGTGCACTACGGGAAGGTGCGCGCCATGCTGGACGACCTGGGAGGCCCGGTGAGCGAGGCCGGACCGTCGATGCCGGTGGAGGTTATCGGTCTGTCGGGCGTGCCCGTGGCCGGGGACGAGCTGGTCGCCCTGAAGGACGAAAAGGATGCGCGGCAGGTCAGCCAGCACCGGACCCAAAAGCAGCGCTCCCACGACCTGATGCGGTCCAACCGCATGAGCCTGGAGAATCTCTTCGAAAAAATGAAGGAAGGGGAGCTCAAGGACCTCAACCTGATCATCAAGGCCGATGTGGACGGGTCCATGGAGGCGTTGCGGGATTCCCTGACCAAGCTGTCCAACGAAGAGGTGAAGATCAACATCATCCACTCGGCCACCGGAACCATCTCCGAGTCGGACGTGAGCCTGGCCGCGGTTTCCAATGCCATCATCATCGGGTTCAACGTGCGTCCCACCGCCAAGGTGCTCAACCTGGCGGCCGAGGAACAGGTGGACATGCGCTTCCACAACGTCATTTATGACGTTATCCGGGAAGTCAAGGCGGCCATCGCCGGTATGATGGACTCCACCTTCGAGGAGCGCGTCCTGGGCCGGGCGGATGTGCGCCAGACCTTCCATGTCCCCAAGCTCGGCACCATTGCCGGCTGCTACGTGACGGACGGCAAGATCGAGCGCGGGCAGCGCCTGCGCCTGATCCGCGACGGCGTGATCCACTTCCAGGGCCGCGCCTCCTCCCTGAGGCGCTTCAAGGACGATGTGAAGGAGGTCCAGAGCGGCTACGAGTGTGGTATCGGTATCGAGAATTTCAACGACATCAAGGTGGGCGATGTCATCGAATGCTTCTACCTCGAAGAGATCCGTCCCGAAGTGGGGTAGGCGGGGCCAAGGGCTATCGCCGGGCCCCTCACCCGGCTGAGGCTGGACGGAAGCTGTCGACCGGAGGCCGCCCGTCGGCGGTGGCTTCCCGTTCGCGGGATGTGATGAGGGCCTGGTGGGGTTGACCCGCAGACCTGCAAGGACCGACGGTGGAGGGGGCGCTCCGGGACGGTCTGGCGAGTGCGCCCCCGGCAAGGTGGCATCGAATGGTCGCCGGTTACGGCCGCATGGTTTTCCGCCTGCACGACTGCCATTCCCTGAAGGAGAAGCGCCGGGTGGTCAAGGCCATCATCGGCCGCCTGCGCAACGCCTTCAATGCCTCCGTGGCGGAAGTCGGCGCCAATGATATCCACCAGCGGGCGGAAATCGGATTCGCATTCATCGGCAACGATGCCCAGCTGTTGAATGCCAAGATCGACAAACTGCTCAACCAGGCGGAAGCCTTGGGCCTGGCGGAAATGGTGGATTCGGAAATGGAAATCGTTCACTTATGATGGCTTTTTCACGCGCGGATCGGGTCAGCGGCCTTATCCAGAAGGTGCTTGCCGAGGTCCTGCGCAAACAGATCAACGATCCCCGCCTGGCCATGATCACCGTCACGGGGGTCAAGGTGTCACCGGATATCAAATTCGCGCGGGTCTACTTTACCGTCGGCAGCCCCGACCCCCAGCGCATCGCCGAGGCCAAGCGCGGTTTCGATCAGGCACGGGGGTTCATCAAGCGCCTCCTGGCCCCGGAATTGGGGTTGCGCTACATGCCTGACCTGCGGTTCCACTACGACGAGTCCTTTGACCGTAGCGCACGGATCGAGGCCCTGTTGAAGTCCATAGAAGACGATGATGGAAGAGATCATAGCGCTCCTGAGGAAGAGTGAGACCCTTCTGGTGACCTCCCATGCCAATCCCGACGGGGATGCGATCGGGGCGTTGCTGGCCATGGGTTTGGCGCTCAAGGGACTCAACAAGCGGGTTACCCTTTACAACGAGAGCCCGATTCCGGCGGTGTACCGGTTTCTGCCGTCCGTGGACGCCGTGTGCGGCGACATCCCCGCCGGTCAACGGTTTGATGCGGCCGTGGTTCTGGACTGCGGCGACATGACGCGCATCGGCGAACGGTTCACCCTGCTGAAGGAGATCCCCCGGGTGGTCAATATCGATCACCACCTCACCAACACCGGTTTCGGCCACTATCGCATCATCGACCCCGGTGCCTGCGCCTCCACGGAAATCGTCTTCAGGCTCCTGAAACGCATGGAGATTCCGATTGACAGTGACATCGCCACTTCAATATATACAGGAATTTTGACGGATACCGGATCGTTCCGGTTCGCCAATACCAACGCGGCGGCTTTCGACATCTGCGCTGAGATGGTTGAGCGGGGGGTGATCCCCCATGAGGTGGCCCGGCACGTTTACGGCACCTATTCCCTGGGCCGCATCAAGCTGCTCAACATGGCCCTGGATTCTCTGGAAATTTCGGTGAACGGCAAGCTTTCCCTGATGACCTTGACGCGGAACATGTTCGAGGAGACCGGCACCCACCTCGAGGATGTCGACGGCCTGATCAATTACGCCAAGCGCATCGAGGATGTCCGGGTGGCGGCCTTGATCGTGGAAACGCGCAACGGCCGCAGCGGAAACGCGCGGGGAGATGTGCGCCGCTTCCATGTCAGCCTGCGGTCGGATGGCTCCGTGGATGTCGCGGCGATTGCCGCCGCTTACGGCGGCGGAGGGCACGCCGCGGCGGCCGGGTTCGGTATCGAGGCATCCCTGGCCGACCTCAAGCTCCGCATCATCGATTGGGCCAACGGCCTGTGAGGGGGTCGGTGGAGGCCTCGTCGGGTGGTGTGCTGGTGGTGGACAAGCCCGTCGATTGGTCCTCCGCCCAGGTGGTGGCCCACGTAAAACGGTGTCTGGGTTTGCGCAAAGCCGGCCATGCGGGAACCCTGGACCCCTTCGCCACCGGAGTGCTGGTGGTGCTGCTCAATTCCGCGACCCGGCTGGCCAGATTCCTGCTGGCCGATCGCAAGGCCTACGAGGCCCGGATGCGCCTGGGCGAGGAGACCGACACCCAGGATCTTACCGGAAGCGTTCAACATCGCGCCCCGGTGCCGCCCCTGGACGCCGGGATGCTGGCAGCGGTCCTGAAGGGTTTCGAGGGCCAGATCGAGCAGGCGCCGCCGACGTTTTCGGCCTTGAAGCACCGCGGGGTACCCCTCTATCGGCTGGCACGCCAGGGGAATCCGGTGCAGAAACCGGCCCGGAGGGTCCATGTCGAACGGCTGCGACTCCGGGGGATGGAACTGCCGGATGTGGATGTGGAAGTGGTGTGCTCGGCCGGCACCTACGTGCGCAGTCTGTGCGCGGATATCGGGCGGGCCCTGGGTTGCGGAGCACACGTGCGTCAGTTGCGCCGCACCCGGTGCGGGCCTTTTCACCTGGCCCAGGCCGTCACGCTGGAGCAACTGGATGCGCTGGTGGGCGAGGGTCGCGCCGGGGAGCGCGTCCTGCCCTGTGCCACGACGTTGGAACATTTCGCGACCCTGGTGGCCGATGACGCAAGCGCTGCGCGTGTGCGTCACGGCCAGCCTGTAACGATGGACGATTTCGGTACCGGAGACGGCTCCGGCGCCCAGGGGGATCCGGCGAGCATCTATTTCAAGGTCATCGACCCCGGGGGGGCGCTGATCGGTGTGCTTCAGCGGCATCCGGAGGATGGGCGCCTGCAATATTGCTGTGTGTTCAACCCTGGGATTGACTGATGGCGCAAGGCAGGTGGGAAGGCCTTCGCCAGCGGGGGGCCTGGCCGGAAAATCCAATTCGATTCCTGGAAAAAGAGGAGGCAAAGAAAGCAAGTGGCTATCACAACGGATGACAAGAAACGGCTGATTGAAAAGTTCAAGCTTCACGACACGGACACCGGCTCCCCCGAGGTTCAGGTCGGCCTTTTGACCTATCGCATCGAGTACCTGACCGAGCATCTGAAGATCCACCAGAAGGACCACCACTCCCGCCGCGGGTTGCTGATGCTGGTGGGGCGGCGTCGCCGGCTGCTCAATTACGTCAAGAACAAGGACTCCAATCGGTATCGCACCATCATCGAAACGCTGGGGCTCAGGCGGTAGACGATCCGCCAAGCGCCGTGCCCGGCTGTGCCGGGCCCAATGGATTCTCGGGGCCATGGAACGGGGCGTACCCTTCCGGGCCGGAAAACGTCACGACGGCCGGCCCTCGACTTGGGGCCCCGCAAAGAATCCCCCCGCGACCGCGAGCTATCGTGGCACGGACTAAATGGCAGCCATGCCGAACGCGTGCCAAGGGTGTGCGGCGGTGGTGGTTTGACCTGCAGGAGGAATTATGAGCAACGAATTCAAAACCGAAGTCGGGGGCAAGACCCTGAGCATTCAATCCGGCAAGCTTGCCAAGCAAGCCTCCGGTGCCGCGCTGGTGCAGTACGGCGAGACCATTGTGCTGGTGACCGTGGTGTCCACGCCCGAAGAGCGCTCCGTGGATTTTCTGCCCTTGACGGTGGAATACCAGGAGAAGATTTACGCCGCCGGACGCATACCGGGAAACTACTTCCGGCGGGAAATCGGGCGGCCCAGCGAGAAGGAAACCTTGACCGCCCGTCTGATCGACCGGCCCATCCGTCCGCTTTTCCCCAAAGGCTACCGTCTGGAAACGCAGATTATCGCCACCGTGCTTTCCATGGACCAGGAGAACGACCCCGATGTATTGGCCATGATCGGTGCCTCCACGGCGCTGGAACTGTCGGACATCCCCTTCCAGGGTCCCATCGCCAGCGTGCGGGTGGGGCGGCGCAACGGTCAGTTGGAGATCAACCCGCGACTCGGTGACTGCCCGGAATGCGACATCAACATCATCGTGGCCGGTTCCCGCACGGGGGTCGTCATGGTGGAGGGGGGGGGCAACTTCGTCAGCGAGCAGGATATGCTGGAGGCCATTTATTTCGGCCACGCCGCCATTCAACCCATCATCGATTTGCAGTTGGCCCTGAAGGCCGCCTGCGGTGTGCCCAAGCGGGTGTTCGTGCCGCCCGCACGCGACGAAGCATTGGCGGCCATGGTGGAAGCCGAAGCGCGGGACCTGTTGAAAGCGGCCCTGTGCACCCCCACCAAGGTCCAGCGCAACAAGGCCGTGCGGGACGCCCGGGCTACGGTCGTCGAGCGCCTGGGGGAAGCCGCCGCGGATCGCAAGCCGGAAGTGGCCGACATCCTGTACGACCTCCAGAAACGCCTCCTGCGGGAGATGATCCTGACCGAGGGCCAGCGCGTGGATGGCCGCCGATTTGACGAAATCCGCCCCATCACCTGTGAAGTGGGCATTTTGCCCCGGCCCCACGGAAGTGCCCTGTTCACCCGGGGGGAAACCCAGGTGCTGGGAGTGCTGACCCTGGGCTCCGGGCAGGACGAGCAGCGCGTAGAGACCCTGGCGGGCGACGAGTTCCGGCCCTTCATGCTCCACTACAACTTTCCGCCCTATTCGGTGGGCGAAGCCCGGCGCATCAGCGGCCCCAGCCGCCGCGACATCGGGCACGGCGGACTTTCCACCCGCGCCCTGGAGCGCGCCCTGCCCGCCAAGGAGGATTTCGATTACACCATCCGGCTGGTATCGGAAGTGTTGGAATCCAACGGTTCGTCGTCCATGGGCACTGTCTGTGCGGGGACCATGGCCCTGATGGACGGGGGTGTGCCCATCAAGGCGCCGGTGGCCGGCATTGCCATGGGGCTGGTCAAGGGGGCGGAGCGCGTCGCGGTGCTGTCCGACATTCTGGGCGACGAGGACCATGCCGGCGATATGGACTTCAAGGTCGCCGGTACCCGTGAGGGGATCACGGCCCTGCAGATGGACATCAAGATCACCGGCATCACCCCGGAGATCATGAAGCAGGCGCTGGACCAGGCCAAACGCGGCCGCATGTACATTCTGGGCAAGATGAACGCGGTGCTGGCCAAGCCGCGCGAGAACCTGGCCGCCAATGCGCCGCGGCTCCACACCATGGAGATCGCCGTGCACCGCATCAAGGACCTCATCGGGCCCGGCGGCAAGAACATCAAGGCNNCTGCAGATGGACATCAAGATCGCCGAGTTGGACCGGGAGATCATGCAGACGGCCCTGGAGCAGGCGCGCGTGGGCCGCCTGCACATCCTCGACAAGATGAAGGCGGCCATCAGCGCGCCGCGGGAGAAAATATCCCCTTATGCCCCGGCTATTCTGACATTGAACATCAACCCCGACAAGATCCGGGAGATCATCGGCGCGGGGGGCAAGACCATCCGGGCCATCCAATCCGAAACCAACACCCGGATCGAGATCGAGGATTCGGGCCTGGTGAAGATTGCCGCCGTGTCCAAGGAAGACGGGGAGGCGGCCCTCAAGATGATCAACGATATCGTCCAGGAGCCGGAAATCGGCAGGATCTACGATGGCACCGTGGTGCGGGTCATGGACTTCGGAGCCTTCGTGCAGATCATGCCGGGAACCGACGGGCTCTGCCACATCTCGCAGCTTTCCACCCGCCGGGTCACCAGCGTGACCGACGTGGTCAAGGAAGGCGACAAGCTGAGGGTCAAGGTCCTGGAGGTCAACCGCGACGGCAAGATCCGGCTGAGCCACAAGGCCGTTTTGGAGGAAGAGGGGCGGCGGGTCGATGGCACAGACCGTTCGTAAGACCGTTCTGCCCAACGGCATCCGGATCCTTTCCAAGCGGATGCCCCAGGCTCGCTCCGTGTCCATGGGCGTCTGGGTGAATGCCGGTGCTCGTGACGAGGCGCCCGAGGAAAGCGGGTTGTCCCATCTGATCGAGCACATGCTCTTCAAGGGCACCCGCCGCCGCACGGCCTATCAGATTGCCAAGGAGTTCGACGCCATCGGTGGCCAGACCAACGCCTTCACGGCGATGGAAACCACGTGCTACCACGCCCGGGTGCTGGATGCGCACCTGGGCACCATGGCGGATATCCTCGCGGATATTTTTCTCAATTCCGTTTTCGATCCCCAGGAGGTGGATCGGGAGCGTCCGGTCATCCTGCAGGAAATAGGGATGGTGGAGGACAGCCCCGAGGATTATGTCCACCTGCTGTTTGGCCGCGATCTCTGGGGCGAGGATGCCCTGGGGCGTTCCATCCTGGGAACTCCGGCGAACATCGCCGGGTTCAGCGCCGAGGCCATCCGGAGCTTCTGTCGTCGCTGCTACCAGCCCCAGCGTACGGTGATCGCGGCCGCCGGCAACCTGCAGCACGACGACTTGGTGGAGTTGCTGGCCCCCGACTTCGGGGCCGTTGTTCCCGGAAACGGTTTTCCGACCCGCCAAACCCCCCCAGGGCGCTCGCTGGTCAATGTGGCCGTCCGCCCCCTGGAGCAGGCCCACATCTGCATCGGCACCCACGGCATGTCCACAACCGACGAACGCCGGTATGCCATTTCGCTGCTCAATACCATCCTGGGCGGCAACATGAGCTCGCGCTTGTTCCAGGAAATCAGGGAAAAACGGGGGCTGGCCTACGCCGTCTACTCGTTTGTCACCTCCTATGAGGACACGGGCGTTTTCGGCACCTACCTGGGCGTGGATCCCCGCCAGGCGGCGACGGCGGCACGCCTGGTACTGGAGCAGATGGAGCGGCTGAAATCCACCAGGGTCGAATCGTCGGAATTGCGGGACGCCAAGGAGTTCACCAAGGGCAGCCTCCTGCTGGCGGCGGAGAGTGTCGACAACCAGATGGTGCGCCTGGCCCAGGGGGAGATGAATTTCGCGCGCTACCTGCCGATGCAGGAGGTGGTCTCCCGGATCGAAGCGGTCCATGCCGAGGAGCTGCTGGAGTTGGCCAGGGAGCTTTTTGCCCCCGCGCAGATGGTCGTGACCATGCTGGGGCCCCTGGAAAACCAGGAATCGTTCGAGGACCTGCTGGCGGGCGGCCTCCGGTCACACGGCCCCGCAAGGCGTTCCGGAAGGGGGCCGACGAGAGGAAGGGGACCCGGGCATGGATGACGCCCCGCTCATCGAATTCCGCCGCGTGCGTCCCCTCGAGGACCGGGATATCGAATTGCCGCGGTACATGACGGCGCAATCCGCCGGGATGGACATCGAAGCGGCGGTCGACGCGCCGCTGGCCCTCCAGCCGGGTGCCATCGCCCTGGTTCCCACGGGTTTTGCCATGGCACTCCCCGAGGGTTATGAAGCGCAGGTGCGACCCCGCAGCGGGCTGGCGGTGCGCCACGGCATCACCCTGATCAATGCCCCCGGGACCATCGATGCCGACTTTCGCGGCGAGGTCCGGATCGCCCTCATCAACCTCGGCCCGGAGCCCTATACGATCCGGCGCGGCGACCGGATCGCCCAGATGGTCGTGCAGCGGGTCGTCCGGGCTCGCGCCCGGGTGGTGGACCGGCTGCCGGAGACGGCGCGCAGTACGGGCGGCTTCGGCCATACCGGCCGGGCATGATCCCGCCGCCGGTCAAGCCGTAGGAGAACCCCCCATGCCTTTCCTGGCCTCCTGATGCCCAGCACCTGCCGCTGCCCACCGGTGGAGCCGCCGGACGCCGAAGGCCTGGCGCTTTGCGTCTTGGCGAGCGGCAGCAGGGGGAACGCCATCTATGTGGCTACGGCACGAGCGGCCGTGTTGCTGGATGCCGGCCTCAGCGCGGCGGAGATCGAGCGCCGGTTGCGCTCCCGCCAGCTATCGCCCGAAAACCTCAGCGCCATCCTCGTCTCCCACGAGCACAGCGACCACACCCAAGGCGTCGGCGCCCTCTCGCGGCGTTACCGCCTGCCGGTTTACGCCACCCGTGGAACCTGGACGGCGGGGGCCCAGGGGTTGCGCCGCGCGTTTGCCGCGTGCGAGTTCACCTGTGGTTGCGCCTTCACCCTGGCGGACCTGTCCATCCACCCCTTCGCACTGTCCCACGATGCCGCGGACCCGGCGGGTTTCACTTTCCGCCGGGGGGGGTTTCAGGTCGGGGTGGCCACGGACCTTGGAACGGTGACCCACCTGGTCCGGTCACAGCTCCAAGCCTGTACGGCGCTGGTGATCGAGTCCAATCACGACCCGGACATGCTGGCCCAGGGTCCCTATCCCTGGTTCCTGAAACAGCGCATCGCCGGGCGCACGGGCCACCTGTCAAACCCGGATGCCCGGGCGCTGCTGCAGGATATTGACCATCCGGGTTTGCGCCACGTGATCTTGGGCCACCTGAGCGCCACCAACAACACGCCTGAAAAGGCCCGCACGACCGTGGCGGAGGCCTTTGGCCACCGCCGGATGCATCTGGAGGTGGCGCACCAGGACCATTGCGGTCCATTGCTGCATTTTTTTTGACCCATCACCTTCCCAATATCTTGTGGCCACCATCGCGCAGCCCACAACAGGGGCCGCTCCGGCTTCCCCCGTGCAAGTTTTCTAAAAGAAATTCAATGGTTCACGGCATGCGATGCGTTGAATTGCCAATGTTTTCATGATAATCAGGTACAGTCGCGCAGCATGCGTCCAAGTGCGCTGGTCCCCAGTGGGCCCTGGGGCCCCGGTGAATGTGTTCGGCACTACCAGTGAGAGTGGAGACTGGCGGGCTGCGGCAACCCGCCAGCCAGGTGAGGTTGATGCGATGGAGCGTGCGGAACCGAAGGCGGATCTGGTGGAAATCGGCGTTGCAGCCTCCACAGTGGACGAGTCGAATTTGCGGATGACCGCCCCGGAGGAGAAGCCTCCGGAGGCCGCGCTGCAACTGGAGGCCCAAAAGAGCTACCTGATCAACAAGCTAAATTTCCTCAATTTCCAGAACGGCACCATCCATGTGAATTTCGAGCATACCCGTTACAACCGCCGCGTCTCCTGCAAAGCCCACCCCCAGCCGTGCAGCGGGGATATCCTGGAGTGCGTGTGGGCGGAGCCGGAAAGCGTCCGCCACATCCTGGACAGCTACCGCTTCGTCTCCTTCTTCGTCGCCGACGGGCCCAATGCGCTTCTGGTGAAGCCCCGCATGAACTGGATGGACGCCAAGGGCATCCGCTTCGAACTCCCCGAAAAATGCATCGAAGTCTGCAACCGGCGCCAGGGGCGCCACGCCTGTGACGATATTCCGGTGCAGCTCATTCAAAACAGCATGCTCTTTCAGGGCCGGCTCCTGGAATTCAGCACCACATCCTTTCTCGTCCAACTGAGTGCCGAGCCGCCCCAGACCTTCCAGTGCATCGACGCGGACCTGCCGGTCAACCTGATCATCCCCATGGGCCCCGAGATGATCTACTCCGGCAACTTCAGCATTCTCAAACAGGGCAATGGCAAGGCCAACCGTAAATTCGTTCTGGAGCCCCAAAATACGGGGATTCACCGGTACGGCTCCAAAAAATACCGCAGCAAACGCCTGAAGCTGGTCCCCTCCCCCAACATCATCTTCCGCCATCCTCTGACGCGCCAGGTGGTCAACCTGAAGGTGGAGGATCTTTCCGGCTCGGGCCTGTCGGTGGTGGAGGGTATCGGCAGTTCCCTGCTGCTGCCCGGCCTGATGCTGCCGGAGGTGGAACTCAGCTTCGCCGACAGCTTGCACATTCGCTTCAAGGCCCAGGTGCTCTACCGCAAGGTGAGCCCCGGCGGCAGCGACGCCGCGGAGGCGGTCAGCGGGTTGGCCATTCTGGACATGGACAGCAACGAGCACCTCAAGCTGCTGGCCCTGCTGCACCAGGCGGAAAACGCGAACTCGTACATCAGCAGCCGGGTGGAGATGAATGCCCTATGGGACTTCTTCTTCGAAACGGGCTTCATCTACCCCAAGAAGTACGCTTTCATCCAGGCCAACAAGGAAAAGATCAAGGATACCTACTTTAAGCTCTATACCCAGAAACCCACCATCGCTCGCCACTTCATCTACCAGGACAAGGGCTGCATATTGGCCCATATGGGCATGGTGCGCCTGTACGAGAATTCATGGCTGATCCATCACCACGCCGCCCGCAAGCGCGCCTCGGTGCGGGCGGGCCTGACCGTGCTGAACCAGATCGGCTGTTTTACCTATGACTCCCACCGGCTCTACTCCCTGCACATGAAGTACCTGCTGTGCTACTTCCGGCCGGAAAACCATTTTCCCAACAGCGTGTTCGGCGGCTTCGCCCGCTTTGCCAAAGACAGCCAGTGCTGCTCGCTGGACGATTTCGTTTACTACCACAACGACACGCACGGCGTCGAAGCCCGCGAGCTGGAACCCGGCTGGACGATCGCCCCGAGTCGTCCCGAGGATATTCAGGAACTCAATACCTGGTATGAGCACACCTCCGGCGGGTTGATGATGGACGCCCTGGACCTGGACGCGCAGTCGTACCAAATGGAAGGGCTGGCCGAGGAATACCGCCGGCATGGTTTCAAGAAGGAGCGCCTGGTGCTTTCCCTGCGCCACGGCGAGCGCCTGAAGGCCGTGCTGATGGCGCACATCTCCGATATCGGCCTGAACCTCTCGGATTTGACCAACTGCATCAAGGTTTTCATCCTGGATGCGGAGGATCTCGACCAGGATCTTCTGCGGCGGGGGCTGGTATCGGTGTTCGCGACCAACCATCTCCCGCAGGATATGCCGGTCCTGCTGACTCCGACGGGGTTTGCCGAGCAGCGGGGGATTCGGTTCGAGAAGATTTACTCCCTGTGGATTCTCAACACGCGATATTCGGACCAGTATTTCGGATTTATCGAACGCATTTTCCGATTAGCCAAAGAGCGACCCGGGCCCAAGGATGCCTGCTCAGGAAACGACTGCCGGCGATGATGCGCAGCTGTACAACAGCCGCATCATCGACACCTACATCAAGCTGCTGAAAGCGAAGTACCCGCACGTCAACGTGGGGGAACTGCTGCATTCCGCGGGGATGACGTCGTACGAAGTCGCCGACCAGGGGCACTGGTTCACCCAGAGCCAGATCAACCGCTTCCACGACACCCTGGCCCGGCTGACGCGCAACGAGAATATCGCCCGTGAGGCGGGGCGGTACGCGGCGTCGCCGGATGCCATCGGCGCCATGCGCCAATACGCCCTCGGCATGGCCGGCCCTGAAAAAGCCTACGCCATGATCGGCAAGGCCGCGGCCAATTTTTCCAAGACCACCACCTTCACCGCACGGCCGGTGTCGGCCACCAAGGTGGAAATCACCGTTCGAATCAAGCCCGGCATTCAGGAATGCAGCTTCCAGTGCGAAAACCGCAAGGGCTTCCTGGAAGCCATCGCCATGGCCTTCACCAACAAGCTGCCCCATCTGGAACATCCCGAGTGTGTGTTCAAGGGCGCCCCGGTCTGCCGCTACCTCATTTCCTGGGACAAATCGTTTTCCGTTCTCTGGAAGCGTTTCCGCACCTTCATGGCCCTTGCCTTCGTCTTGATTGGCATCGGCCTGGTGACCTATTTCCCCGCGCTGCCACCCGCCGTCATGATTCCGGTGACGGCCACGGTTTTTTTGATCCTGACACTGGCCGGGGAAAGCCTGGAAAAGGCCGAACTGAAGCGCAGCCTCGGCAACCTCTGGGATTCCACCGAGAAACTGGTGGACCAGATCACCGTCAACTACAACAATGCCATCATGACCAACGAAATCGGCCAGGTGGTGTCGTGCCAGACCGAGGTGGCGGATGTGCTGGCCAAAGTGGTCCAGATATCGGAGAAGCGTCTGGATTTCGACCGCGGCCTGATTCTGCTGGCCAACCCGGAGCGCACCCGGCTGGAGTACCGGGCCGGCTTCGGCTACGACGCCACGTTGGCCAAGATGGTCAAGCTGATCGATTTCCGCCTGGACAATCCCGAATCCCAAGGAATCTTCGTGGTCTCCTTCAGGGAGAAGAAGCCCTATCTGGTTAACAACACCAACGCCATCGAGGAGAATCTCTCCCCGCGCAGCCTGGAGTTCGCCCGCAAGACCCAGTCCCGCTCCTTCATCTGCTGCCCCATCATCAGCGAAGGCCAGTCCATCGGCATTTTTGCCGTGGACAACGTCTTCACCAAGCGCCCCCTCGTGCAAAGCGACATGAGCCTGATCATCGGCATCGCCTCGGTTATCGGTATCAGCCTCAAGAACCTCGAGCTGCTGCGGGGCAAGGAGCGGCTGTTCCGCTCCCTGGTGCGCGTCCTGGCCACCAGCATCGATGCCCGCGACCCCATGACCGCGGGCCACTCCGACCAGGTGACGGAGCATGCCCTGGGGATCTGCGGCGAGCTGGGGTTGTCCAACGAATACAAGGGCGTGATACGGGTCGCCGCCCTGCTTCACGACTACGGCAAGATCGGGATTCCGGACGCCATCCTGAAAAAGCCCGGCAAGCTGACCCCCCAGGAATACGATATCGTCAAGACCCATGCCCGGCGCACACGTGAGATCCTCAACCACGTGGATTTCGAAGGCACCTACCAGGAGGTCCCCGCCATTGCCGGGGGGCATCACGAGAAATACGACGGCAGCGGCTATCCCGACGGGTTGAAAGGCGACGCGATCCCCTTGGGGGCGCGCATCATCGCCGTGGCGGATTTTTTCGAGGCCATCACCGCCCGCCGGCATTACCGCCAGCCGATGACCGTCGACATCGCCCTCCAGCGGCTGGAACAGAACGCCGGGTCCGCCTTCGATCCCCAGGTGGTGGCCGCCTTCCTGCGCTACTACCAGAAAACCTTCGCCGCCAAGCGCATTTCCCTCGCCTCATGACGGCGGTGGCGGGCCGGCGGTCACAGGCCCGCCACCGCCGGCGGGCCACGCTCTCCGGCGGC
>DJGG01000107.1:0-2574 GCA_002432195.1 Desulfobacteraceae bacterium UBA5852
GCGACTCTCTGCTTAAAAGGCAGATACTCTACCGTCTGAGTTAACGGCCCTGACGACTGAAGCGCCCTTTTTTAAAGCCTTGACCTCCGTTTGTCAAGCCAAAAACCGCTTGAATCCCAGGGATTCGGGTCAGGGCCGCTACTTGCGCCAGAATTCGGGCACCAGCAGGATGACCACGGTGAAAATCTCCAGGCGCCCCAGGAGCATGCACCAGATGAGCAGCCACTTGCCCAGGCAGGGGATCCCAGCGAAATTGTCCACGGGACCCACCCCGCCGAAGCCGGGGCCGATGTTGCCCAGGGCGGCGGCCACGGCGCTGAAGGCCGTCACGACGTCCACCCCCAGGCCCGCCAGAAGCACGCTGCAGACCCCGAAGAGCCCCACGTAGAGGGCCAAAAACCCCATCACGCTGCGCATGACATCCTCGGGCACAGCCTTGCCGCCCAGCTTCACGTGGGTCACGGCCCGGGGGTGGACCAGGGCGAAAAGCTCCCGGTAGCAGTATTTGAAGCCCAGCATCACCCGCAGGCATTTCATGCCCCCGCCGGTGGAACCGGCCGAAGCCCCCAGCAGCATGCACAGCAGCAGGATGAGCTGGCTCATGGCCGGCCACTGCTCGTAGTCTGCGGTGGCAAATCCGGTGGTGGTGATGATGGACATCACCTGGAAGGCGCCGTAGCGTAAGGCCTGGGCCAGGGAGGCGTAGACCGAACCCCAGAGGTCGAAGCTCACGACGGCCGTCAGCAGCACCACGGCGCCAAAGAAAAAGCGGCACTCGGCATCCTTCCAGAAGGCCAGGGTGCGTCCCCGCAGGAACTGGTAGTGCAGGGAGAAGTTGATTCCCGCCAGGAACATGAAGCAGACGATCACCCCGTCGATGTAGGCGCTGTCGTAATAAGCGATGCTGGCGTTGCGCGTGGCAAAGCCCCCCGTGGGCATGGTGGTGAAGGCGTGGCAGACGGCGTCGTAGAGGCTCATGCCCCCCAGGCCCAGCAGCAGCACCTGGGCCGCGGTGATCCCCGCGTAGACCTTCCAGAGGATCATGGCCGTGTCCCGGATGCGGGGCTGGAGCTTGTCGGGCACGGGACTGGGCACCTCGGCCTTGTAGAGCTGCATGCCCCCCACCCCCAGAAAGGGCAGGATGGCGATGGACAGCACGATGATGCCCATGCCCCCCAGCCACTGGATCAGGCTGCGCCAGAAGAGCAGCCCCCGGGAGACCGCCTCGATGTCGGTGAGCACCGAAGAGCCCGTGGTGGTAAATCCCGAGATGGATTCGAAGAAAGCGTCCGTGAAGGTGGGCAGGCATCCCTCGAAGTAGAAGGGCAAGGCCCCGAAGAAGCCGATCACCGTCCAGCTCAGGGCCACCACGGCCATGCCTTCCCGCTGGGTGACGAGCGCCGCCCGGCAGTCGCGGCAGGTCAGGTAGAGCGCCAGCCCGCCGGCCAGGGTGACGCCGATGGACAGCAGCAGGGGGCGCACGCTGGCGTCGCGGTAGTAAAGGCCCACCGCCAGCGGCAGGAGCATGGCGGCCGCCAGGAAGAGCGTCAGGGCGCCGACGACCTTGACGAGGTACCGCCAGCGCATCAGAAGAACTCCAGCTTCACGGCGAGCAGCTTCTCGATCTTGGGCACGGCCTCCCGCTGAGCGAAGAGGATGATGCGGTCTCCGGGTTCGATGACGCTGGCCCCGGAGGGGATGATGATCTGCTCATCGCGTACGATGCCGACCACCAGGGCGCCCTTGGGGAAGCCGATGTTCTTCAGGGGCTTGGAGACGATGTCGGAGGTTTCCAGGGCCACGGCTTCCAGCACCTCGGCCTGCTCCTTGAGGGAGATGGCCGAGAGCACCTTGCCCCGCCGGATGTGCCGCAGGATGGAGTCGATGGCCGACAGGCGCGAGCTGACCACCTGCTGGATGCCGATGGTCGTCATGATGGGGAAGTAGCTGAAACGGTTGATCTTCGTGATGCAGCGCGGCGCCCCCATGCGCATGGACAGCAGCGATGCCAGGATATTGGTCTCCTCGTCGCTGGTGAGGGTGACCACGTAGTCCATCTCGCCGATGTTCTCCTCCACCAGGAGCCCGCGGTCCGAGCCGTCGCCGTGGAGGATCACCGTCTTGTTCAGCCGTTCGGCGAGGCGCGCGCAGCGCTCGGCGTTCTTCTCGATGATCTTGCAATGGATGTTGAGCTCTTCCAGGCGGGCGGCCAGGCGCTGGCCGNNACGCGGCCGCCCCCCACCACCAGCACCCGCCGCACGGGCTGGGGCTTGATGCCGAAGAAGGGCAGGAGCTCGCCCAGCTTGCCCGCCTCGCTGATGAAGTAGACCAGGTCGCCGGCCTGCAGCCGGTCGCTGCCCCGGGGTACGATGATCTCCTCGCCGCGCATGACGGCGGCGATGAGCGGCCGTTGGGGACCGAAGCGCGTGGGCAGCTCCAGGAGCCGGGCGCCGGCAATGGGGGCGTCGGCCGCCAGGTGGAGCCCCACGAAGCGGATGCGGCCGTCGGCGAACTCCCCTACATCCACTGCCCCGGGAACGCGCATCATGCGCTCGATGGTGCGCACCACCTCGA
>DJGG01000107.1:2686-3048 GCA_002432195.1 Desulfobacteraceae bacterium UBA5852
TGATCTCGTCGCTGTCGGTGACCGCCAGGAGGATCTCGGCCCGGCGGATGCCGGCCTCCTCCAGCACCACGGGGCTGGCGCCGGAACCCTGGAGCACCTGAACGTCCAGGTTGTCGGAAACCCGGCGCAGGGCCTCGGCGTCCCGGTCGATGACCACGACATCCTTGTTTTCACCTGCCAGGCGGCTGGCGATGTGGAAGCCCACTTCGCCGGCGCCGACGATGACGATCTTCACGCGGCATCCTCCGGACGGTTGAGGATGCGCTATACCACTTGGGGTTTGGCGGGTCAATCAAGGGCGGCGCGGGCCCTCCCGGGGATCGGCGGATCATCCCCAGCCCGGCCACAGGCGGCCGGCGGCC
>DJGG01000175.1:0-6302 GCA_002432195.1 Desulfobacteraceae bacterium UBA5852
CGTCGAAGATGAACAGGCGGCCGCCGGCGCCATCGTCCCCGCCGGCGGCCCCCAGGTAGCGGGAGAGCTTGATGCGCTGGGCCTCCCCGCCGGAAAGCGTGTTCAGCGGCTGGCCCAGCCGCAGGTACCCCAGACCCACCCGGGCGAGGGGCTCCAGGGACTTGATGACCGACCGGTGCCCCGCGAAAAAGGCGCAGGCCTCGTCCACGGTCATGGCCAGGATCCCGCTGATGGTCCGGCCCCGGAAGCGGACCGCCAGAACCTCGGGCTTGAAGCGCTGCCCGTCGCATTGGGGGCAGCGCACGAACACATCCGAGAGAAACTGCATCTCGATTTTTTCGTAGCCGTCTCCCTTGCAGTGCTCGCAGCGCCCCCCGGGCACGTTGAAGGAGAAGTGGCCGGCGCCGAGCCCCCGGGCCCGGGCCTCGGGGGTTTCCGCCAGGAGGCGGCGGATGGGGTCCATGGCCTTGGTGTAGGTCAGGGCGTTGGCCCGGGGGGTGCGGCCGATGGCCCGCTGATCCACCAGGACGGCATCGTTGATGCCCTCGAGGCCTTCGAGGGCCCCGTGGGCCCCGGGACGCCCCTCGGCTTGCCCCCGGGAGCGTTGGACGGCCTTGAACAGGACCTCCTCCACCAGGGTGGACTTGCCCGAGCCGGAAACCCCCGTGACGCACACCAGGCATCCCAAGGGGATCCGCACGTCGATGCCCTTGAGGTTGTGGGCCGTGGCCCCGCGCACCGTGAGCCACCCGTGGGCGCCGGCGGGGCGCCGGCGTTCCGGGCGGGGAATCTGCCGCTGGCCGCGCAGGTATTGCCCGGTGAGGGAGTCGTTGACCGCGGCGGGAGGGCCGAAGTATTCGATGCGGCCGCCGTGCTCTCCGGCCCCGGGCCCCAGGTCCAGCAGGAAATCGCCGGAACGGATGATGTCGGCGTCGTGCTCCACCACCACGACGGTGTTCCCCAGGTCGCGCAGCCCCTGAAGGATGGCGATCAGGCGGTGGTTGTCCCGGGGGTGGAGGCCGATGCTGGGCTCGTCCAGCACGTAGAGCGTGTTCACCAGGGAGGACCCCAGGGAGGAGGCCAGGGCCACCCGCTGGACCTCGCCCCCCGAAAGGGTGCGCGACTGGCGCTCGAGGGTGAGGTAGCCCAGGCCCACATCCCGCAGAAACCGCAGCCGGCCGCAGACCTCGTCCCGCACCAGGGAGTCCGCTTCGTTGTCCCCCGGGATCTTCAGGCCCTCCGCAAAGGCCAGGGCGTCCAGGACGTTCAAGGCATAGAGCTCGGCGATGGTGCGGCCGTCGAGACGGTAGAGCAGCGCTTCAGGCTTGAAGCGGGCGCCGTGGCAGGTCGGACAGAGGTCGTAGCTTCGGTAGCGTGCGAGAAAGACCCGCACCGGCATCTGGTAGGTCTTGGTTTCCAGCCACTGGAAAAAGCCCCGGATGCCGTAAAAGCCCTCCCCGCCCTCGATGACCGCGGCCTGGTGGTCGGCGCTCAGGCGGCGGAAGGGTATCCCCGTGGGGATCCGGCGCCGGCGGCAGAAGGCCATGAGGTCGCCGAACTCCGTGCGCCGCTCGGCGTCGGCGGCACTCCCCCAGGGCTTGACGGCTCCCTGGGCCAGGGAGAGGTCCCGGTTGGGGATGATGAGGTCCAGATCGATGTCGATCACCCGGCCGAACCCGCGGCAGGTCTCGCAGGCCCCCACGGGGCTGTTGAAGGAGAAGAGGTTGGGCAGGGGGGGCTCGTAGCGCAGGCCGCAGTCGGGGCACTCCAGGCGGCGGCTGAACCGCCGGGTCGTGCCGTCTTCGCGGTGCACGCTCAACCGTCCGCCGCCGAAGCGCGCGGCCATTTCCAGGGAATCCAGAATCCGCCGGCGATTGGCGGGGCCCAGGGCCACCCGGTCGGCCACCACGTGGAGGACCTCCCCGGGCATCCCGGCAAGGCCGTCGGCGATGGCCTGGATCCGTCCGTCGACGTAATGGCGATCGAACCCCTGGCGGGCCAGCAGGCGCTGGAGACCGGCGGCCCCGGGCCCGCCGGATGACGCGGGTTCCCCCCAGGCCAGGGGAAAGGTGATGGTCAGCCGCGCGTCTTCCCCCAGGCCGGCCAACTCCTCCCAGATGGCCTCGGGAGGCGCCGGAACCACCGGACGGCCGCAGATGCGGCAATGGAGCCGCCCCAGCCGGTGGTAGAGCAGCTTGACATAGTCGGTGATCTCCGTCATCGTCCCCACGGTGGAGCGGGACGTGCGCACCGGGTCCTTGCGATCGATGGCGATGGCCGGGGGGATGCCCGCGATCTCATCCACCTGGGGGCGGTCCATGCGGTCCATGAACTGGCGCGCATAGGGCGAGAAGGTTTCCACGTAGCGGCGCTGCCCCTCGGCATAGAGGGTGTCGATGGCCAGGGAGGATTTTCCCGAGCCGCTGACCCCGGTGATGATCGTGAGGCGGTCCAGGGGGATGGCCAGGTCGAGGTTCTTCAGGTTGTGCTGGCGGGCACCGCGTATGCGGATAGCGGGAAGGTCCATGGGGCCTCAAAATAGGCAAAGCCCCGATCCGGCTGGCGTTCGGGGCCTGGTGGCGGTTGGGTCCACTGGCAAACGACGAATCGGGGTTTACTATAACCACCGGAAGGGTCATTTAAAGGCGGTCAACGCACAAACCTCCCGATCATGGAAGAGCAGCGCTCCCTCATACCCGCCCGCCCGGCGCGAAACTCCCGGAGCAGGTCCCGCGCCTGCCTTTCCTGCGGCGCAACCGTCGATATGGGCCGCCGGCGCTATTGCTCGGTGGCCTGCCGGCAGCGCCTGCGATACAAGCTGCAGGTGCGCACCGGCCTGCTGAGGGCCATCAACGCCCGGTACGCCACCTTTCATTTCGACGCCCGGGTGATCGTGCTGGACGTGCTCACCGCCGGGACGTCCACCATCTTCAGCTTTATCTTCCCGCGGTCCGCGGACCGCCCGCCCGCCGAGGATTTCAGCCGCATGGCCGACGTGCTGGGCAATGTCTGGTGGGCCGAACGACGCCGGACCAACCGGCACTACCTGGCCTCCCGGGAGCTGCTGCGCCGCGCCCGGCAGGGCAGCGCCCAGGAGCGGGACGTCAAGCCCCGGGAGACCAGCTATCCCACGGTCAACCACAAGCTGCTGGTTCACCTCCAGATCGGCCGGGCCGACCTTCATTGTCCCGACCTGGAGGGGTTGATCAAAAAAGCTTTCCGCCGCCAGGCCAAGCGCCACCACCCGGACATGGGCGGCTCGGCGGCCGGTTTCCGCAAACTCCGGCAGGCGTATGAAGAGTTGCTGAGCTGGTCGGATCACCCCACCTTCGCCCGCCGGCGCGGCTTTCCCGACAAGTGGTTCTACGACGGTGAAACCAACCGCTGGGTCCAGCCCATCCCCCCGCCCCGCCAGGTCTCCTGAGATCGGCGGCGAGCCCGCGGGTATGCGGGTCGCCCGCCGCGGCAGCCGGGCTACATGGAAATGGATCCCTTGCGGAAATCGGTGCGTCCCAGGTGGACGTTGACCAGGGCGGGGGTTCCGGAGCGGGCGGTCTGCCGGGCGGCGGCCAGCGCCGGGGCAATATCCCCGGGACCGCGCACCTCGAAGCCCCGGGCGCCGAAACCGCGCGCCACCGCATCGTAGGCCGTGGGCCGCAGCGTCGTGGCCACGTCGTCGCCGAGGTATTCCACCTGGTCCCGGGCGATCTGGGACCATCCCGCGTCGTTGCCCACCACCATGATCACCGGCAGGCCGTGGCGCACGAAGGTGTCCACTTCGGCCAGGCTGTAGCCGGCGGCGCCGTCCCCGTAGAGGAGCCAGATCTCGCTTCCGGGCCGCGCCAGCCCGGCGCCCAGGGCGAACCCGCCCCCCACCCCGAGGGTGCCGAAAACGCCGGGGTCCAGCCAGCCAAGGGGCCCCCGGGGGCGCAGAATGTAGGCCGCGCTGGCCACGAAGTCCCCGCCGTCGGCCACGATCAGGCTGTCGTCTTCCAGGAAGTGATCCAGTTCGAGCAGGAAGGCCAGCGGGTTGACCCCTTCCACCGGGGCGGCCGCCCGGTCGCGGATCTCGGCTTCCCGTTGCGCCTCCCGCTGTTGCAGGCGCTCGATCCACGGATTCCAGCGGGGGGACGGGGCGGCGGTGGGGGCCAGTTGGCGCAGGGCGTGGCCGGGGTCGGCCCGCAGGGCCAGTGTGGGTCGGCGGTTGAGACGCAGGTCCCGGCGGCTGCGGTTGACGGCGATCAGCCGCGCCTGGGGGCCGATGGCCCGGCCATAATCCAGCCGGAAGTCGCAGGCCATGCCGGCCAGGAGCACCAGATCGGCCTCCTGGAGGGCTTGGCGGCGGCCGTGCCGCATCTGGCGCGGGTGGCGCGGGCCGAGCAAGCCCCGGGCCATGCCGGTGAGGTAGACCGGAAGGCCGAGGGCGTCCAGGGCGTGGGCCAGGGAGGGAGCCTGGTCGGGAAGCAGCAGCGCCTGGCTGCCCACCACCGCCACCGGCCGCCGGGCCCGGCGCAGGTGGCGCCTGACCGACGCCAGGGCGCGGGGCGGCACGTCGGGGGCCACCGGAGTGCCGGCCCCTTGGGAGCCGTTCGGCCAGGGGCAGGCGAACATCCGGTCCACGTGGCGTTTCAGGTAGAACCGCACCAGCCGTCCCCGCAGATCGGCGGTGCGATCGTTGGCGCTGGAGGTGCCGTACCACGTGCGAACCAGTTCCTCGGGATAGAGCAGGTCGATGGGGCATTCCACGAAAACCGGACCGGGCACCCCGCCGGCGGCGATGCGGAAGGCCGCCTGGAGCATGGGCAGAACGTCGCAGCTGGTGCGCAGGGCGAGGGCCCGTTTGACCACCGGGCGCACCATGGCGAGTTGGTCCACGTCCTGGAGCGACCCCTTGCCCTTTAGCACGGTGGCGGCGGCCCCCCCCAGGAGCACCAGGGGGGACTGGGCCAGGGCCGCGTTCTGCAGGGCGGTGAGGGTGTTGGTGACCCCCGGCCCGGCGGTGACCGCCGCGACGCCCGGCCGTCCGGTGAGACGTGCCAGGGCATCGGCCGCAAAGACGGCACTGGCCTCGTGGCGGGTGTCCACCACGCGGATGCCGCGCTGCTTGGCGGCCACCAGGATGGGGGAGATATGCCCCCCGCAAAGGGTGAAGAGGTGCCGCACCTGGTGGGCAGCCAGAATTTCAGCTATGAGGTCGCCGCCGTGCACGCTGAAGGCACCTCCTCGGGCGCCGGGGTCGTCACCCTCCGGCCGTGGGCGGCCCCTACCCCGGAAGCGTTGTCGCGGTCAGGATCCTCCGGGGATCCGCACGATGGCCGAGGCCGGGACCAGTTGGACTGCGCCCCGCAGGCGGGGCAGCTGCTCGGCAAAAATTCGCACCGTGAGGTCGTGGGGATGCGCAATGGCGACGGCCTCGCCGCTGCGCTGGGCCTCCTTCACCAGGCGCCGGAACTGGGCGCGGATGAACTCCGCCTCCACCACGTGGTCCAGGAAAACGTCCCGTTCGGCAAAGGGCAGCTGAAAGAGCCGCGCCGACGGCTCGCAAACGGTATCCGCCGTGGAGCGGCTGTCCACGAAATACAGCCCGCGCTTTTTGAGCACCGAGAAGATCTGGTACATGCGGGAGGAGTGCGCGGTCAGCCGCGAGCCCATGTGGTTGTTGACCCCGCGGACTTCCGGCAGGCTGTCCAGGTTGCGTTGGAGTTGGACGATCAACTCGTCGGGTTCCATGCGGTCCAGCAGGGCGCCGGGACCGGGGTCGATGCGCGGGTATTCCACGGGCTCCATGGGGAGGTGGAGCATGAGCTCATATCCCTCGCGCCGGAGGTCGGCCGTGATGCTCTGCTGAAAGGGGCTGAAGGGCAGAACGGCAAAGGTCAGCTCGACATCCAGGGCCAGGAACCGCCGCACCAGCTCCCGGTCGTAGCCGATGTCGTCGATGATGATGGCCACCCGGGGCAGCGGCCCCGGGGGCGGGACCACGGGCTTGGGCTGCGGGCGCTCGATTTCCTGGGGGGGGAACACTTCGTAAACCGGTGCCGACGCCGTCTTGGGTGCCGGTGCCGTTGGCGCGGCGGGGGGCGGCACGGGCCGGGTTTCAGGCGCCGTCCGGGCGACAGGCGGCGCTGGCCGGGTTTCCGGCGGGCGCCGGGCCCTGGTCGCGGCCGGCGGCGCGCTGCGGCGCGCCACGGGGGTATCCGGCGGCGGTGCCGAAGGCGCAGGCGCCAGATGCCACAGGGCCAGGCCGGCACCTACCACGAGGACCACCAGCAGGGCCAGCCCCTCGGCGATTTTATAGACCG
>DJGG01000175.1:6323-10311 GCA_002432195.1 Desulfobacteraceae bacterium UBA5852
ACCGTGGAGCGGGCCGCGGGCTTGCGCCGCCGCCGGGAAGCTTTCTTCTTCCTGGGCTTGGCCGCGGAGGGCGGTGACTTGCGCGTCATGCGACCCCGTCACCATCCACGGAGGTTGCGGCGCCGGCAGTTTCCCGGTTGTGGGCCCATCAATTGCGCAGCTCCTGGAAGATATCGTAGGAAACCAGGATGTCCAGGGCCCGCATCACCTGACTGTCCCGCCGCAGGTTGTCCGGATCCAGCGGGTTGACGCGATGCTCCATTTCGCGGATGATGGTTTTCTCCGCGCCTTCCGCGCCTGCCGGCCCGGCCTCCAGATGGTTCTTGAGGTCGCGCTCCTTGACGAAACCGTCCTCGGGGGCCTTTTCCCCGTCTTCCATGACCCGGAACTGCACCGCGACGTCGGGCTCGATGCCCTTGGCCTGGATGGAGGTGCCGTTGGGGGTGTAGTACCGGGCGATGGTCAGTTTGAGCCCCGAGCCGTCCCGCAGGGATTCCACGGTCTGCACGGACCCCTTGCCGAAGGAGGTGGTCCCCAGGATCAGGGCGCGCTTGTGGTCCCGCAGGGCCCCGGCCACGATCTCCGAGGCGCTGGCGCTGCCGCCGTTGATGATCACCACGATGGGGTAGCGGCGCTTGTCCTTGTCGGGCTTGGCCTGGAATTCACGGGACTCCTCAGGGTTGCGCCCCTTGATGCTCAGGATGGCCCCCTCGTCGATGAAGATGTCGGCGATCTTGATGGACTCCTCCAGCAGGCCGCCGCCGTTGTTGCGCAGGTCGAGAATCAAGCCTTTCAGGGGGTTGTTTTCCGCCTCGATCTTCTGCAGGGCTTCCAGGAAGTCCTCGGTGGTATTGCCGGTGAAGTTGGTGATCCAGATGTAGCCGTAGCCCGGTTGCAGGACCTGGGACTTGATGCTGCGGACCGGAATCACGTCCCGTACCAGGTCGAAATCCAGGGGATCCGGCACCCCGTTGCGCAGGATCGTCACCTTGACCTTGCTGCCCTTGGGCCCCCGCATCATGTTGACCGCCTGGCGCAGGTCCTCCACGGGGGTGTCGTCCACCTTGATGATGCGGTCCTGGGCCTGGATGCCCGCGGTGAAAGCGGGCGTGCCTTCGATGGGGGAGATCACGGTAATGAAATTGTTGCGCATGGTGATGTGGATGCCGATACCGGTGAAATTGCCCTTGGTGTCGATGCGCAGATCTTCGAAGGCCTCGGGGGCCAGGAGGGCCGAATGGGGATCCAAACCCTGGACCATGCCCTGGATGGCCTTGCGGATCAATTCCTTGGAGTCCACCTGGTCCACGTATTTCTCCTGGATGATCTCCAGCACATCCGTGAACAGTTTCAGGCCCTCGTAGGTTTCCCCCTCGCTGGCGGCGAGGTTGCCCAGCAAGCCGGTGCCCACGGTCCAGAAAGCCGCCGCAAAGGCCAGAATGACCCACAATTTGAAATGGTGCCTGGGATTCAGTCGCATGCCCTTCTCCTTTAACTTTTCTTGAACCACTTCAGCGGATCTTCCGGTTTGCCGAGGTGCCGGACCTCGAAATAGAGCCCGGCCCCCGACAGCGACCCTGAATCCCCCACCGTGGCGACCACCTCGCCCCTCTCCACCGGAGCCCCCTTCTGAATGAAGAGCTCCTCCAGGTGCGCATAGAGGGTGCAGTAGTTGTGGCCGTGATCGATGATCAGCATATTGCCGTAACCCTTGAAATAATCGGCAAAGAGCACGCGCCCGGCAAACACCGCCCGGATCGGCTCCCCCCGCTCGGCTTCGATATCGACGCCGCTGCGAAAATTCATCACGTTGTAGCGCGTGTTTTTGAACGGGCCAAAAAAGGTCACCACCTTGCCGCTCACCGGCATCTCCAGCCGCCCCCGATGACCCCCGAAGCTCCCGGCGCCGCCCGCTGCCGGCCCCGTGCCGGCCTGCTGGCGGGTCAGGTCGCCGATGATGGCTTCAAGCTCGGCCGCGGACTGGCCCAGGGATTCGATGGCGGCCAGTTCCAACTCCTTTTTATTGCGGATTTCGTTTAACAGCAAGGACCGTTGTTGGCGATCGTCGGTGAGGGCCGCAAGCTGCGCCCGATGGTCCGCGACCAGGCTTTCCAGGTTTGCGCGCTGGCCCGCCAGCTGGGTTTCCAGGTCCTCCAGGCGCCGCCGGTCTTCCCGGTAGCGATCGATGCGCCGGGCGTCGGCCCCCAGAATGCGTTCCAGCAGGTACTTGCGCTGAATCATTTCATTGACGGACGCTGCCGAAGCCAGGACGTGGAGGGTCCCCAGGCGGTTCAATTTGTAGAGGGCCACCAGCCGCTCGGCGAGGGCGTCGGCCTGGACCTGCAGGTCGTCGGCCACGGCGCGTTCCTCGGCCTGGGCCTGCTCGATCCGGGCTTCCACAGCGGCGATCGCCTCCTGCAGCCGGGCGGCCTGCCCCCGCCGGTCTTCAATGGCGGCTTCCAGGGATTGCAGGCGCGCGGCCGCCGACGTTTCCTCAGCCCGCACGCGCTCCAGGGTGGCCCGGTGCGCTTCGAGACGGCGGTCGATGGCGGCGGCTTCCGCCTGCATCCGCTGGATATCGCCTGATGGATGGGCGGCCGTGGGGGAGTTGCCTCCCCCGTCCCGCGCCAGGAAACCGGGTTGCCCGCTCACGTAGCCGGTGTGCCTGCCGGCCCGGACCTTCAGCCATCCGCCCGCCGTTCCGACTATCTGCACCCGGCTCCCCTTGCCCAACAATGCCACGGGCGGGTAATCGGTCCCCGGCCCGCGGCGCAGGTGGAGGCGGTCCACCGTCACCACGCCCGCGGCCGGCAGGTCGGCCCCAGGGGCGGCCGCCGGCCAGGCGGCGGCCAGCAGGGCGGCCGCCATCAGGCTTTTAAGTATTGCCGCAGGGACAAATGGCATCCCAGACATCCCACGATCATGCTCCCCAGCACCACCGCTCCGGCCATCCCGGGGGGCAAAAACCGCATGTTCAGCAGGTAGAGCCGCATGCCCTCCTCCAAACGCGCCTGGAGCAGGGCGTACATGACCAGCAGCGCGCCGAGGCCCATCACGCCGCCCAGGGCGCCCTGGATCATGCTCTGGAGATAGAACGGCACCATGATGAATCGATCCGTGGCCCCCACGAGGCGCATGATTTCCACCTCCTCCCGCCGGGAATAGAGGGTCAGGCGGATGGTGTTGCCCACGATGAAGACCGCCGCCACGAAGAAGAGGCCTCCCATGGTATATCCCACCAGGCGGAAGAGGTCGAGGATGCGGGCGACGCGCCCGATCCAGCGCTGGCCATATTCCACCGCCTCGATGCCCTCGAGGGCGTCCAACTCCGCGGCCAGGCCTTCCAGGGCGGCCGCACTTTGGCCGGCAGCCGTCAGGCGGATGTCCAGGGCGTCGGGCAAGGGATTGTCCCGCAAATTCTCCAGGATCGACCCCTGATGCTCCATCTGGGCCTTGAGCGCCTGCAGGCCCTCTTCCTTGGACACGAAGCGGACCGCGGACACGCCCTCCATCCCGCCGATCTCCTGCTCCAATGCCGCGATCCGCTCGCTGGCCAGCCCATCGGCCAGGTAGGCGGTGATGCGCACACCTTCCTGCCAACTGTTGAGGATTTCGTCCGCGTTGCGGAAGAACAGCATCGCCGAGGTGATGATCAGGATGGACAACGCGATGGTGCCCACGGCCACGGCATTGAGCAGCCGGTTGCTGCGGATATCCTGGAGGGCGCGGCGCAGGTGGTGTGACGGCATGGCGGCCTGATGTGCGGCGCCGGATGCCCGGCACGCGTTGCGGTTTCAGATTTCGGGGGCCGTGAGCAGCTTCCCGGCCTTGAGGGTGATGATACGCCCGTTGTGGCGCCGGATCAATTCCCGATCGTGGGTGGCCACGATGACCGTGGCGCCCCGGGTATGAAAACGCTTGAGCAGCTCCATGATCATGGCGGCGGACTCCGGGTCGAGGCTCCCCGTGGGTTCGTCGGCCAGGATGA
>DJGG01000175.1:10323-22834 GCA_002432195.1 Desulfobacteraceae bacterium UBA5852
GGGCCACGGCCACGCGCTGCTGTTCACCGCCCGAAAGGCTGGGCGGGTAGGCGCTCCCTCGGGCTTCCATCTCCACGGTGCGCAGGATGCTGGCCACCTTCTTGCGGATGTAACCCGGCCGCTTGCCGGCCGCCTCGAGGACCAGGGCCACGTTGTCGAAAACGGTGCGGCTGGGAATCAGTTTGTAGTCCTGGAACACGATGCCCAGATTGCGGCGCAGCAGGGGCACGCGGTTGCGGGGGATGCGCGCGAGGTTGATGCCGTCGATGAGGATCTGACCCTGGCTGACCGGTTCCCCAATATAGAGCAGCTTCAAAAGCGTGGTCTTCCCGGCCCCGCTGGGGCCGGTGACAAACAGGAACTCGTTGCGGAAGATATCCAGCGTGATATCGGCCAGGGCGCTGTGGGAAGGGTAATGCCGATAGACATGGAACATGCGGATGATCGCGCTTTGGGCCTGCCGTTCCGTCATTCCAGCACTTCGAGGCTCATGGCTTTCTGGAGGAATGCCTGGGCGATATGGTAGCCGTACAAGGCGTTGTAATAGTTGCTCATGGTGCGGGCCAGAAGCGTCTGGGCGTTCAGCACGTCGGTGTTGGTGGCCACCTGCTCGCGGTAGCGCTCCTGGTTGATGCGGAAGTTTTCCCGCGCCTGCTCGACGGCGGCCTCCACGGTGGCGATGTTGGTCTGGGCCTGACGGGCCCGCAGGTAAGCCTCCTGGACCTCCAGGGTGACGTTGTCGACGGTTTCGCTTTCCCGGTTGCGGGCCTGGGAGAGGCGGCTGAGCTTTTCCCGGACGCCAAAGGCGGTGCGCCCCCACTCGAAGAAATTCCACTGGGCCGCGGCGATCACATCCCAACTGTAGGTGTCGCCGATGTCGTCCCCGCCGCGCACGCGGTAATCCTCGCCGCGCTGGTAATAATTGTAGGTGAGGTTGACGTTGGGAAAATAGTCTTTCCGGGCGATCTGCATTTCCTTTTCCGCCAGCTGGACCTCCCGTTCGGCCACGCGGATGTCGAGGCGGTGGTGCATGGCCCGCGCCAGGCATTCCTCCAGCGTGACGTCCAAGGGGACATAGGCCTCGATGCTTTCCACCGCCACCGGCGTGTTGGCCGGTTGGCGCAACAGGGTGTTGAGGCGGGCGCGGGCGATTTCGAGGTCGTTGTGGGCCACCTCCAGGGCTTGACGGGCGTTGGCCAGCTCCACCTGGGCCTGGAGCAGGTCGTTCAAGGGCGACATGCCCACTTCGTAGAAATTCTGGGCGACCTCCTTCTGGGCTTCGATTTGCACCACGGTCTGGGCGGCCACATCCCGCTGTTTGGTGATCCGCAGCAGGTTGAAATAGCGTTCCTTGGCCTGGAAGATCACTTCCAGCCGGGTGAGCTGCTCGCTGAGGGTGGCGATGTCGAGACCGAGCTCTGCTGCCCGGTACTGGTTGAGGATGCCGAACCCGGCAAACAGGGGCTGGCGGATCGAGCCGACGAAGGTGAACTCGTCCTGGGGCTGCACGACGACGTTATCGCCGGCGGGGAAACCGGGAATCAGGTAATCGATCCCCTGCTCCTCGTTCCGGTGCTCCCACTGGTAGGCCGCGCTGAAGGTGGGCAGGAAACCGGCCCGGGCCACTTTCTTGCGTGCGTCGGCGGCCTCGACTTCGTGCCTGGAGATCTGGAGGCCCAGGTTGGCCTCCAGGGCGGCGGCGACCGTGTCCCTCAGGGAGAGGGGCGCGGCGGCGGGCCGGCCCGGGCCGCACAGGGCCCCGGCCGCGAGGAAGGCCGTCATAATCGCCACCCGAAGCCATTGCCGCCGTGCGGACAAAGAGGGAGGGGGCTGCATGGGCGGTGTCCTTGAGGCAGCGGGATTGACCCCCTGCCCATATGCTGTTAAAAGATGCGCCGAGCCTCGGGAGTGCCGTCTCCGGTTTTCCCTGCTCAAGCCTCCACTAATCCCATGAATCGGCTTCTTCCTTTTAGTGGAGGCTTTTTTATATCTAAGCAACCACTTGAAATCAACCGAATCTTGGGAACCGCCCCTGGCCCTTGCCAGGCAAGGCGCCACCCCGAATTGCCGGAGCGCTCCATGACCCATCGAGCGGAACTCATCCGCATGCTGTGCCGGAAATCCTTCCAATACAGCGCTGAACCGGTATTCCGCCTGGTCTCCGGGCGCATGAGCCGTTTTTATGTCAACTGCAAACCCACCACCCTCCATCCCCGGGGCATGTTCCTGGTGGGGCACCTGGTGCTGGAAGCCGTGAAGGACCTGGAGCTGACCGGCGTGGGGGGTCTGACCTTCGGTGCCGACCCCATCGCGGTGGCCACGGCCTTCGCCTCGCAGCTGTGTGGATCCCCCCTCAAGGCCTTCTCCATCCGCAAGGCGCAGAAGGATCATGGCATCGTGCGTTGGATCGAGGGGGACCTGCAGGCCGGGGACCGGGTCGCCATCCTGGACGACGTGGCCACCACCGGGGGTTCCACGATCAAGGCCATCGAACGGGCCCGCGCCGAAGGGCTCGCGGTGGTCCGGGCGGTGGTGCTCGTGGACCGGCAGGAAGGCGGTCTGGAGAACATTCGCCGTCACGTTCCGGACGTGCGTGCCGTGGTGACCCGGGACGAATTGCTGGAATGCTGGCAGCGGAGCCCGGACCACGCCTCGCCGCCCACCTGACGGCCGGGAGCGCGACGGCGCCTCCGGGCGGAAGGCCGCGCCCCGCGGCGGCGGTCAGGGAATGAAGGTGGCCGCGGCGTTGTCGGACTCCCAGGCGGTGACGCGGGAAACCGCCACCGGCTGACCCTCCAGCCGCTGCTGCAGGCCGGTGGCGACATAGCGCGCGATGTGCTCCGAGGACGGCGGGAAGTCCGCCTGAAAATAAGGCAGCTCGTTCAGAAATTTGTGATCCAGGGTTTCCATCAGCTCCCGGACGTGGGCCTTGATGATGCCGAAGTCCATGAGCACGCCCCCCTTGTCCAGCGTCTCTCCACGAACGTAGACTTCCACTTTCCAGTTGTGGCCGTGAAGATTTTCGCATTTGCGGCCCACCATGGCGAGCTGGTGGGCCGCGGCGAAGCCGGCGGTGACGCGCAATTCATACATGGCCCTGGGACCTCCCTGGGTCGAATGGCAAAATCCGGTGGCGCGGGAGACCGGTTTAGAGACCGGCCCCGGCGGATTCGCCTTTCAGGATATTTTTGATTTTGCTGCTGAGCTTGCCCGTTTCCAGGCGCTGGAATTCCTTGAGGAGGGACTCCTGCTTCTTGTTCAGGCTGGTGGGCGTGCGGATGACCACCTGGATGACCTGGTCTCCGCGCTGGCCGGTCCGCAGAGACGGGATACCTTCTTTCGCCAAGCGGAAGATATCGCCATACTGGGTGCCTCTGGGGATCTCCAGCTTGCGTTGGCCCGTGAGGGTGGGAACGGCGACGGTATCCCCCAGGGCGGCCTGGATGAAGGAAATGGGCACCTGGCAGATGACGTTGGTGCCGTCGCGTTCGAAGCGCTCGTGGGGCTCCACGCGGATGAAGACGTAGAGATCCCCCGGAGGACCGCCGTGGGAACCCCCCTGGCCTTCGCCGGTCAGCCGCAGGCGGGAGCCGGTGTCGACACCTCCGGGAATTTTGACGGTCACCCGCTTGTGCACGCGGTTCTGCCCCGCGCCGCGGCAGGTCTCGCAGGGGTGGGTGATCAACTGCCCGGTACCCCGGCAGTGGGGGCAGGCGGTGCGGACGGTAAAGAACCCCTGGCTGCGGGAAACCTGCCCGCTGCCGTGACAGAAGCCGCAGGCTTCGGGCTGGGCGCCATCGGCGCACCCGGTGCCCTGGCAAGCGGCGCAGGGCTCCATTTTTTCGATGGAGATCTCCTTTTCCGCGCCGAAGGCGGCTTCCATGAAGGGCAGGCCGAGGTCGTAACGCAGGTCGGCGCCGCGACTCGAACGGGAGCGGGAGCGCCGCCCGCTGCTGAAGCCGAAGAAGTCTTCGAAAATATCCCCGAAGCTGGAAAAGATGTCCTCGAAACCGCTGAAGCCGGAAAAACCGCTGCCTTCAAGCCCCTGGTGACCGTATTGGTCGTATACCCGGCGTTTTTGGGGGTCCGAGAGCACCCCGTAAGCCTCGGAGGCCTCCTTGAAGTGCTCCTCCGATTCGTGATCGCCGGGATTGCGGTCCGGGTGATACTTGAGAGCCAACTGGCGGTAGGCTTTCTTCAACTCACTGTCGGTGGCCTCGCGGCCAACACCCAATACCTCGTAGTAGTCCCGTTTCGATTTCATGCACAATCCTGATGCGTTGGGCTTTCAAATGGTTGCGCTGACGGAGGCAACCTCTCCCGGCCCGACGTCGTGGCCTATGGGGGATTGATTTCCGTAAGGCTTGGGTGCCGTTGACCGCCGGAGGCTGAACCCAGTCTCGGACGGAATGCCGGATCCCGGCACGCGCGACCACGCACCCCCCTTCCCTCGCGCCGTTCCAACCACCGGGCGGTGTGCGTTGTCTCTTGGCCGGATCCTTCTTTATCTTCAGGCGGTTGAGCGATCGCGGCTCTGCGGGCGCTTGGAAATTTGGGTTAATGTATAGCAACAGGCCTAAAAGTCAATCCTGCAGTGGCGGTTCGGGTCTCCGGGGGAGTGCCGGACCTGGAGGGCGCTCCGGCGGGAGCCCGCTTTCCGGCTGCAGGGAATCGTGCCCGTGGGCCCCGCGCGCCATCCCCAGCGCGAACAGCCCCACGGCCAGCAGCATAAGGCCGCTGCCCGCGGGGAAGGCCATGCGAAGCCCGAGGCTGTCCATCAAAAGACCGGCCAGCAGCGCGCCGGCCATCATGCCCAAGCTGTGGGCCGCTGTCAGGAGCGCCATGACCGACCCCATGGCCCCGAGCGCCTGCCCCTTGCGCACGGCCAGGGCCATCATGGCCGGCATGGCGACACCGCCGCCGATACCGAAGAGGCCGCTGGCCAGCAGCAGGCCCCCGAAGCCCTGAGCGCCCAGATAGGCGCTCACCGCGCCGGCGACCACAAGGCCCCCCAGCACCACCTGGCCGCCCTTGGGAGCGCGGTCGGCCAGATATCCCATGGGCGCCTGGAGAATGCCGCTGACGAATACCGCGCAGGTCACCAGAACCCCGATGGCCGCGCCTGAAAGACCGAAGCGGCCATCGGCATAGACCGGCAAAAAACCCCAGATGATGCCGATGCAGGCGGTGTAGGCGAATCGGAAGACGGCCAGGGCGGCCACTTCCGCATCCCCCAGGATTCGGCGCCAGGCCACCGGTTCCACCGGATGCCGCAGGATCGCCTCGCTGCGCGTGGGGGGCAGCCAGACGACCCCGGCGACAGCCCCCGCCAGGGCCAGGGCCCCCATGGCGCCGAAGGCCGACCGGAGGCTGAACCGGTCACCGAGGAGGCCTCCCAGCAGGGGGCCCAGGGACAGGCCCATAAACATGGCGATATTGAAGACCCCCATGGTAAAGCCCTCCCTGCCGGCAGGGGTGATATCCCCCACGTAGGCCTGGATCGCCGGCATCATCATGGCCGAGGCGATGCCCTGCAGGAAGCGGATTCCGATCAGGGCCTCGACGCTGCCGGCGCCCATGAACATCAGGGAAACCAGGGCGTAGCCCACCAGGCCGGCGACGATGAAGGGCTTGCGGCCGCGCTGGTCCGAAGCGCGTCCGCAAATGGGCAGGAAGACGGTGCGGGACAGGGAAAAAACGCCGAAAATCATGCCGATCAGAAAACCGCCGGCCCCCATGTGATGGGCATAGACCGGCAGCAGGGGGACCACGATACCGACGCCGGTGACGGCCGTGAAGAGGGCAAAAAAAAGGACGGCGAATATGTGGCGATGGGATCGATCCATGGGTGGCCAGTCGGGGGGTCATACCACCCGGGGTGCCGGATCACAACCATGAACTGGCCCTCGCCCCCCGGTGATGGCGCCCCGCAACGGGCGGCCACGGGGCGCCGGCGGCTAGGGGTTGATGTCGATGGTGGGATACAGGCCGCGCAGCGGCCCGCGGGTATAGGGTTGAATGATATTGAAAGAGATGTTCTGGCCCTTTTGGGCGTGCCCGCGGAGCCCCTTGCCGTCGTAGTAGGCGCCGTTGGCCTCCAGAATGTGTTCGATACGCTGGCGGAAGCCCTCCACGAAACTCCGGCCCAGCCCCCGGAAGCACATGCGCCCGATTTCCAGGTCGCCCTCGACCTGGGTCAGCTGCTTCTGGGGCAGGCTGTTGTGGGCCAGGTCCTGCCGGTTGCGGATCAGCCCCCAGACCAGGTGGTGGCTGGGAATCTCCAGAGGCTCCTGCAGGTCGATGATGGTGTGGGGCAGGACGATGGTATTGGCGCCGATGGTGAGGGGGCACTGCGGCTTTCCGCAGAGAAAGGAGTTGAACCCCACGAACACCTTGATCCCCAGTTTGGCGTGGACGACCTTGCCGCCGTGGGCGGTCACGTTGAGACCTTCCAGATGCGAATCGACAATGTAGCAGCTTTCCTGGGCGTTGGAGCCGGAGCCCAGCCGGGCGTTTTCCAGGTAGGCGCGTTGGGCTACCAGGACGTTGTCCCCCAGACGAACCTTTTTCAGGGTCACGGCATAGCGACTCAAGGCCGAACGGCTGTGGCCGGCGGCGGGGATTTCGAGATGCACCTTGTCGAAAAGGGGCTGGAAGGCGGCTTCGCGATGCTCCACGAAATCGATCAGCAGCCCCCGGGGCGCCTCCCCGAGGGGATGACGGATGTAAACGGCCAGGTCCTGGGGCGGGAAGCGATAGGTGAACTCGAAGCTCGGGGTTTTGATCCACACGGTCCCCGGGGCCACGTTGGTGTGCTGCAGCTCGCCGGTCTGAACGTAGGCAAAGGCGCCGATGATGCAGTCGTGGACCGTGGTGAGGTCCGCCGTGGCGAAGGGGCCCAGAAAACAGCCCACCATGGCGGAGCCATGGATGTTGGCGTAAGGGGCGGAGAAGGTCTGGCAGATGGGAAATTCCTCCGGGTTTTCGATGTCGTGGTTGTAATTGTGCACCAGGGTTTTCACCAGCAGGCTGTGTTGGATGCGGATGGTCTCGTCATCCCGCAGGATGGCGTGGCGGTCGCCCACCCGCACGGTATCCCCGCGGCTCTTCAGTTCGTCGCCGCGGATGTCGCTTTTGTAGAGAATCGAATGATCGACGCGGCATTTGCCCAGAAAATAGCTGCCGGCCACGCTGGAGTGACCGAAGTGGAAGTGGATGGGGTGATGCGCCGTGATGCCGTAGAAGGCATAGAATTTCAGGAACTGGCGGAAGGACACGACCGGCCGGGCATAAGGTTCCACGTCGAAGTTGAATTCCCGAAGATGGTTGTTGACCCGGCGGATAGCCCGGTCGACCAGCGCCTGCATGTGCTTCATGGTGGGGTTGGTCCTTTCGGCGATGGGGTAAGCCACGTCGTTGCGGAAGAACGGCACCTGAGGCAGGCATACGGTGGGCCGGGGCCCGTGGCGGGCCCCGGCGGTCAGGCCGTGCCTTGCAGTCCGGCCAGGGCATCCTCGACTTCCCTCCGGATCCTGTGGAGCTGTTCGACGGAGTTGGCTTCGAAGCGCAAAACCAGGGCGGGCTGGGTGTTGGAGGCCCGCACCAAGCCCCAGCCGTTGTCGAAGAGGATGCGCGCGCCGTCGATGTCGATGACCCGCCGGCGGGTCCGGAAGTGATCGGTGACCCGGGCCACGATGTCGAATTTGCGGTCATCCGGGCAGTCCACGCGGATCTCGGGAGTGCTCACCGTGGGGGGAATGTCCGCCAGCAGGGCGGCCAGGTCCCGGCCGGTGGAGGCCAGGATTTCCAGCAGGCGCCCGGCGGCATAGACGGCGTCGTCGTATCCCAGATAGCGGTCGGCGAAAAAGAGGTGACCGCTCATTTCACCGGCGAGCACGGCATCCTCCTGCTTCATTTTCGCCTTTATCAGGGAGTGGCCGGTTTTCCACATGATGGCCCGCCCGCCGTGGCGTTCAATGTCGTCGTACATGCTCTGGGAGCACTTGACCTCCCCGATGAAGGTGGCCCCGGGCCGGCGGGCCAGGATTTCCCGGGCGAAGACGATCATCAGCTGGTCTCCATGGATGATCCGGCCGCGGGCATCCACCACCCCCAGGCGGTCCCCGTCCCCGTCGAAGGCCAACCCCAGATCCAGACCCTCCTTCATCACCAGGGCGATGAGATCCTGGAGGTTGGCCGCCACCGTGGGGTCGGCCGGGTGGTTGGGGAAGGTGCCGTCCATGGTGCAATACAGGGGGTGAATCTCGCAGCCCAGACGTTGCAGAACGGGCAGGGCCGCCACGCCCGCGGTGCCGTTGCCGGCGTCCACGCCCACCCGCAGGGGCCGCGCCAGTTTCAGGTTCTGCGACAGAAAATCGATGTACTCCGGGAGGATGGGCCTCTGGCGCAGACTGCCCGGACCCGCGGCGAAATCCCGGGCGTCGATGAGGCGTCGCAGCTCCTGGATTTCCGCGCCGTAGATGGAATCGCCGCCGATGCAGAGCTTGAAGCCGTTGTACTCCGGCGGGTTATGGCTGGCGGTGACCATGGCGCCGCCTTCCTGGCCCAGGTGTTGAATGGAGAAATAGAGCACCGGGGTCGGGCAGACGCCGATATCGGTGACCTCGCAGCCGCTTCCCACCAGGCCTTCGGCCAGGCCGCGGGCGAAAGCCTCGGAGCTCAGCCGGCAGTCGCGTCCCAGGGTCAGGCGGTGGCGTTTCCGGCGTTGCAGGTAGGTCCCCAGGCCCCGGCCGATGAGCACCGCATCGGCTTCCGACAGGTCCTGGCCGACGATGCCCCGGATGTCGTATTCGCGAAAAATGGAGGGATGCATGAAGGGTTCCTTTCTCTATCCGATCAGCGGTAGTGTTTGTAGCTGACGCCGAACTTCTTGGCCTTGTAAGCGAATTTCCGCACCGTGGTGCGCAGCAGCTGGGCGGCCTTGTTGATGTTGCCCTGGGTGTTCTTGAGGGCGTCGATGATCATCTCCCGCTCCAGGTTGGCCACGGCTTCCTCTAGGGACAGCGCGGGCAGGGTGTTGGATTCGGCGCCGGTCTGGAGGGTGGGCGGCAGGTGGTAGCTGTGCACCACCCCCTCTTCGCAGAGCAGGACGGCGCGCTCGATGCAGTTCTCCAGCTCCCGCACGTTGCCGGGCCAGTGATAGGCCATCAGCATGTCGATCGCCGGGGTGGAAAAGCGCCGGATATCCTTACGGTTCTCCTTGGCGTACTTTTCCAGGAAATGATCCGCCAGCAGAAGGATGTCCGTCTTGCGCTCCCGCAGCGGCGGCATATAGATGGGGAAGACGTTCAGGCGGTAGTAGAGATCGCCGCCGAAACTGCCCTCCTCCACGGCCTGCTCCAGGTTCTTGTTGGTGGCGGCGATGATGCGGACATCCACCTTGATGGTCTGCTGGCCGCCCACCCGCTCGAACTCCTTCTCCTGGAGCACGCGAAGGAGGTTGGCCTGCACGTCCAGGCCGATGGAGCCGATCTCGTCCAGGAACAGGGTGCCCTTGTGGGCCAGTTCGAATTTGCCGAGTTTCTGCTTGATGGCCCCCGTGAAGGCCCCCCGTTCGTGGCCGAAGAGCTCGCTTTCGATGAGATTGCCGGGAATGGCGGCGCAGTTGACCTTGATGAAGGGGCTCTTGGCCCGGTGGCTGTTGTAGTGGACGGAGTTGGCCACCAGCTCCTTGCCCGTTCCGCTTTCGCCCCGGATGAGCACCGTGGCGGTGCTTTTGGAGACCTGGGAAATCATCTGGAAGACTTCCCGCATCTTGTTGCTGTTGCCCACGATGTTGGTGATACGGTACTTGTTCTCCAGTTCGTCCCGCAGCCGCCGGTTTTCCTCCCTCAGAGTCTGCTGTTCCAGGCGGATGGTTTCCAGGTTGATCACATGGCGCGCCACCATGGTGGCGATGACGGAGATGAGCTTTTCGGCGTCCTTGAGGGGGTAGTCCGCGTTGAAGGGCTTGTCGACGCTCAGGGCGCCGATGACCTGATTGCCCTTTTTGATGGGCACGCAAATGAAGGACAAATCCATGTCCCGGAGGCTCTTGCGGGCCACCGTGCGGTTGAGAAAGAGGGGCTCCTCGCTGATCTTGGGAATGGAAACGGCCTTGCCGGATTGGATCACGCGCCCGGTGATGCCCTCCCCCAACTTGTACTTGACCCGCTCGATGGCGCGGCGCGTGAGCCCGTGGGCGACTTCGATGTTGATCTCGTTGCGCACGGGATCGAGAATCGTCACGGTGCCACGGACCATGTTCATGGAATTGGACAGGATGTCGAGGACCTTGTAGAGCGATTTCTTGAGGTCCAGATGCTCATTCAGGGCCTCGCTGATTTCGTAGAGCAGGGAGGTTTCTTCGATTTTTTTCATGGCCACGTCGATGCGGGCAAGGGGTTGAGGGGTCGGGCATCCGGCGGCTCCGCGGAAGCAGCCGATAATAACAATAATGTAAGCGATTGCAATGATTTTTTCATTTCCGTCGAAGGCGCTGCCGCCGGGTGGCGTCCCGGCGTCCGTGTCCGGGAGGCGCATGCCGCTGCGGGGCGGCCGGCCCTGGCCGCCCATGCGTCCAATCCGTTCAATCTAGCGTCCCCCGATCCGGAGCAACAGGAGCCACCCGCGCGGTCGGTGTCCAGGGAATCCGCAGCGCTCTGGAGTTTCAGAGGCGGCCCTTCTTGAGGATGGCCACCAGCAGCCACAGGCCCATGACGGCGGCGGTCACGAAAACGATGATGCCGATCAGGGAGATGCCGAAGAACAAGGGAGGGATGCCCGAGATCACGATGATTGAGGAGCCGATGATCAGTCCGGCGATGATGATGGCGAAGGAGACGCGGTTGCTGATCTGGTCGTGGGTCTCCAGCATGTTGTCGAGACCCTTCAGCTCCAGGGGCAGGGAAAATTTCTGCTGGCGGATCTGGCGCGTGATTTCCAGCAGCTCCATGGGAAACTGCTGAACGAAGGTCATCATGTCGCTGCCCAGGCGGTACACGTTCTCGGTGAGCCGCCGGGGGTGGAAGCGCTCCATTTTAACCCGTTGGACAAAGGGGATGGCCGCGGCAAAGATATCGAACTCGGGGTCCACCATCAGGGCCACCCCTTCCACGGAGGTCAGGGTCTTCATCATCAGGAAGATGTCCGGGGGGATGCGCAGCCGGCTGCGGTGGGCCAGCTCCAGCAGGTGGGTCAGCAGCCGGCCCATGTGGATGTCCTTGAGGGGGCGGTAGAGGTGGCGGCTCATGAAATCCGCCACGTCCTTTTCGAATTGGCGCATGTCGGGCTTGTCGTCCCAGATGGTGATCTTCAGCAGGATCTGCGCCGTGCGTCCCTCCCGGCGGTGGACCACCGCGTCCACCAGATCCACGAAGTCCTCGCGGGTCTGGCGGTCCACCAGGCCCACGATGCCGAAGTCCACCAGGCCGATCACATGGCCCGGCAGGACGAAGATATTGCCCGGGTGGGGGTCGCCATGGAAATAGCCGAACTCGAAGACCTGCCGGAAGAGGATCGCCGCCCCCCGTCGGACGATCTCCCGGCGTTCGAAGCCGGCGGCCTCCAGGCGTTCGAAGTCGGAGATCTTGATGCCTTCCAGGAATTCCGTGGTCAGGATGCGCGTGGTGGTGTACTCCCGGAAGACCTTGGGAATGTATACCGTGGGGTCCCCCAGCCCCAGGAGGGCGAGGCGCTCCATGCTGCCGGCCTCGATGGTGAAGTCGATTTCCCGCTCCAGGGTCCGGGCGAACTCCTCCACGATCTTTACCGGCCGGTGAAAGGACAGCTCCTCGATGTGGCGTTCCATGAGGGTGGCCAGGTGGAGCATGATCTCGAGATCGATCTCGATGAGGCGATGGATGCCGGGGCGCAGAATCTTGACCGCCGCCTCGTCGCCTTCCGTGAGGCGGGCGCGATGGACTTGCCCGATGGAAGCCGAGGCCAGCGGTTCGGGATCGAAGTGGGCGAAGATCTCCTCGGGCGGGGCGCCCAGCTCGTGGGCGACGATGCGCCGGACATCCTCGAAGCCGAAGGGAGGGACATCGTCCTGGAGCTTGGCCAGCTCTTCGAGCAGGTCCACGGGGATGAGATCCGCGCGCGTGGAGAGCACCTGCCCGAGCTTGATGTAGGTGGGGCCGAGCTCCTCCAGGGCCATGCGGATGCGCTCGGCGCGGGTCAGGCGCTCCAGCCGCTCCCGGCGTTTGCGGGAGATCATCTGCAGGCCGATTTCGATGTACTGGTCGATCTTGAGCAGGTCCACCAGATCGCCGAAACCGTAGCGGAAGAACACCGCCAGGATCTGGCGGTAACGGTTGAGGTGGCGGTAGGTGCGTCCCAGTACGCCGATTTTACGGATGCTGAACATGTGGGGCGCCCCCCGCGGGTAACCGGATCCTCAGGCGGCGCCGCCCGCCGGGAATCCCCGTTCCCGCCTTGGCCGGCTGTGGGTGTGCCGCGCTTGGGGCCGCAAGCTCCCGCCACCGGCGGGATCGCGGCGCCCGCGACAGGG
>DJGG01000175.1:22846-23364 GCA_002432195.1 Desulfobacteraceae bacterium UBA5852
GAGGTTGGCTTGCGCATGGCGCATCGCGCCGTGCTGTCCGGCCCGATGCAGGTTGACCCCCGGCAGGCTATTCGCTGCCGGTCTGGGCTTCCTTGTTGAGGGTCTGCTTCAACTCGCGGATTTCCTTCTTGAGCGCCTTGAGCTCGTCCGAGGTGACGATGTCGGCCTTTTTGAGGAACTCCCGCACCGACTTCTCCACCCGGTCCTCCAGTTTGCGTTGGGACTCGTCGTAGCGCTTGCGGACATCCTTGATGAACTTCTTGCCCTCTTCCTCGTTCATGTCCAGGCGCTTCTCGATGTCCCTGGCCATGTCCTCCATTTCGTCCTTGGCGGTGAGCGCCAGTCCGATGCCCATGAGCATGGTTTTTTTGATGACGTCCACGATGTCGGTCATGATGCACCTCCCGGTGGGGGTTTGTCGCCGCGGGCCCCTTCGAGGCGATTCCCCCAGGGGCCCGGGTGTCCTGCCGGGGCCCCTCGAGGGAGGGCCGCCCTCACTTCAGTTTGCCGAGGATGGC
>DJGG01000155.1 GCA_002432195.1 Desulfobacteraceae bacterium UBA5852
GCTGGTGGCCAACGCCCTCGTGCCCGAACCGGCCTACGATGCGGCCGTGGAAGCCGCCCTGGGGGAGGCCATCCAATACATTCTGGTGGCCAGCCCGGAAGAAGGGCTGGCGGCCATCGACCTGCTGCGGCACCAGGCGGCCGGGCGCTGCGGCTTCATCCCCACCGGCGCCGCCAGGCCCCTGGCGCCTCCCGGCCCCCCCCCCCCGGCTCCCGCACGCAGGCTTCTGGACCATGTGCGCGTGGAAGCCGGTTGCGAGGCCGTCGCCGAGGCCCTGCTGGGGCATGTGGTGATGACCGAGGAACTCCCCGAGGCCCTGGAGCTTTTCAAGCGCAACGGGCATACGCGCACCATCGTCACCCGCCGCGGGGAAGTGATTACCTCCCAGGGGGTGCTCGTCGGCGGCGGTGCGGACAACGCCTCCGGCATCCTGGCCAAGAAGCAGGAAATCAAGGACCTGGAAACCCGGATGGAAGCGATCAGCCGGGAGATCGACGCCGCCCGGGCGCTCCAGGGGCGCCTGGAGGCCGAAGCCCGGGACCGGGAATCCGCCCTGCAGCGCCTTCTGGAAGGGAAGGCCGAGGCGGCCCATGACGCGCTGGAAACCGAGAAGGCGCTCTACCGGGCCACCGAGGATGCCAAGAACGCCCGGCGCCGCCTGGAAATCGCCCGCCTGGAGCAGGAGCAGCTGGCCGGCGAGGAGACCGATGCGGAACAGCAGCTGGTGGAAACCAACCGTGTGCTCCAGGCGCTCGCCGGGGACGTGGCCGCCGCCCAGGCGGCCGTGGCCGACTTCGCCACCCGGCAAACCGCGGTCAATGCCCAGAGTGCCGCCTTCCACCAGCGGGTGGTGGAAATCCAGCTGCGCCAGACCGCCCTCAACGCCCGCCACGNNGCCACGAAAACAGCCGTCACACCCTGCGCCGGTTACGGGAATTCCAGCAGGACGGCCTCCAGCGCCTGGAAGAGCTGGCCCGGGAAATCGCCGGCAAGCGGGAGCGGCGCAACACCGCCGGCCAACGCATCCTGGAGCTGGAAGGCGCCCTGGCGCTAAAGTACGACGAGCTGAAGCGCCTCACGGCCGACCTGGAACTGGATGAGACCGAGTATCGGCGCATCGACGCCCAGCTCCGGGAAAGCGACGCGGCCATGGCGACGCTCCGCTCGCGCCGGGAGGAAAACCTGGAAAAGCTGCGGCTGCTGGAGCTGGAGCTTTCCCAGAAGCGCCTCAAGCAGGAGGCCATCGCCAGCCGCCTGCAGGAGCGCTACCAGCAATCCCTGGAGGAGTTTCGGCAGGCGTTGGCCGCCGGCGAGGGACCCATGGACCTGGGCATCGGGGAGATCGAAGCCGAGCTGGCCCGCTGCCAGAGCAAGGTGGCCCAGTTCCAGGACGTCAACCTGGGGGCCATCAAGGAGTACGAGCAGTTGAAAACCCGCTACGACTTCCTCAGCGCCCAGCGGGACGATCTCAACCAGGCCCTGGAAGATCTCCAGAAGGTGATCCGCAAGATCAACCGTGTGACCCAGGACCGTTTTCTGGAGACCTTCCACGCCGTCAACGAGAAGCTCACGGAGGTCTTCCCGCGCCTCTTTGAAGGCGGCACGGCCCAACTGGTGCTCACCGATCCCGACGACCCCCTGGAAACCGGCGTGGAGTTCATGATCCACCCCCCCGGCAAGAAGCTGACCCGCATGAGCCTGCTTTCCGGCGGAGAGAAGGCCCTGTCGGCCATCGCCTTCATCTTCTCCATCTTCCTGCTGAAACCCACCTCCTTCTGCTTGCTGGACGAGATCGACGCCCCCCTGGACGAAGCCAACGTAACGCGCTTCAACAACCTGCTGCGCATCATCGGGGAGAACTCCCAGATCATCATGATCACCCACAACAAGCGCAGCATGGAGTTTGCCGACACCCTTTTCGGTATCACCATGGAGCAGAAGGGCATCTCCAAGGTGGTTTCCGTCAATCTGGCCCGCGCCACCACCAACTGATCCCGGAAACGGCCCAGGGGCACCTCGGCCCGCCCGGAGACGAGGGAGAACCACGCCATGGCGTTCAAATGGCTGCGACGCAAAAAGGATTCCCCGGAACCCCCGGAGGGGTCGACGGAGGCCGCCGTCCCGGAGCCCATGCCGGAGCCGGAGTTCCCCGCGGCACCGGAGCCCGCGGACGAGCCACGCCCCACCCCCGAACCCGACGACGCCCCCGCGGCCGCCCCCGCGCCCCGCAAGGGGATCCTGTCCCGGCTCAAGCAGGGTCTCTCCAAGACCCGTGAGATCCTCACCACCGACATCGACGACCTCTTCCGGGGTCGCCGGCGCCTCGACGACGAGGTGCTGGAGGAGTTGGAAGAGCTCCTCATCACCGCCGATCTCGGCGTCCAGACCGCCACCACCCTTATCGCGCGGATCGCACGCCAGGCCGGCAAGATCGCCGACGCCCACCAGCTCAAGGCGCAGCTGAAGGAGGAAATCCTGGCCCTGCTGCCCCCGGCGCCCCCCGTGCCGGCGGTGCGCACCAAACCCCACGTGGTCATGGTGGTGGGGGTCAACGGCGTGGGCAAGACCACCACCATCGGCAAACTTGCCCACCGCTACCGGGCCGAAGGGCACTCGGTGCTCATCGCCGCCGGCGACACCTTCCGTGCGGCGGCCGTTGAACAGCTCACCATCTGGGCGGAACGCGCCGGAGCCGAGATCGTGCGCCACCGCCACCAGGCCGATCCGGCCGCCGTGGCCTACGACGCGGTGGAGGCGGCGCTGGCCCGGAGCACGGACGTGGTCATCGTGGACACCGCCGGGCGCCTGCACACCAAGATCAACCTCATGGAGGAGCTGAAGAAGATCAAGCGCAGTATCGACAAGAAGCTCCCCGGCGCGCCCCACGAAACCCTGCTGGTGCTGGATGCCACCACCGGTCAGAACGCCCTTTCCCAGGCCCGCCTGTTCCACGAGGCCATCGACATCAGCGGCATGGCCCTCACCAAGCTCGACGGCACCGCCAAGGGAGGAATTGTCATCAGCATCTGCAGCAGCCTCAACATCCCCCTCCAGTACATCGGCATCGGGGAAGGCATCGAGGATCTCCAGCGGTTTGCCCCCGAGCCGTTCGTGGAGGCCCTTTTCTGATCCGTTCAAGGGGGTGTGGGAGCGGAGGGCAGGACCGCAAGTCCGCCCATGGGATAAGGTAGGCGCAGGCGCGTGCCGGCGGGGGCGTCTCCGCAGGAGGGTTCTCAGCGGGTGATCTGGAAGCGCAGCTCCCGGCCCGTGGGCGCCTCCCAGCGCAGCACCAGATCGTCCACCCGGGCCAGGGCCGGCCCCCGGCGGCACCAGTCCACCACGGCCTCCACCGCCTCCCGGGGCCCCTCGAAGACCGCCTCCACCCGCCGGTCGGGCAGATTGCGCACCCAGCCGCTCACGGCGTGCGCCGCG
>DJGG01000080.1 GCA_002432195.1 Desulfobacteraceae bacterium UBA5852
AGGGACGACGGTCGCGGGCCGCCGGCGGGCGGTGTTGAGGCAGATGCCGCTGGTCAGGATCAGGGCCCCGCCCAGCAGCGGGCGGGCGCCGAAGGCCTCACCGAACAGGAGCCATCCCAGGACTCCGGAGAAAACCACCTCGAACATGCTGATCACCCCCACCCGGGGGGATGGGAGGTAGCTCAGGGCCTTGTTGGTGGCCAGGTGGCCGAGCGTGGCCAGCACCGCGAGGCCTGCCAGGGCGGGCCATCCCTCCGCGGCCGGCCAGATGGACCCCGGCTGCCACAGGAGGGGGCCGATGCAGGCGATGCCGCCCACGGCGCTGATGTAGAAGAACGGCGTCAGGGGGCTGTTGGCGCCGCTGACCCGGCGGGTCAGGGTGAAGGACATGGCGTAGGCCAGGGCGGCCGTGAGGGCCAGCAGGTGGCCCCATTGCAGACGCCCTTCCAGGCGTTCGGGCCAGAGCACGATGGCCGTGCCCAGGACGGCCAGGGCGATGAAGCCCCAATCCCTGGCCGTCACGCGGTCACCGGTGAGCCAGGGGGAGATGACGGCCGCGAAGGCCGGGTAGAGGTAGAGCAGCACCAGGGCCTCGAAGAGGGGCAGGAGGATCAGGGCGCCGATCAGACTGGTCACCCCGGCGACCCCCGCCAGCCCCACGGCCAGGAGCATGCCCCGGTGCACCCCCAGGAGCGGGATGCCCATGCTGCGGGCGAGGATGCTCATGACCAGAACCCCGAAGAGGCTGCGGCCCACCATCATGTGCCAGACCGTCATGTGGGGGTCGGCCAGGCGGATGACCACGTTGGCCGAAGCGAAGAAGGCCGCCGCCAGAAAAGCGAGTCCCATTCCACGGGCGGCGGCCGAAAGAGGGGACGGGGGAGCGGAAGCGCGCATGGATGGTCCTCGCCGGAGTCCGGTTGGGGGTCAGCGGAAGTAGGGCGGGCAGGCCGGTTGGGCCACATCCCAGGCCCGGTCCAGAGCCGCCGCGAGGGCTTCGGGCAGCGCCGGCTGGGCGAGCGCCCGGAGGTTGGCCTCGAGTTGTTCCGAGCGGGAGGCCCCCACGATCACGGCATTGCCCGGCCCCGCTGTCAGGCGGGAGTGGCGGGTCAGCCACCGCAGGGCGGCCTCGGCGGCGGGGATGCCGGCCTGGCGGCAGGCGTCCCGGACCAGGGCCAGGGCGTCGAAGTAGGCGGGCTGCCAGTAACGTTGCTGGTAGAAGTCCAGGACCACGAAACGGCCGCTGTCCGGCAGGCGTTCCGGGGAGGCGTATTTCCCGGAGAGCAGCCCGCCCGCCAGGGGGTTGTAGGCCAGGAACCCGAGACCCGCCTGGCGCAGGGCCGGGAGGAGCTCGGTCTCCACCACCCGGGTGAGGGCGTTGTACATCCCCTGGTAGACCGTGGGCGCCAGCCAGCCGTTGGCGCGGCAGAGCCGGAGCACCCGTTGGACCTCGTCCACGGGGTAATTGCTCAGCCCGAGGGTCCGGATCTTCCCCTGGACGTGAAGGCGCTGGCAGGTTTCCAGGGTCTCCTCCAGCGGGGTACGGGGGTCCGGCCGGTGGAGGTAGAAGAGGTCCAGGGCCTCCAGTTGCAGGCGTTCCAGGGACTGCTCGGCCTGGGCCGTCAGGCGCTCGGCCCCCAGGCCGCCCCCGTCGCCGGGGTGGGCCTTGCCGGCCAGGCGGAAGGTTCCCGCAGGAAACTGCTTGAGCAGGCTTCCCAGGAGGCGTTCGGTGGCGCCGTCGTTGTAGATGTAGGCCGTATCCAGCCAGCGGTGGCCGGCGGCGGCGAAGGCCGCCAGCATGCGTGCGGCGGAGGGCGCATCCGCCTGCCCGCCGAAGGTCATGGTGCCGAGCACGATTTCCGGGAAGAAGTCTGTCATGGGCGTTTGCTCCTCGGGCCGGTCCCACCGGCGGTTGGGTGTGCGCCCCGGCCCCATGCCGGGGAGGGGGAAAAAACTCCGAGACCGACCTGGTCCGGAAATTCCAGCGCGAAAACCAGGGCCTGCAAATAGGTCCGTGACATCTAAAGACGGACGCTGAGCTTACCACAAATCCCAAACCGGGTTTGGTCATTAGACGGCAATCGCCGACAAGCGGAAGCCGGCGGTTCCCTGGGCCGAGGTCTTCAACTCCGGGCGCACCGGGCCATGGACGCCTGTGCTACGTCGGTCAACCTGATTTTCTCTTGGATCAGGTGGTCGTGTAAGACCTCGGTCACCCGTGACTGCGCTATTTTTTCAGCAGGGCGGTCAGCTTGGGCAGTTCGCCCGCCACCATCTTGTAGGTGTGCTCGTCGGCGGGGAAGACGCCGCCGCGGGCGTCCGCGGCGTAGGCCTTGAAGGCCTCCACCGTCTTGGCCCCGAGATTTTCGTACTTCTTGACGAACTTGGGCGTGAAGGCCTGGAAGATGCCCAGCACGTCGCTGCAGATCATGAGCTGCCCGTCGGCCTCGACCCCGGCGCCGATGCTGTAGACCGGAATGGAGAGGGTTTCGCGGATGATCCTGCAGACCTCGGGGGGCACCGCCTCCACCAGCAGGGCGAAGGCCCCGGCGGCCTCGATGGCCCGGGCATCGTCGATCAGGGCCATGGCGGTTTCGGCGGTGCGGCCCTGGGCCTTGAAGCCCCCCTGCTGCCCGGAGCTCTGGGGGGTGAGCCCGATATGGCCCATGACCAGCATGCCGCCGTCGGCGATGGC
>DJGG01000296.1:0-22201 GCA_002432195.1 Desulfobacteraceae bacterium UBA5852
GGCCTGTTGGTGAGCCTTCCAGTTGGTGGAGAACTGATGGGTGCCGTCCTGGCGGGAAACGAAGAAGAGGTACCCCGCGTCGGCGGGGAATAGGGCGGCCTCCAGGGCGGCACGCCCGGGGCTGGCGATGGGCCCCGGGGGCAGCCCCTTGATGAGGTACGTGTTGTAGGGGCTGGGGGTGCGCAGGTGCTCCCGGGTCAGATTTCCGTCGAATTCGGCCAGGCCGTAAATCACGGTGGGATCGGTTTCCAGGCGCATGCCCTTGCGCAGGCGGTTGTGGAAGACCGAGGAGATCAGGTGGCGCTCCTCCGGGCTGCCGGTTTCCTTTTCGATGATCGAGGCCAGGGTCACCACCTGGTGCAGGGTGAGCCCCAGTTGGGCGGCCCGCTGCCGCCAGGCGTCGTTGATTTCCCGCTGAAAGCGCCGGACCATGGTTTTGACGATCTCGCGCGCCCCGTAGCTGCGCGGGAAATAGTAGGTATCCGGATAGAGGTAGCCTTCCAGGGTGTCGGCCGGCAGCTCTTCGGCGGCAGCCACCGCAGGATCGGTGGCCAGCCGGAGGAATTCCCTTTCCGTGCCCAGGCCGGCCTGTTCCAGCAGGGCGGCGATCTGGCGGATGGTGAAGCCTTCCGGCACCGTTACCCGGTGGAGGTATATGTGCCCGCCGGCCAGGGCCTCCAGGACATCCCGGGGTGGCATGTCACCCCGCAGGGCATACTCCCCGGCCTGGATACGGGTGGTATAGCCGTGGAGCCGGGCGTAAGCCTGGAACCGCCAGGGGGCGGTCACCAGCCCGGCCGCCTGCAGCTTGCCGGCCGTGGCGGCGAACCCTTCCCCCGGGTCCACGGTCACGAAGACCTCGGCGGCGGTGCCGCCGGGGGGGCGTTCCGCGAAACGCTGGATGTCCAGGTAGGCGGCCAGCAACCCCACGAGCACGATGAGCATGGCGGCCAACGCGAGTTCTCGGGATTTCAAAACGGGCCGTCTCCTCCTTTTCCAGGCGCCGCCCCGGCGGCATCCCCGGCGACGGCCTTTTCATATGCCATTCCCCGGGCCTTGTCAAAGCGACGCTGGCCGCCCCGCGGGTGTTGACAGGCCCTGGTCGAAATGCCACCTTGAGCGCGTCCCGGCGTGCCTGCGGGCCGGCGGTCGCTGCCGAGCGCGGCCGCCGTCCCTGCGCCCGCCCGAGGTGCGGCTTACCCCAGGCCCACGGAGTTTCCGGCATGGCTTCACCNNCCCGCCGACGCGGTGTTCGAACAAGGCCCCATCCGACCGCCCAGCGAGGCCGCCAGCCTGCTGATCCGCGTCACCCGCAACTGCCCCTGGAACCGCTGCCGTTTCTGCCCGGTCTACAAGGGCCAACGCTTCAGTCTGCGCCCCGTGGCGGACGTGCTGGCGGACATCGACGCGGTCCACCGTTGCGTCACCGCCCTGGGGGGGCCCGCCGGCGGGGGGCAGGATTGGCGGCGCCGGACCCGGGCGTTGCGGCCGGCGGACCCGGCCGCGCTCCAGGCCGCACGGCATTGGGCCGCCGGCGGCATGGCCTCCGTCTTTCTCCAGGACGCCAACAGCCTCATCCTGCCCCCCACGGACCTCCTGCGGATCCTGCGGCACCTGAAAACCCGTTTCCCCTGGGTGCAACGCATCACCACCTATGCCCGGTCGCGCACCGTGGCGCGCATGGCCGACGGCGATCTCGCCGCCCTGGCCCGGGCGGGACTCAACCGCGTGCACATCGGCATGGAGTCCGCCGCGGACGCGGTCCTGGCCCGCATGCGCAAGGGGGTCGCCAAGGCCGGCCACATCAAGGCCGGCCTCAAGATCAAGGCCGCCGGCATGGAGTTGTCCGAATATGTCATGCCCGGGCTGGGCGGGCGGGAATTGTCCCGGGAGCACGCCCTGGAAACCGCCGAGGCCCTCAACCGCATCAACGCCGATTTCATCCGCCTGCGCACCCTGGCAATCCCCGATCACACGGAACTGGCCGCCGACGCGGCAAGCGGCCGGTTCGCCAAGCTGACGGACACCGAGACCGCCGAGGAGATCCTCCTCTTCCTGGAGCATCTCGAGGGGATCGACAGCATGGTCAAGAGCGACCATATCCTCAACCTCTTCCAGGGGGTGGAGGGGCGTCTTCCCGGCGACCGGCAACGCATGACGGCTCCCATCCGCCGGTTCCTGGGCCTGACCCCCGAGGAGCGCATGCGTTTCCAGGTGGGCCGGCGCCTGGGGGTCCTCCTCGACCCGACGGATCTCGAGCACCCCGCGCGCCGGGCGCAGGTCGACGAGGCCTGCCGCCGCTTCGGCATCACGCCGGAAAACGTGGACCAGGCCATCGACGAGCTCATGAAGCGGTTTGTCTGATCCCCGGGCCGACCCTGTCGCCAGCGCGCGGGCTCCGGCTGTGGGGCTTGCCTTTTTCTGCCCGGGGTTGTTAATTTGGCGCAACACCGATCGCGAACCGTTTCCGGGACCTTCACGATCGAATCCCCACGCGGATCAACCCGAGACAGGGGGTGCCACCATGACCGACGATGCAGCCAGAATCACCGCGAACCCCGACGGAAGTCTCCGGGTGCCGGACCGGCCCGTCATCCCCTTCATCGAGGGCGATGGCACGGGCCCGGACATCTGGCGGGCGACCCGTCGGGTCCTCGACGCGGCCGTGGAACAGGCTTACGGCGGCCGGAAAGGGATCGCCTGGAAGGAGGTGCTGGCCGGGGAGAAGGGCTTCAACGCCACCGGCGAGTGGCTCCCCGAGGCCACCCTCGCGGCCCTCCGGGATTACCGGGTGGCCATCAAGGGGCCCCTCACGACCCCCGTGGGCGGCGGCATCCGGAGTGTCAACGTGCAGCTCCGGCAGGTCCTCGACCTCTACGCCTGCGTGCGGCCGGTGCGCTATATCCCCGGAATCCCAAGCCCCATGAAGGCCCCCGGGGACGTGGACATGGTGGTCTTCCGGGAGAACACCGAGGACGTCTACATCGGCTACGAGTGGAAGGCCGACTCGGAGATGGCCAGGAAGCTCATCGCCTTCATCGAGCGCGAGGAGGGGCGCACGATCCGGGAAGGTTCCGGCATCGGCCTGAAGCCCATGAGCCGCTTCGGCACCCGGCGGCTGGTGAAGATGGCCATCCAGTACGCCATCGACCACGGGCGCGCCAGCGTCACCATCGTCCACAAGGGCAACATCATGAAGTACACCGAGGGCGCCTTCCGTACCTGGGGCTACGAGGTGGCGGCCGAGGATTTCGGCGACCGGGTGATCACCGAGGAGACCCTCTGGGAGCGGCATGCCGGACGAGCGCCCCAGGGAAAGGTGGTGATCAAGGACCGCATCGCCGACGCCATGTTCCAGCAGATCCTCCTGCGCCCGGCGGAGTACGACGTCCTGGCCATGCCCAACCTGAACGGCGACTACATCTCCGACGCCCTGGCCGCCACGGTGGGCGGCCTCGGCATGGCCCCGGGGGCCAACATCGGGGATGACTGCGCCGTGTTCGAGGCCACCCATGGCACCGCCCCCAAGTACGCCGGGTTGGACAAGGTCAACCCGGGCTCCCTGATCCTCTCCGGCGCCCTCATGCTGGAGCACCTGGGCTGGCAGGCGGCGGCGGACGCGGTGCGGCGCGGCCTGGTGGGGGCGATCCAGGACAAGACCGTGACCTACGACCTGGCCCGCCAGATGGAGGGGGCCCGGGAAGTGTCCTGCTCGGCCTTTGCCGAGGCGGTTGCGGCGCAAATGTGAGGGACGGGGAGGGGGGCCCGCGGCCCCCGGCGGCGCCACGGGCCCGGGGGGTGCGCAGGACTCCGGACCGCATGCATGTCAACAGGATCCACCAACCAGCGGGGATGGCCATGAAGAGGGAAGACTGCATTCGTGAAATTCAGGTCGATGGTCGCGCCTATGCCATGTTCGATATCCGCAAGCTGGAAGCCGACGGCCTGGCGGAGGTGGAGCGCCTGCCGTTTTCCATCCGCATCCTGGTGGAGAACGTGCTGCGGAAGATGGACGGCCGCGTCGTCACGGAAAAGGACCTGCGCCACATCGCCGGCTGGCGGAAGCGTTACGCGACCCCCGTGGAAATCCCCTACCACCCGGCGCGCGTCCTGATGCAGGATTTCACCGGGGTGCCGGCCGTGGTGGACCTCGCCGCCATGCGGGATGCCATGGCGGCCCAGGGGGGCGACCCCCGGAAAGTAAACCCCCTGGTGCCCACGGAGCTCGTCGTGGACCACTCCGTGCAGGTGGACTACTTCGGCACGGCCGATGCCGTGGTGCGCAACGTGGCCCGGGAATACGAACGCAACGGGGAGCGTTATGCCCTGCTCAAGTGGGCCCAGCAGAGCTTCGACGGTTTCAAGGTGGTACCGCCGCGCTCGGGGATCTGCCACCAGGTGAACCTGGAGCACCTGGGGCGGGTGGTGATTGCCGAGGAGCGGGACGGCGGCCTCCTCGCCTACCCCGACACCCTCGTGGGCCTGGATTCCCACACCACGATGATTGACGCCATAGGGGTGATGGGCTGGGGCGTGGGGGGCATCGAGGCCGAGGCCGTCATGCTGGGACAGCCCTACTACATGTCCATCCCGGAGGTCATCGGGGTCCACCTCAGCGGCCGCCTGCGGGCCGGGGTCACGGCCACCGACCTGGTGCTGACGGTGACGGAGATGCTGCGGCGTTTCGGGGTGGTGGAGAAGTTCGTGGAGTACTTCGGGGCGGGGATGCAGGCCCTGAGCGTGCCCGACCGGGCCACCATCGCCAACATGACCCCCGAGTACGGCGCCACCCTGGGCTTTTTTCCCGTGGACGCCAAGACCCTCGATTACCTGCGGCTGACCGGCCGCAGCCGGCAGGCGGCGCTGGTGGAGGCGTACACCCGGGCCAACGGGCTCTTCTACACCGGCCGGGAAACCCCCGAGTACACCCACGTGCTGGAACTGGACCTGGCCACGGTGGAACCCTGTGTCGCCGGGCCGGCGCGCCCCCAGGACCGCATCGGCCTGGGGGACTTGAAAACCAGATTTGCCGCGGCCCTGGGCTGCGCCTACGACCGGGACGCCGAGCTGGAGCGGATCTCGCAATTCCACGAGGAATCCGGCACCCGCACCACCCGCGCCCGCCAGTGCCGGCCGGTCACCGACGGGGCCCGCACGGTGGATCTCCACGGTAGCCCGGTAGCCCTGCGGCACGGCAGCGTGGTCATCGCGGCCATCACCTCCTGCACCAACACCTCCAACCCCTTCGTGCTCCTGGGGGCCGGGCTGGTGGCCAAGAAGGCCGTGGCGCGCGGCCTGAAGGTGCCGCCCTTCGTCAAGACCTCGCTGGCCCCGGGGTCCAAGGTGGTGATCCAGTACCTGGAACACGCCGGGCTCATGCCCTACCTGGAGGCCCTGGGATTCCACCTGGCCGGCTTCGGCTGCACCACCTGCATCGGCAACAGCGGCCCCCTGGACCCGGCCATCGAAAAAGCCGTGGTGGACCACGGCCTGAACGTGGCCGCGGTGCTCTCCGGCAACCGCAATTTCGAGGCCCGCATCCACCAGCGGGTCAAGTCCAACTTCCTGGCCTCCCCCATGCTGGTGGTGGCCTTCGCCCTGGCCGGGCACGTGGACGTGGACTTCGGCTTCGAGCCGGTGGGGCTCGACCCCAACGGGGAGCCGGTCTACCTGGAGGACATCTGGCCCGCCGACGAGGAGATCGAGGCCCTGGCGCGCGACCACCTGCGGCCGGAGTTTTTCGATCTCGAATACGGACGCATCTTCGACGGGGACGAGTTCTGGCAGGCGCTGCCCGACGTGCGCAGCGTCACCTATGCCTGGGACGCCCAGTCCACCTACATCAAGAAGCCGAATTATTTCGATGGGTTCCGCATGGAGGCGCAAGCCCCCGGTGACCTGGAGAACGCCCGGGCCCTGATGGTCCTGGGGGACACGGTGACCACCGACCACATTTCCCCCGCCGGGGCCATCCCGGTGGCTTACCCCGCCGGCCAGTACCTGATCTCCCAGGGGGTGGCGCCGGAGGATTTCAATTCCTACGGGGCCCGCCGGGGCAACCACGAGGTGATGATGCGGGGGACCTTCGGCAACATCCGCATCCGCAACCGCCTGGTGGGGGGCAAGGAAGGCAGTTACACCCGCAAGTTCCCGGAGGGCGAGGAGCGCTTCGTCTACGAGGCCGCCCGGGCTTACCAGGCGGCGGGCACGCCCCTGGTGGTGCTGGCGGGCAAGGAGTACGGAACGGGCTCTTCCCGGGACTGGGCCGCCAAGGGCTCCAACCTCCTGGGGATCAAGGCCGTGATCGCCCGTTCCTTCGAGCGCATCCACCGCAGCAACCTGGTGGGCATGGGGGTGCTGCCCCTCATGTTCGCCGAAGGACAGGATGCCGCGGCCCTGGGGCTGGACGGCACCGAGACCTTCGCCATCGCGGGCATCCGGGACATCGCCCCCCGCCGGAACCTCACCGTCACCGCCCGCCGGGAAGACGGCCGCCAGACCGTCTTCGAGGTGATCGCCCGCCTGGACACGGAAATCGAGGTGGAATACTTCCGCCACGGCGGCATCCTGCCCTTTGTGCTGCGCAAGATGCTGCGGGAGGGCTGACATCGCCCCAGGCCGGCCGGCCTTCGCCCGCCTCCGCGCCCCTGAGGGGCTCTGCCCCGGGCGCGGAGGGCCAACTCCCCTGGAGAATCCTCCCCATCGATTGATCCAATGGTTTCGCCGGTTTTCCTTGACATTGGCAGTGGCCTTCACTAACTAGGCACCCCAGCCCGGCCGGGTCCTGCAGGACGCCGGCCGCGGCGTTCATTACGCCATATCGGGAGAGTTACACTCATGGCCAAAGGAAAACCGAAGCTCAAGGCGCATCATGTCAACCGGGACTGGTGCAAAGGTTGCGGCATCTGCGTGCACTTCTGCCCCAAGAACGTCCTGGAGCTGGACGAGGCCGAGAAAGCCTTCGCCGCCCGGCCGGATGACTGCATCGCGTGCAAACTGTGCGAGATCCGCTGCCCGGATCTGGCCATTGACATCGAAACCGAGTAGGGTGCCACGATGAGCCAGAACATCAAGTTTGTCCAAGGCAACGAGGCCTGTGTGGCCGGGGCGCTGTACGCGGGCCTGCAATTCTTTGCGGGCTATCCCATCACCCCCTCCTCCGAGGTGGCCGAGCTCTTGGCCGCCCGGCTGCCCACGCAGGGGGGCAAGTTCATCCAGATGGAAGACGAACTGTCATCCATCTGCGCCATTATCGGGGCCTCGCTTACGGGCCACAAGGTAATGACGGCCACCAGCGGCCCCGGCTTCTCCCTGATGCAGGAGGCCCTCGGCTACGCCATCATGGCCGAGATCCCCTGCGTCATCGTCAACGTCCAGCGGGGCGGGCCCTCCACCGGCATCCCCACCCAGGTGAGCCAGGGGGACGTCATGCAAGCCCGCTGGGGCGTGCACGGCGACCATTCCATGGTGGCGCTGACGGCCTCCAACCACCAGGACGTCTTTCTGATGACCGTGGAGGCCTTCAACATCGCCGAGACCTACCGCACCCCCGTGGTGCTGCTCTTCGACGAGGTGATCGGCCACATGCGGGAGAAGCTGGTGGTCCCCCAGGAGGGCGAGGTCCAACTGGTGGGGCGTCTGCACACCTCGGTGAAGGGCGGGGTGGACTACCATCCCTACCTGCCCCGGGAGGACGGGCGGCTGCCCATGAGCGATTTCGGCGGCGTGCACCGGTACAACGTCACCGGCCTCTACCACGACATGTGGGGTTTTCCCTCCTCGGACCCCAAGGTGGTTCACGGGCTTATCCGCCACCTGGTGGACAAAATCGAAAACCGCGCCAACCTCCTGGCCCACTACAAGGAATATTTCCTGGAGGACGCCGACCGGGTGCTGGTTTCCTACGGCGCGCCGGCGCGTTCGGCCCTGCACGTGGTGAAGAACCGCCGTGCCCGGGGGGAACGCCTGGGGCTGCTGGAGCTCCAGACCCTCTGGCCCTTCCCCACGGATATCGTGCGGGAGAAGTGCGCCCGGGCCAAGGCCGTGGTGGTGGTGGAAATGAACATGGGACAGATGCTCCAGGAGGTCAAAAAAGCCGTCGAGAAGCCCGAGCAGGTTTTTTTGGCCAACCGCATCGATGGTGTTTTCATCACGCCCACCGACATTCAGAATATTCTCCGCCTGATCCAGGGCAAGGGGGTCTGAGATGGCCGTCAAGGACTATATCCGCGAACGCTTCTTCCCGCACATGTGGTGCCCCGGCTGCGGGCACGGCATCGTGCTCAACAGCCTCCTGCGGGCCGTGGAACAGCTCGGCATGAGCAAAAACGAGATCGTGATGGTCTCGGGCATCGGCTGCTCCTCGCGCATCGGTGGTTACGTGGATTTCCACACCCTCCACACCCTCCACGGGCGCGCCCTGGCCTTCGCCACGGGGGTCAAGCTCTCCCGCCCCGAGCTCAACGTGGTGGTGCCCATGGGGGACGGGGACGCCCTGGCCATCGGCGGCAACCACTTCATCCACGCCTGCCGCCGCAACATCGGCATGACGGCCATCGTCATGAACAACCGCATCTACGGCATGACCGGCGGGCAGTTCTCCCCCATGTCGGGCCTGGGGATCAGCGCCTCCACAGCACCCTACAGCAACATCGACCGCGCCTTCGACGTCTCGGAGATGGCCCGGGCGGCCGGCGCCACCTTCGTGGCCCGCACCACCGTCTACCATGCGCAGCAGGCCACGGAGTTCATCAAGAAAGCCTTCCTGCACGAGGGTTTCGCTGTGGTGGAGATCCTTTCCCAGTGCCCCACCCATTTCGGCCGGCGCAACCGCCAGGGCGGGGCGGCGGACATGATGGAGTGGTTCAAGGAGAACACCGTCCCCGTGGGTTCCAAGAAGAAGCTGGAGAACCCGGCGCTCATTGAGCGGGGCATTTTCGTGCAGAAGGAAGAGCCCGAATACTGCAGCGAATACGCGAAAATTGTCGACAAGGCGATGCGAGGTTGAGGCCATGGAAAGAGTGAGGATGGTGTTTTCCGGTTCCGGCGGCCAGGGGGTGATCACCGCCGCCATCATTCTGGCCGAGGCCGCCGTGATCCACGAGGGGCTCAACGCCACCCAGTCCCAGGCATACGGCGCGGCGGCCCGGGGGGGGGCCACGCGGTCGGATGTGATCATTTCGGAAGGCGAGATCAACTTTCCCAAGGTGATCCAGCCCAACGTGCTGGTCTGCCTGACCCAGCAGGCCTACACGACCTACTACCCGATCCTGCGCCCCGGCGGGCTCCTGCTCTGCGACACCCGCTACGTCACCACCGAGCGCAAGGCGGACGCCTGGCAGGTGGAGTTGCCCATGTACCAGAGCGTCATGGAACAGATCGGCAAACCCATCGTTTTCAACATCTGCATGCTGGGGGCCGTGGTGGCCCTCACCGACGTGGTCTCCCGGGATTCGGTCATGAAGATCCTGAAGGAGCGGATTCCGGCCGGCTTCGTGGAAATCAACGAAAAGGCCCTCAACCTCGGCTTCGACCTCGGGCAGGCCAAGAAACGCTGAGGCCACGCCCGCCAGATCCCTCTTGCGATCCCGGGTCCGCAGCGCCGCGGTCCCGGGTTTTTTTTCCTCCCCCGACCAGGCCATGAACCCTTCCCTTGCCGGCACCCCGCCCCTGGGGCTCTATGTGCACGTGCCCTTCTGCCGGCGCAAATGCGCCTATTGCGATTTCTATTCGGTGACGCACCTCGAGCGCCGGGGGGCCTACCTGAAGGCCCTCTCCCGGGAGATCGGCCTCCGCCAGGCGCCCGGGCGGGCGGTGGACACAGTCTTTTTCGGCGGGGGCACGCCCTCCCTGCTCACCCCCCGGCAGGTGGAGGCGGTGTTGGCGGACCTGGCCGGAGGCTTTGCCATGAGCCCGCTGGCCGAGATCACCCTGGAGGCCAATCCGGGCACCGTGGACGGCCGGCGTCTGGCGGGCTACCGCCGGGCGGGGGTCAACCGCCTGAGCCTGGGGGTCCAGAGCTTCCACGACGGCCGCCTGGCGTGGCTGGGGCGCCTTCACGACCGGACCCAGGCCCTGGCCGGCGTGCGGGCCGCCCGGGCGGCCGGTTTCCACAACCTGGGGCTGGATCTGATCTACGGGTTGCCGGGTCAAGGGATAGACGACTGGCGGGCCGACCTGGACACCGCCCTCTGCCTGGAGCCGGCCCATCTTTCCTGCTATCTCCTGACCTACGAGGACGCCACACCCCTGGGGCAGGCCCGACGGGCGGGACGCGTGCGCCCCCTGTCCGACCGGGCCGCGGCGGAGCTCTTCGACTTCACCCACGCCTACCTGGAATCCCGCGGGTGGCCCGCCTACGAACTCTCCAATTTTGCCGCCCGCTTAGAGGACCGCTCCCGGCACAACCTCAAGTACTGGACCCTGGCGCCCTACCTCGGCCTGGGACCGGGGGCCCACTCCTTCGAGGCGCCGGAGCGCTGGTGGAACGACGCCTGCCTGGAGGCCTACCTGGAGGCATCGAGGGCCGGACGCCTGCCGGCAGGGGGGCGCGAAACCCTGGCTGCCGGCCAGCAGATGCTGGAAGCGGTGTTTCTCGGCCTGCGCTTGAGCGCCGGATTCGACCTGGCGGGCTTCGAGGCGCGCTTCGGGGTGGCCTTCGCCACGGTTTTCGGCACCGTGGCGCAAGCCCTGGAAGGGGAGGGGCTGCTGGCGGCTGCCGGGGGGCGCTGTTGCCTCACCCCCCGGGGCCGGCGCTACCACGACGCGGTGAGCGCCCGGTTCGCGGAGGTCCTGTGAGGAGCGCCTTTGACGGCGCCCCTCAGGTGGACAGGGTTTCGATGAGCAGGTCCAGGTAGAAGCGGGTATGGCTGATGGGGCCGGCCAGGTTCGAGCGGTGGTTGGCCAGGAAGCCGCTGAGGTTGCTGTCCAGGATGAGCCAGGGATCGATGTGGGTGGCGTGCTCCAGGGAGGTGAGGGCATGGTGCATGACCTCGTCGGCCCCCCGGCGCCCCTCCAGGGTGGTGGCGAAATCCACGGCCACGGCCTCCAGGATGGCGTGCATGGCGTGGGCCACGCCCTGGGCATAGTAGAAATATTCGTCGGACCGGAACCAGCTCACCGGCTGGCCGCTGTCTTCGTGGGACTTGATGAGGTTGTCGTCGCAGCTGCCCAGGAGGTTCACATAGGCCCGCAGCAGGGGAATCAGGTTGTCGGTGCGGGAGTAGAACGGCGCGGTGCCCTTGATGAGTTTGTCCCGGTAGCGCCGGACCTCTTCCACGGCGTCGGAATAGCTGGCTTCGGCCGAGGGGAGCCAGTACTGGGTGGCGTTGATCATCACGTTGTTGCGGGCCCGCTCCAGATCCTTGTCGAAGGCCTGGGTGCTGCCGGTGCGGGAGATGCGGTCGGCCAGCACCTCGGCCGTGCGCCGGGCCACCTCGAGGACGCCGAGCTGGAAATTGTTGACGTTGTCGGTGTACTCGATGATGTCGTTGGGTCGCCAGCCCCAGAAGCGCTGGTTGACCTCGTGGTCCAGGACACGGATGAAGGCGTCCGCGAAGGCCACCCCGGGAACCTGGGGAACCGCGGGTGCGGCCGCAGGGGCGGCGGGTGCGTGGGCGCCGGCGGCCGGCGCCGGGGCGCTGGGTCCCTGATCCTCGTTCTGGAACGCTGAGGTGCGGCCCATGGGGCTGGGTGCCGGAGGCATCGGTTCGTGGGACGTGGCCGGTACCAGCGCCTGGACCGGGGTTTCGGCGGTGGCCGCATGCCCGGTGGCCGCGGGAGTCTCGCTTTTCGTGGCCTCGGGAGCCGCGTGCGCCGGAGCATCGGGAGCCGCGTGTTCCTCCGCGGCCGGGGGCGGCGCGCTGGAAGGACCCGGAACCAGGGGCGGCGCGTGCACGATGCCGCCGGTATCTCCGGCGACCGGGCCGAGGTTGGGGTCCAGGGGTTCGGGACCCGCCAGGCGGTCCAGAACGAAGCTCACCAGCCAGATGACCGCCAGGGTCGCCACGATGCCCAGGACGATCCGCTTCAGGGCGTATGTGCCGAAGCCCTGGGAGGGAGGGCTTCCGCCGGCGCTGTCGGGCGTGCTGTTTTTCATGGTTACCGTAGCCTGTTATTGTTTGCGGAGCCGTCGGGTGTCGCCCACGCGAATGGTGAGCCTGGTGGTGTCGAAAAACTCGATGAGGGGTATCACATATTTGCGTGAGGCACCAGTCATATCCTTGAACCGGGGCGTGGTGATCTCCCCTTCGGCCTGGAGAAAGGCGACCAGCCTGCCCTTGAGCTCTTCCACGGCGGGGGCGTGGAAGTAGAGGTCCTCCTTGACCTTCACCATTTGCCCTTCGGCCATCAGGAGTTGCATGACGTCCCGGCCCATAACGGCCGGAAGCTCCAGTTGCTGGAGGAGGTCCTTGAAATAGGGCGGGGACAGGCCGGCCTCGGCATACAGCTCCAGGATCTGCCGGCGCAGGCGGTCCTGGTCGCGCCCCAGGGAGATCGTGTGGCCCGGCAGGCGCAGCGTTTCCTCCTCGGCCACCACCTCGGCGCTGCGCTGGAGCTGGTTGAGCAGCAGGTTCACCACGCGGTTGTCCACATAGGAGGGCAGCTTGGAGCGCACCTCCTCCCGGGGCATCCCGGGCTTCAGCGGGTTTTTGGCGTGATAGGCCGCGAGCATCTCCAGCAGCTGGGCCTTCAGGGCGTCGAAGGCCTCGGCGTGGATCACCGTGCGGCTTTCCCGGTCGGTCATGATGAGGGTCTTGCGGGAGAGGAGCGTCCCCAGGACGGCTTCGATCTGCTTGTCGGGGAGGTTGGTCATCAGGCGCAGAGCCGCCAGCGACACCCCCCGGGCGCCGGTCTCCCGGGCATGGAACGCCACGGCCTCCTCCACGGGCAGCTCGGCAAGGTGGCTCAGACCCTCCACCACCTCCGGCCGGAAACGCTTGTGTTTGGGGGGAATGGGGTTGAGCACCCGCCCGCCGCCGATGGTGCGCGCGGGAGAGAGGCTGCGCACCACGAAGCGGTCGTCGCGCACCAGGGCCACGGGGGTGTCCAGCCGGATCTGGGCCGGTACCGTGGCTCCCGGGGGGAGCTCGTCGGTCCCGAGGAGCACGAGGTTGCCCAGGATCTCGCTCGTGCCGGTGTGGAAGCGGACGCGGGTGCGGTTTTTCAGGGGCTTGCGGGCGCTGGCCAGGTAGTGGAGGGAAACGTCCACCATGTAGCTGGGGGCCAGGGCCTGGGGGTTGGAGAGCACGTGGCCGCGCTCCACGGCGGTGCGCTCCAGCCCCTGGAAATTCAGCGCCGTGCGCATGCCGGCCGTGGCCGTTTCCACGGCCTGGTTGTGTACCTGGAGGCCGCGGACCTTGGCGGTCTTCTGGGCGGGGTAGATCATCACGGTCTCGCCCACGGCGACGCTGCCGGAGACGAGGGAGCCGGTGATCACCGTACCGAAGCCCCGCATGGTGAAGACCCGGTCCACGGGCAGGCGGAAAAGCCCCGTGGTCTTGCGCTCGGGAACCTCACGGCAGAGGTCGTCGAGGGTGGCCACGAATTCCGGGATGCCCGCTCCGGTGACCGCCGAGACCGGCACCACCGGGCGGTTCTCCAGGAAAGTGCCCTGGACGAAATCCCGGATGTCCTCCCGGGCCAGCTCCAGCATCTCCTCGTCCACCATGTCGATTTTGGTGAGGGCCACGAAACCGTGGCGCACGTCCAGGAGGCTGCAGATTTCCAGGTGCTCCCGGGTCTGGGGCATGACCCCCTCGTCGGCGGCGATCACCATGGCCACGATGTCGATACCCGTGGCCCCGGCCACCATGTTCTTGACGAACTTCTCGTGGCCGGGCACGTCCACGATGCCCACCTGCTGGCCGCTGGGCAGCTCCAGGTGGGCGAAGCCCAGCTCGATGGTGATGCCCCGGAGCTTTTCCTCCTTGAGGCGGTCGGTGTCGATGCCGGTGGTGGCCCGAACCAGGCTGGTCTTGCCGTGGTCGATGTGGCCGGCGGTGCCGAGGATGATCTGTTTCACGGGCGGCTCCTCCGCCGCCGGGCGGCGTGGGAAGGCCCTGGGGGCGGCTGCGGGCCGAGCAGCGCGGGGTGGGCCCGGCAGCGGGCGGTCACGGCTTCTTCCGTTTGCGCAGATGCTCCAGGCCGTAGGCCAGACCCACCAGGATCACCGTCAGGCCGCCCACGTAAAGGGGCTCGGAGTGGCCCCGGAACATGCGGGTCAGGATCACGGCGAAAACCAGGCCGAGAACGGCGCGGATGAACAGCAGCTGGATAGGGTTCACGGGTTCGATCCTGGTTGCGGGAGGTGGAAACCGTGGGTGTGTATAGCCCAGGGGAGGGCGGGGGGTCAAGGGAGCGCCGACGGTCGCGGGGCAGGGCACCGACGGCAAATTCAGCTTGCGCAAGGGCGCCGACTCTGATATTAAAGCCGCCTTATTGTGGTGGGTGTAGCTCAGCTGGTTAGAGCACCAGGTTGTGGCCCTGGGGGTCGTGGGTTCAAATCCCATCACTCACCCCATTTTCCAAACGCCGCACTGCCGATGCCCCTTCCACGCTTCCCGCGGAAGGGGCGTTTGCGTTGGCCGTGCCGGCAATCGCCCGCCGCGCCCGTAGCTCAGTTGGATAGAGCACCGGACTTCGAATCCGTAGGTCGCACGTTCGAGTCGTGCCGGGCGCGCCAGTTAAATCAAGGGGCTGCAGCCATCAAGCTGTGGCCCCTTCTTTTTTGTGTGAGACTCTGTGTGAGACTTTTCACCGATCACCCGATCAAACACCGCGACTTGATCCTGCCCGGTGGCCATTCAAAACCTTTTCCGCACCTTCTGCTGGGCAGTAGCGATCATCGTTTACTGCCTTTCAGGACCCGGAATAGTTGAAAATGCATTCGATGATTTTCTCGCGAATAGCTGAAGAAATATATGTTGACAGAATGGCATTCATTCATTTAAAAGCCTGTGATATTGTGACGCATAAAATAATAGTGTTACGCATAGCGTAACACTGAGAATCGCTCTCCCCAGGGAAGCCGAGCGGGTATCAAAGCAGGGCATCTGTTGCAATGGTTGAGTTGCCGGATGGCGGCGTGCCTTAAGGTTGATGGCCCTGTAAAAAGTCAGGTAGCCATTTCGAGGTAAAGGTCCGCTGGGCGACAAGATAACCGATCCCGGAAACCCGGATTTCTTCTCAGCTTCCGTGTCCGCTCTTTGACAAGTATCCAAGCGGGGTAGAATACGCCCTGGTGTGCCCGTCGATCGGCCTGGGTGCGGACACGCCCGGCAACGTTCCAGTGCGAAGGCCGCCCCGGCGTGGGAATGCGGGGTGGGTGGGAAGTCCTGCTCCGGCGGGTGCCCCGTCGGGCAGCGGGTCACCCCGACCATCGGCGTCGAAGTCAACGTCGCTAAAGGGATCCTGCTCTGTCCCGCCGCAGGTGGGGGCGATCAACTCCACCCGGGCCGCATCGGCCGTCTAGTGATTGGCATCGCTGCCCTATGCGGTGTCGGCCACGACTTCCTTGGGCCCCGGGCCTGAACTTGGGTGTCGGCAATGGCGGGCAACAGCGCCCGTGCATTCCCCTCGCAGGCCGTTTGTACGGCCACATGGGTAATCAGGTTGGGCTGCGGGGAGGGCTCCTCCGGACCCTCGGCCTGAGGACGGAAGGTCTCCATCACCTGCACCAGGTAGGCCTGGCCTTTGTGACCAGTGTAGGACGAATCGTGGTCCGACGGGTTCTGCAGCGAGTCGGCCGTCACCCCCGTGGGCGGCGTCACGGTTACCCGGGGACCGCCGGAGGGATCCTCCGCCACCTGGCACTGCTCGGCCAGCACCCGCTGCATCTGCTGGTAGCTGTGCATGGCGCAAACGGCGGCCTGGTCCTTGAACTGCTCGATCAGATCGAAGAGATCGGCGCTGACCACGTTCAAGGTCTTCTCGTCGTCGGTGGGTTTGACCCGCGAGAAAACCGACAGCGCCTTTGGCCCGCAGTAGAGTTGCACCTAGTTGGCGCAGACCGACTCGAAGGGCGCCCGGTGGTGGCGTTTGAGGTTGACCAAAAACTTCAGAATCGTCCGGCTGAAGATCCCGATGCTCCCCAGCCGGCGCATGTTGGAGCGGATGTGCACCGAGTCAAGACGCTGATGGGCGCCGTCCAGGGCAAACACCCGGGCCAGCCCGCGTCCAGCCAGCGGCGCCGCTTGGGACTTACAAATGCCCAGGGGTCGAAGAGATGTCGCTGGGTGTCGTCCTTGACCCGGATCATGCCGTATCAATCCTAAGAGTTCAATATTGTTGACGTTTCTATAGCACAACCCGCAGGCGAAGTTTAGCAGAAAAAAGTACTTTTTTAATTTTTCAAGGAGATGGGTTAGGGCGACTTTTTACGAAACCATCAAAGCTGAATACTGGATCCGGCATGGGAACAAAAGCGGCGAAATCCACGAGGCCCGAAAGAGAGCTCGTAGCCTCCTTTGCAAAAGGCCTACTCTTGTTAAGTCGCTTTACGCGACACCAGCCGGCAATGACCCTTTCCGAGGTCGCCAGGATAAACCATCTCAATCTGCCTACCGCTCGCAGGTATCTCCATACCCTGAAACAGATGGGCTTTGTCGTTTACGACGAACAATCCAAACGGTATCAACTGACGTCCAAGGTTCTTTGTCTCGGCAGTTGGGTGCTCGAAAGCATGGATCTTCGTACCCGGTTGCTCCCATATCTAAACAGTATTACAAACGAAATGGATATTACTGCTTCTTGTGCCATCATTGAGGGTGGAGAAGTGGTCACCGTAGAGCGCACGCGTTCGAAAGACGTGGTGAACTTGGATCTCACAGCCGGGTCGCGTCTACCGGTGCATGCAACTTCGCTGGGCAAAGCCATCGCCGCTTTTCTTTCTTCAGACGAATTAGACGCTCTGATTGGACAAATCAATTTTTCGAGCTACACACCCCACACAAAGACAGATCCGAAACAATTCCGAGAAGAATTAGCGTATATCAAGCGGCATGGCTATGCCTTCAGCGATCAGGAACTGACACTGGGCATGAAATCAATAGCGGTTCCGGTTTTTCACAAGAATGGAAAGGTGGAGGCCTCCTTGGGTGTTTCCTACCCATACCATCGACCCAAAATAAATGAGCTGGAACAGGTCTTGATCGAGCGGCTTCTCGGTATTTCCGTCAAACCATCTGAGGCGCCCGGTTTAATCCGGAGTGTGAAGGTCCATCGATAATTATGAGGCAGGCGTCGTTTGATAGGCGGCTCGATACTTCGGAGATCGACCTCACCAACGTACTTCCATTTAAAGGAGCAAAATGACATGATGAAAAAGTGCTTGGTCACAGTGATTGCCCTCGGCCTTTGCGTTGGCAGTGTTTTCGGCACTGCGTTAGCGCAAGACAAGGAGTTCAAACTCGGTGTTCTCTTCTCGATGACCGGCGCCTTCGCGCCGGCTGGAGGACTGGCCGGCTACCAGGGCACCATGGTGGCGGTAGACATGATTAATGCCCGAGGAGGCATTGCCGGCCAATACAAGGTGGTTCCGGTGATTGCGGACGCCCAGAGCAATCCAGACACTTCCATCCGCGAAGGTCAGCGACTGATGACTGTCGAGAACGTGCCGGTCGTTTTGGGCGTCTTTTCCAGCGCAATAGCCGTACCTTTGGCGCCCATGGCCGAACAATACAAAAAAATTTTCTGGGTGATCATCGCCATCTCGGACAAGGTGGTCCAGGACCGCCACCTGAATTACACCTTCCGGGTCCAGCCTACGGGTTCCCAGTGGGGTCAAAGCACGGTAACGATGTTTAACGAGAACTTGGAAAAGTTCGGCATCAAATCCGCATCCGAGGTTCGGGTGGCGGTGATATATGAAGACGGACCCTACGGATCATCGGTGGCCGCCGCTAACAAAGAGAAAGTTAAGGAATTCGGCATGAACCTGGTCATGGAAGAAGCCTATTCGCACAAGACCAATGACCTGTCTTCCCTGATCTTCAAGCTCAAGTCGGCCAAGCCAGACGTCATTCTGCATACCGGCTATTTTCCGGATGTGGTGCTTTTCTTCCGCCAGGCGCGCGAGCTGGGTCTCAAGACCAAGGCCATCGCTGGGCATGGTGCCGGTCACGCCAACATGCCCAAGCTCGCCGAGGCTGCCGGCGGTGAGTTGATGAACTACTGCTTTAACGTGGATCCCGCCCCGGCCCAGCTGTTGGACCGCAGCAAGCTGGCCCCTGGAAACGGAGACGTTGTGGGTGAGTTTCTCAAACGCTATGAAGAGAAGTTCAAGGACAACAACCCGCCGACCCACGCCACCCAAGGATTCGGACATACCTGGATACTTCTCAATGATGTACTTCCCTTGGCGCTGGAAAAATATGGCGACCTGAGTCCTGATTCGATCCGCAAGGCTGCGCTGGATATTGAGATTCCCGACGGGGGAACCCCTTGCGGTTACGGCGTGAAGTTTGCGCCACCGGAGCATGCTCTTAGCGGTCAGAACCTTCGTTCGTATCCGGTGGTGGCCCAATCAGTCGGTGGCAAGTTGAGCATCGCTTGGCCTGGCGCGCTGCAAACCGCCCAGCCGGTCATCCCGCTGCCGGCGGACAGTCCATATGGCATCAAGTAGCACCAACGCGTTCGGGCCGGGGAGAAGTATAGGGCCCTCCGGCCCGAACTACCGATTTTTTCCGCCGCCGCGTACGGAAAGGATAGGGTGTCGGCTCAAATGCTCGAAATCAACCACGTCACAAAAATGTTCGGCGGAATTTCAGCCTTGGCGGACGTTTCCTTCACGGTCGAAGACGGCAGTTTCGTCGGTTTGATCGGACCCAACGGTTCCGGCAAGACCACGATGTTCAACGTGATTTCCGGTGCCTTTCCCCCATCTCAAGGCCGTGTCTTTTTCGATGACCAGGAAATCAGCGGAATGAAGCCCAATGCGATTTGCCATATGGGAATCGCCCGCACGTTCCAGATTCCTCAGCCCATCAAGTCATTGACAGTAGCGGAAAACGTCATGCTGGGCGCCGTGTTCGGTGTCAAACAGGCGGTGAGACGATACGACGCCCGGAGGGCGTGGGATGAAGCGCGCCAGTGGCTCGAATTCGTAGGCCTCAAGATGGATCCAGACTCGCTGCCGGGAATGATGACAGCCGGAGATCTCAGGAAACTGGAAATGGCCCGGGCCTTGGCCACCAGACCCAAAATCCTGCTTGCGGATGAAGTGCTAAGCGGGCTCAACAGGGATGAACTCAAGGAAGCTTCCCAAATTCTTCAAAAGGCGCGGGAACAACTGGGAATGACCATTATCTGGGTCGAGCACATCATGCATGTATTGATGCGACTCGTTGAACGGGTCGTCGTCCTCAATCATGGCGTCCTGATCGCTGACGGCGAGCCGGCCGAGGTGTCTAAGGATGAGGGGGTCATCGAGGCCTATTTGGGGCAGAACTAGCTCTTGCGAAAAAAGGCACATATGCTGAACGTACACGATATCAATGTTTTCTACGACGAATTTCAGGCTCTTGAGAGCGTAACAGTAAAGATCGAGAAGGGTCAGACCGTCATTGTCGTTGGCCCGAATGGCGCCGGCAAAAGCACCCTGCTGCGTACGATTGCCGGGCTACAGAAGCCGCGGCGAGGCAGCATCGAATTCGAAGGACATCGAATCGACCGGATGGAAGCCCATCAAATCGTCGAAGGCGGAATTTCACTCGTTCCCGAGGGCGGACGCGTATTCCCTCACCTAACGGTAATGGATAACCTAAAAGTGGGGTCTTACAACAAGGGGGCCCGCCCAATAGCCAAGCAAAGGCTGCCGCAAATTTTCCAGCTTTTCCCGGTTTTGGCGGATCGGAGGAACCAACGAGCCGGCTCTTTGAGCGGTGGTGAACGACAGATGCTTGCCATCGCCCGCAGCCTCATGGCCCAACCCCGGCTCATCATGTTAGACGAGCCCTCCCTCGGCTTGGCACCTTTGGTGGTGAACATGGTTTTCGAATTCATCAAGTCCATGAAGCAGGAGGGTTATACGGTTCTGCTGGTTGAGCAGAATGCCAACAAGGCCCTCAAAGTGGCCGATTATGCCTACCTGATCGAATCTGGAAAGATGGTTTTCGAGGGGAAAAGCGAGGATTTCGACAAGAACCCCTATATCAAAACCGCCTACTTGGGGCTTTAGGGAGCAAAGATGTTTGAACAGATCCTCATGGCGCTGATCAACGGCATCCTTTTAGGCGGGGTGCTGGCCTTGTTGGCCTTCGGCCTGAACCTGATTTTCGGGGTGGTCAAGATCATTCACATGGCCTATGGGCAGTTTGTGATGCTGGGGTTTTACTTCATCTATACTTTCCACACATCATGGCACATCCCTTTACTTCTGGCTATGGCTCTGGGGATCGCGGCCATGGGCCTCATAGGCATTCTCACCCAACTGCTGGTCATCAATCCGCTTCTGAATGCCCCACGCCTGAATCAGCTGCTGGCCCTAGCGAGTCTGATTATCGTAGTGGAGAATCTGGCACAAGTCATCTGGGGTGCAGATTATCGCGGCATCCCCTTGAGCATGCCGATCATCCAGTTCGGCGAAATCTTCATTCGCAGCTCCTTTCTGATTGCCTTTATTGGAGCAATTGTCACACTATGGTTTCTTTACCTCTTTTTGAATAGAACCTACTTGGGCCTCGGCATTCGAGCCGTGGCCCAGGACCTGGAGATGGCCAAGGGAATGGGGATAAATCCCAAAGTCATCTACTACATCACATTGATGACAGGGGGCGCGCTGTCCGGCTTAGTAGCGGCTTTCTTCGTTCCCATTTACACGGTTCATCCGCATTTTGGCGCCAGCTTCACCCTAATGGCCTTCGTTATCGTGGTTTTTGGTGGAATGGGAAATCTCATGGGAGGATTTATCAGTGCCTTTATCATCGGCATCGTTACGTCAGTAACGGCCGTCTTGTCCTCCAAAGAAGTCGCCGACATCGTCGCCCTTCTCATGTTCATTGGCATGATGATGGTTCGTCCCGAGGGACTATTGGGAACAGAGAGCTAATATGCAAGCAATCAATAAATATGGATTCTACGGGCAAATAATTTTGCTGGTGGTCTTGGTGATGCTGCCGTTTATCATCACCTCCTCCTACCTCAATCACATTATGACGCTGATTCTCCTATGGTCTTTCGTCGCCACGGCCTGGGCCTACATGGCCCGGTTCGGGATGGTTTCCCTGGGACACGGCATCTTTTTGGGCATTGGAGCCTATTTTCCGACCATGATGTTCAATTACTGGTCATTCACGCCGTGGATCGGCATTTGGGTCGGCGTAGCCATCGCGGTGGCTACAGCCGCTGTTTTGGGATACGCGTGTTTTCGCTTCGGGCTCCTCGGCGATTATTTTGCCCTGGTGACGCTGGCGGTGGCGGAAGTGTCGGCACTCACGATCATGGCTTTTCGGGAAACTACCGGCGGTTCTCTCGGATATACGCTGCGGGCCACGGGAAAGATAAGCGACATGCAGTTTTCCGACAAGCGCGTGTATTATTTTATAGCGCTTATCCTGCTGATAGGAGCAGTATATATCTGGCGACGAATCGATCGGAGCCCGATCCGACTGGCACTGACAGCCATCGAGGAATCGGAAATTGCGGCCGCGTCACTCGGTGTCAGCGTGATCCGATACAAGATGATGATCACCCTCTTGAGCGCCGGACTTACCGCGCTCGGCGGTGCCCTTTATGCCCAGTACGTAACCTACGTCAGTCCAGACACAATCGCCGGAGTCGGTGTATCGCTTTCGGTTTGCTTCAAGGCCATCCTCGGCGGCATGTTCACAGTACTCGGTCCATTTGTCGGCAGCACGATCATCGTAGCCTTGGAAGAGTATGTCCGCATCAGTATGGGGGCGTCCTTCCTCGGGCTCAGTCAAATCATTTTCGGCATATCGCTTTTAATCATGATCATTTTTTTGCCCAAGGGGATCATGGGCAGCATGAGCCTCGCAATTTCAAGGAAGCTCAACCGGATCGACTAAAACAGCGACTGTAAAATAGGTCAAAAGGAGATAGGGATGAAGGACACTTTTGAGGAGATCAGCAAGCAGGGCACTTTTTTGGCTTGTAAGAAAACGCTTTTGGGCCAGGATGCGATTCAGCATACCGGCACAGAGGCCAAAAAGCTAGGCGCCGCCAAGGTTCTGGTGATCACCGA
>DJGG01000296.1:22220-54699 GCA_002432195.1 Desulfobacteraceae bacterium UBA5852
TTGATTCAACGGGTTCTCGATTCCCTGGAAGCCAGCGGTTTGAAATATGATGTGTTCGACCGCGTCCTGCCCGAACCGCCGGCTCGCATCATCGACGAGTGTGCCAGCCAGGTGCGCAGAGGTGGCTTCGATCTGATTCTGGGCATTGGCGGCGGCAGTTCTCTGGATACGGCCAAGGCCGCTTGCGTGTTGGCAACCAATCCAGGTTCGGTTTTGGAGTATGCCGGTCTCGACATGGTGTCCAAGCGCGGTATTCCCTGCATTCTGGTCCCCACAACCGCCGGCACGGGCAGTGAAACCACTCGGGTTCTGGTTATGACCGATGAGACCGTCAACACTAAAAAAGTTGTTTACAGCGATTATCTGCTTCCCGACTTGGCCATTCTGGACCCTAACCTGACCTTATCCGTGCCGCCCAAGGTGACTGCCGATACCGGAATTGATGCCTTGGTGCATGCCATCGAGACCTACGTATCCGTCAACACCACCCCTTACGCCGAGGTGCTGGCCCTCCAGGCCATCGCCATGATTGCCGCCAACCTGCCCCAAGCCTATGCCAAGGGAAACCATGTCAAGGCCCGCTACAACATGCTGCTGGCGGCCAACCTATCCGGCATGGCCTTTGCCAGCGGCGGGCTTGGCGCCGTTCACGGACTGGCGTACGTACTTGGCACGGAATACCATATGTCCCACGGCCGCTCTAACGCCATCATGCTGCCCCATGTCATGGCCTTCAATAAAGTTGGCAATCTGCGGAAGTACGCTGCTATCGCCGAAGCAATGGGGGAATCGACCGAAGGCCTCTCATTGTATGAAGCTGCCGATCTTTCTATTGAAGCCGTGTTGAATCTGATGGAGGCCGTTAATGTTTCGCCGTGGCTGAACGATTACGATATTTCGGAAAACGATCTGCCGAAAATGGTTTCGGGCGGCATGGCCCAGGCGCGCTTGTTCGTACCCAATCCGCGAGATCTCACGGAGGACGACGTACGCGCCATCTACACCAATGCCTTTAACAAGGCGTGAATCGGAAAGCCTCAACCCCGTAAAAGACCAGGCGATGTTAGATGAGACAAAAACCTCCAACCTGGCGCATTCCAGCGCCCGGGATATCAAGCGCCGGATGCCGTCGCGAATCTCTCCAGAAAATCTCGGAATCCCCCTTCATCTTGCCGGGAAGGTGGTGTTTCCCACCTCTGGCCTCGTGGGTGAGTTAACCGACAATTCGATCTCGATTTTCATCGAAGAGGCTGGATTTGCGCCTTATTATTTTTCGAAAAATTTGGCGTTAGATAGGTACTATCAAAGAACTGGCGCCACAGGAAGGAAAGGACATTATGCTCGGATACAACAACAACGTCCTAAGAGTGGACCTGTGCCGACGGGCCAGCGCAACCGTCGCCATCCCAGAAGAAGTCCTGCAGACCCGCATGGGTGGCAAAGGGTTGGGATCCTATTTGCTGCTCAAGCACAACCCGGCCGGTGTGGACCCGCTCGCACCGGACAACAATCTGATATTTGCCATCGGACCCGCCACGGGCACGCCTCTCTGGGGATCTTGCCGGCACGGCATCTATACCAAGTCTCCGCTTACCGGGTTTTACAGTGAATCCTACTCTGGAGGGACGGTTGCCGAACGGATTAGTGCCGCGGGTCTCGATGCCCTCGTACTGAACGGTGCTGCTGACTCACCGGTCTGGATTGAAATCGGCAATGGGGAGGTAGTTTTTCACCCTGCGGACGACTTATGGGGTTTGGAAACCTATGCGGCCGAAGATGCTATCAAGGATTGGCTGGCAAAAAACCGGCAGGAAGCTAAAAAGCCAGGAGTGGTGGTGATCGGGCCTGCAGGGGAAAATCTCGTCAAAATCGCTTTGATCAACAACGACTATTGGCGCCAGGCCGGACGAACAGGGGTAGGCGCCGTAATGGGGTCCAAGAAGGTCAAGGGGATTGCCTTCTGGGGCGACCATAAAAAGCTGGTGGCAGATGCTCAAGGCCTGAAGGAGTTTGCGGGGGAATTTCTCAAGCTGAACCGGGACGCCCCGGCCTCCCAAGCATTTAAAAGCAAGGGAACGCCGATGATGGTCGACCTGCTCCACAAGGCGGGCGCCTTTCCCGCGAAGTACTGGAGCCAGGGGCGTGTGGCGCATCAAGACAAGATTAACGCTGGCGCCCTCCACACCCATTGCGATGTGACGCCACATCCCTGCCTCAAGTGCTTCATGGCCTGCGGAAGACTGAGCACCGTCAAGGAGGGCCGCCACAAGGGACTTAAGCTGGACGGTCCCGAGTACGAGACGATTTACACCTTTGGCGGACTGTGCATGGTGGACGCCATCGAGGAGATCGCTTACATCAATGACCGGTGTGATCGTCTCGGTCTGGACACCATGAGTGCGGGCAACTTGGTAGCCTTTACCATCGAAGCCGGCAAGCGGGGCAAGGTCGAAACCAACCTGGATTACGGCGATGTCGACGGTATCGTCGCGTTGGTCGAGGACATCGCTTACCGCCGCGGGTTAGGAAAGGTACTGGCCCAGGGCATCAGGCACGCCGCCAAGGAATGGGGCGCCGAGGACATTGCAGTCCATGTCAAGGGAATGGAACCGTCTGGCTACGACCCTCGAGTTCTCAAAGGAATGAGCTTGGCCTACGGAACCAGCGACCGGGGAGCCTGCCATTTGCGGTCGACCTTTTACAAGTTCGAGCTCGGAGGGCTGTTTGATCCGGAGCAGATCGAGGGCAAGGCGGCCGCTTTCGCCGACTGGGAAGACCGCCATATCATGATGGATACAATGATCTTATGCCGGTTCTATCGGGACTTCTATCCTTGGGACGTGTTCCAAACTATCACCCGCCTGCTTACGGGGGAGGACATGTCCGAGGAGGCATTGCGCTCTGTGTCCTGGGCCGTGCACGACGACACGCGGCGCTTCAACCTTCGCGAGGGGCTGACGATCGAAGACGACAGACTGCCGTCGCGTTTGCTCAAGGAGGTGTTACCGGAAACCGGCAAGGGGATCAGCGAGGACCAGATGATGCAAATGCTCAAAGAGTACTACAAAGCCCGCCACTGGGATGCCCAGGGTCAGCCGCAAAACATGCACGATCTCGATTGATTCTGGGGATCACGGCCGCCTTGCCCTCGAAGGCAACCGATTCGAAGGTCCTACCTGCCGAAGCTGAAGCATGGTGCGCGCTTCGGCAGGCGTGTTTTCTCCGGAGGAGGTCGAGATCGAGGGTCGCCTGTCTGGGCATCAATGGCAACAACCCCTTGCAGGCCTACAGGACCACTTTTCGTGATTTGCTTGAGAAGCCATTAACGTTCGCCTATCAACTATTCACGGCAATTTGGGCCGTGTTATTGAACCCTGTGTCGATACATAGAAAGGCATCATCATGAGCCACTATCTGGAAGTATTTTCTCTAAGAGGAAAAACGAGCCTTGTGACCGGTGGCGGGCGTGGCATCGGACGGGGAATCGCCAGAGCTTTGGCGGGCGCCGGATCAGATTTATTGATGGTTTCCCGAACAGAGTCACAGCTTAGGGAAGCTGCCAATGCCATCACCAGTGAATTTGGCCGTAGAGTGGAGATCATGACGGTCGATTTGGCCCGTGTGGAAACCTTCCCCAATATAATAGATCGCGCAGTTTCGCTCTTTGGCCGCCTGGATATCTTCGTGAACAACGCCGGTGCTAATATCCGCAAGCCCTTTCTCGAAGTGACCGAGGAGGATTATCAGCAGGTCATGGAGATTCAGCTGCATGCAGCCTACTTCATGGCTCAGGCTGCGGCGAAGGTCATGGTACAATGCGGGGGGGGAAAGATCATCAATTTGGCGTCCCTGACGAGCAAGATCGCCGTTCCCAATATTTCCGTCTACGGTGCTGCCAAAGGTGGGATCTTTTCCCTCACCAAAGCCATGGCCGTGGAGCTTGCGCCCCACAACATCAATGTCAATGCGGTCGCACCCGGATACGTTCGTACGGCCATGACGGAAGCTGCTTTCAAAGACAAGGCGCGTTTTGAATGGATGCTGTCGAGGATCCCGCTGGGACGATTTGGAACGGCCGAGGATATCGGCAACACGGTGCTTTTCCTCGCATCACCGGCATCGGACTATCTCACTGGTGAGGTCATTTACGTGGATGGCGGCTGGATGGCCGCATAGCCCGAATCCGAGCGGCGCGAATGCCATAAAACCGCGCCTGAGAGCGTGAAGATGGGTCAAGCGCTGCCGCTTGCGTCCCATGGAAAGGTGGAACGGATATTCTTCATGATCTGCCAGAAAAGGAAAATTTGATATGATCCACGTGGTTGCATCCATTACCGTTAGGGAAGGTCAAGTGTCCCGGTATATCGATATCGTCAAAGCGCTCAACCCCCATGTTTTAACGGAAGAAGGGTGTGTCGCCTATTTGCCGACGATAGATCTCCCGACAGGCCTGGCAGCTCAAGCGCTTAATGCCAACAGGGTTACGATCATCGAAAAATGGAGAAGTTTGGAAGATTTGATGGCGCATTTTTCGACTCCCCATATGCTGGCCTATCGCGAAAAGGTCAAAGACATTGTCGAAAAGATTTCGATCGAAGTATTGACAGAAGCATAGCCGTCTGCTTCCGAAACGGCGATTCTTGAATTTCCATCAGAGATGCATACCTGATTAGCGTAGGAGAAGCGGTTTAGTCGTCCCCGTGGAGGCAGGGGGCGGTCTTTTCAACCCCTCTGGATTCTGGCGTGGGAGGAGTGGAATTTGGGGCCTCGTTGCGATTTTATCAGCCACGGACGGCCTCTGATTCTTTCAGAGCGGTAAATGCGGGGGGATTGCGCGTTGCGATTCCCTGCGGGCAATGACGATAATTCGTTTCAATCGAAAAGGAGTGACGATGAAATTTGTACTTGGATATGACGGATCCAATTCAGCTAAAGAGGCGCTTGAGGTTATTGCCAAGTATGCCACCCCCCTAAATGCATCGGTGGAGGTTATTTGCTCCAGAGAAGGCGGAACCAGCAGCACTGAAGATGACGAAATCCAAAAAGCACGTGAGCACCTCGCCTTCGCTGCAAATAGCCTGGGCGAAAAAGGCCTGTCGGTCAAGACGCGTCTTCTGGTAAGGGGCGTGACACCAGGAGAGGATATTGTCAATTTTGCCAAAGATACCAAAGTGGATGCCATTTTCATCGGAATCAAAAAGCGATCAAAGGTGGGAAAGCTGGTGTTCGGCTCCAATGCTCAGTATGTCATTCTCAATGCGCCCTGTCCCGTCATGACCATCAAGTAAGGGAGACTCTGTGTGAGAAAATCCTGCCAAAACCTGCCATAATTGAAAAAGCTGTACAAAATGTGGAATTGAAAACCTAATAAAAATGACAATATAGTGTAATACGAGGAGATTAGGAAACTCAGAGGTCCTGTCTTCGAATCCATAGGTCGCACGTTCGAGTCGTGCCGGGCGCGCCAGTGAAAACAGGGGGTTACAGCCAGGTGGGGTAGCCCCTTTTCCTCTGGTCCACCGGTCCGTCTCGCCATCGGCTCACCGTTTTTCGATTCCACCCCTCCCCAGCACCATGCAACCTCACGGCTGACCCGTTCCAATCTGCCCGGCACAAGGGCGCCCCCAGCGCAACCGCCCTCCCTTCCTTGGCTCCTGGGAGGGGGCGGCCCGCCCCCGGGGAGATGCCCTACGCCGGAAGAGGGCCCCGGGCTATTGCCTATTTGATACCTGGAATTCTTTCAAGTTTTCAGGCAGGCCACCCACGTCCCCCGCGGGCCACTTGGTTCCGGCCACCAACGGCACTATCGTTGCGCCAGGACCCGGGCAGCCCGGGCGGGATTTGGGCTTCCAACCCGACTTTCTGCGGATCGATCGATTGTAAAAGGAGCCAACCATGGGTACGCCGATCAAATATGCCAGACTTTCCAAAGACGACGCCGCGCTGCTGCTGGTGGACCATCAAGCGGGACTGATCTCGTTGGTTCAGGACTTTGCACCGAGCGAGTTCAAGAACAACGTGCTCGCTGTGGCCGCCTGCGGCAGCTATTTCAAGTTGCCGACCATTCTCACCACCAGCTTTGAGAACGGCCCGAACGGGCCGCTCGTACCGGAACTGAGAGAGATGTTCCCGCACGCGCCCTACATCGCTCGCCCCGGCAACATCAACGCCTGGGACAACGCGGATTTCGTCAGCGCCGTCCGGAAGACCGGTCGCAAGCAGCTCATCATCGCCGGGGTGGTGACGGAGGTCTGCGTGGCCTTCCCGGCGCTTTCCGCCGTCGAGGAGGGCTATGAGGTTTTCGTGATCACCGATGCCTCCGGCACCTTCAATGAGGTCACCCGTCACAGCGCCTGGTTGCGAATGCAGGCTTCCGGCGTGCAGTTGATGAACTGGTTCGGCATGGCCTGCGAACTGCACCGCGACTGGCGCAACGATATCGAAGGCTTGGGCGCGCTCTTTTCCAGCCACATTCCCAATTACCGGAACCTGATGACGAGCTATTTCGCCGGGAAGTGAGGCCGCCCAGCAGGGCGGATCGGGGCGGGTTGGATTCCGGGAAGGTCGTGGGCGACCTCAGGCAGATCCTCGGGCGTTCGATCCGGAAACGGTGGTCGCCCCACCGGCGCGCGTCATCTCCGGCCTCCATCGGGGCCGGGGATGACGCATATCGCCTGCCGTAAACTGTCCGGTAGGCTATTGACCTTGGCCAATGGTCTGATCCAGAGCTTTGTCCCTGCGCACGTCCGTCCTGGGCAATCGTGCCCGCTGCCGGGTTCTTTCCCTGCCCGGCCGGACCCCTTATGATAGCTGGTATTCCCCCATATTAGCCCCATAGTCATCAAGTCTTTCCCTTCGGCGGCAAGGGACCTATTATCTTTCACAGGCACCCATCGTGAAGAAGTCCCCTGGACTTCCTTTCCCGGGATCAAGGAAGGCGCCTGATCCATGTGGGCGGATCTCACCACCGCGTGCCTTGGCAGTTTGGATCTATTCCCCAACTTGGAGGTTCAATCTTGACAATTGCTCACCTCTCGGATGATTCGATCGATAGCGGCCTAAGACGCCTGATCATCCGGGGTACGCTATGACCACCGCGCAGAGCCGGCCAAATTTTTTCATGGCCTTGATCTTGCTTTGTGCCGCTATTAATTCTGCATGGCTGGCCGCAGAGTTTCCGGTTTATCCACTTTCGGAACCTGGCGCCATGCTGCTGTTGGGAACCGTCATGATCTGCATTTCAATTGGGGGGAGGAAAATGCACCTCCCACAGAGTTCGAGGCACCGTGCCGGCAGCTTGGACGTGTTGCCCGATGAAGCGTAGGCTGTTTAGAGGTGGATTCAAAATCTCCCCCTCGGGCCCCATCTGAAGCGTTGGGCGCTCGGTTCCAATCCTCGAAATACAGGCGTATTCCTCCGGCTTGAGCCTCGCGGCCGCCTTGACCTGAGTCCCGATGGAAGGTTTTGAAACCACTTCTACGCGTCGGGATATTCAGACACCGCACAGGGGGTGCCGCATGCAGCCGCTCCCCGGATTCAGAAGAACCGACTGTTTTTCCCATGATGCCATCATCGGGATCGAGGACTAATTCCCTTTCGAAGGAAGACACCAGGCAACTTCGCGAGGGGCTGTCGTGATCGAAATGGAGAAACGCTTCCCCGAGCAACCATGGCCGCCTACAACAGGGTATCCTTCATTAACCACTAGAGAATACGCATGGCACCTTTGTATAACAGGTTCGGGAGGAAACTCCGGGGCGTAAACCTTGGCGGGTGGTTGGTCCTTGAGAAATGGATGACCCCCAGCCTTTTCAAGGGGCTGAAGGCACGGGATGAAACGGCATGGTGCGTAGAACTGGGTTACGCCGCAAGGCAACGGCTCATCCGGCACTGGGAGACTTTCATCACGGAGAAGGATTTTCGCTGGCTTCGGCGGAGCGGCATTAATGCCGTCCGGGTGCCGCTGGGCTTTTGGATATTTGGGCCTCCCTATCCGTACCATAAATCCTATCGGGGAAAGACGCATCCGTATGTCGAAGGCGGAGTGGCCTATCTCGATAGGGCCTTTGAACTGGCGGACAAATATGGAATATCCATACTTCTCGACCTTCATGCCGCGCCTGGTTGCCAAAATGGGTTCGACAACGGCGGCCTGCACGGCATTTGCGACTGGCATCGGAAAACGACATATATCGATTTCGCGCTCCACACCTTGCAGAGACTTGCGCAGCGATATGGGGGACAAAGGCGTCTGATGGGCATTGAGGTTTTGAACGAGCCCCGCTGGGATATCCCGACGGAACTTCTTGTGGAGTACACCCGCAAGGCCTACCATGCCATACGAAAGCACTGCCCCAGGCATTCCGTCGCAATTGTCTTCCACGATGGATTTCGCTCCCACGCACAGTATCACGGAGAGTTTCAGGAGCCCCACTATACCAACGTTCTTTTCGACATTCACCGTTACCAGTGCTTTGATCGGTCCGATCTTGACCTGGACATCGACGGGCATGTCCACAAGGCGGCCATCCACTGGAAGAATGAGGCGGACGATATCAAACGCCAATTGAAACTGGGGACCATCGTGGGAGAATGGAGCCTCGGGCTCGACCTGAAGGTCGTCTCACTTTGGGCGGAAGGCCCCTTCAACCACGCCCTTGAACATATGGATGCATCTCAGCGGGATGTCGCTTACCGCGCATACGGCGCCGCTCAATTGGCGACTTTTGAGACGTATTCGGGCTGGTTTTTTTGGAGCTACAAGACGGAGACGACCCCCGCCTGGAGTTTCCGTGAATGCATACGCAGGGGTTGGTTGCCGGAAAATTATGATTAGAACCCATCTCGCGAAATTGCTTCCTGCGCCGGAGGCCGGCGGGTGCGGCCGCCCATCCCTCCGGCGCATCCCGGAAGTGGCGCCCCAATCCCATTGCTGGCCATGCGAGCCGCCTGCCTGAGCCCGGTTCGGGTTCCGGTGGCCACAACCGTGGGTGGGATGACCTTGGATGTCTAAATACCGAATACTAAAAGCAATAGGGGATATGCGACCGGGATGGGGGCTTTCGGGGGATTCTCGGCGGCCGTGCGTTCTCAGGCCTTTTTCTGCATGATCGAGAGAACTTCCTGGGCGGCGTTCTGGACATGCTGTTGGATGAGCTCCTGGGCCGCCGGGACATCGCGCATTTCCAGGTGGTGGATCAAACGGCTGTGCTCCACCCAGGCCCGCGTGGAGGACTGGTCCACCTGGAGGCTCATGGAGCGCATGACCTGTACGATGCCCCTGAGCTGGTTGATGATGACCATCAGGAAGCGGGAACCGGTGGCCTGGTAGATGGTTTCGTGGAACTGGGCATTCAGTTCCATGAAGCGGCCGAAAAGATAGTCCTTGCCGAGCCCCGGAGAATTCAACAGCTCCATGGCCTGGGCCTTGATCTGCTTCAGGGAGACGATTTGCTCCGAGGTGATTCTCTCGCAGGCCAGCTTGATGGCGTAGGCTTCCAGAACGGTGCGCAGATCGTAGAGATCCTTGATGGCCTTCCATTCCAGTTCGATCACCCGCACACCCCCGCGGGCCAGGCGCTCCACCAGGCTGTCCTGCTCGAGCCGGCGGAAGGCTTCCCGCACCGGGGTGCGGCTGGCGGAAACGGCCTGGGCCACCTCCACCTCGAGGAGGCGTTGGCCCGGCTTGATGACGCCGTTGAGGATGTCGTGTTTCGTCCGCTCGTAGATCTGATCGGCAATCGAGCGCGTGGGCATGATGGGCATGGCGTGCAGTCTTTTCGGGGAGGTCATATCCGCATCTCGAGAGTGGTTTGGCAAGGGTTGCGGCTCCCGGAGCGGATCCGCCGTTGCCGGTCGTTATCACCTGCGACGCGTCGGGTGATCGCCGGACAGGATGGTTTCAGTGAATACACATATACATAAAATCATATGCGCGGTCAAGCGGCGTGCCGGCTCGCCGCGATGGCCGGGCAGAACCCGCCGCGAAAATGGCTTTTGCCCCCGCTTTGTCGCGTAATTCCTTTTTAAATCGATTACATTCATGTGTATCCCGGCGGTTGGCCAATCGGCTCCGCCGCGGATGGGAGTCAACTCCTGTTGTCAAGGCAGGTGTTGTCGGATACCTCGGGTTTGGAGTGTCTTGGGTCACGGTCGTGTCCGGCAGCACCGCTGGAGGCAATGCCGACGTCCTATCGCGGTCACGGGGCGGCGGGTGGGTCGAAACCTTTATCGCCAGTCGGCCCAAGTCCCAAGGGCTGAAAAGGGTCGGCTGGTCCTGTCTTCACCCGCGGTTACATTCTGCTTGACTTTAGAAAAGGCTACTATGTATACACAAATACGATAACACATGAGCGCAGGGGCAATCGAGCCCTTAGCGGGGCAGCGCTCATCCGGCACCCAACTCGAGAGGGAGGAATGGAAATGAAAGGACTGCAACGCGCCACGGTAATGAGTGTATGCGGAATTCTGCTGTTTGGGATGCTGGCGATGGCCCTGCCCGTCCAGGCGGCCACCACCCTGCGGTTCGCCCATTCGGAGTCCACCACCAACATCCGGCATGACGCCGTGCTGCACTACGCCGAGCGGCTGGAGCAGCTTACCAAAGGCGATCTCAAGGTGGAGGTCTACCCCGCGGGCCAGATGGGTACCCACACCCAGTGCCAGGAAATGGTCTCCACGGGAGCCCTCGATTTGTATCCCACCACCGCCGGGCTGGTGGCGGTTTTCGACGACAACCGCACCCCGGAGTTGATCGAGTTGCCCTACCTGTTCGACAACTACGCCCAGGCCTACGCCTTCATGGACACCGAGTTCGTGACCCGGATCTACGACCCCCTGCAGAAGAAGGGCATCCGCTACCTGGCCACCTGGGACAACGGTTTCCGGCACATGACCAATTCCAAGCGCCCCATCGTCAACGTCCAGGACATGAAGGGCCTGAAGGTGCGGGTGGTCAAGTCCGAGATGTCCATGAACATCATCGGCGCCATGGGGGCCAACGCCGTGCCCATGGCCTATTCCGAGCTTTACACCGCCCTGGGCTCGAACGTGGTGGACGCCCAGGAGAACCCCTTCATGAACATTTACGCTTCCAAGTTTTACGAAGTGCAGAAGTACATGTCCACCACCAAGCACCAGTACAGCACCCTGCCGCTGATCTTCAGCGAGCAGCGCTGGCAGACGTTGAACGAGGCGCAGCGCGCGGCCATCAAGCAGGTGGCCCTGGAGACGGCAACCTTCATGCGCAAGAAGGTCCTGGCCAATGAGGCCAGCCAGCGGGCCGCCATGGAGAAGGCCGGCATGCAGATCAACGACGTGCCCGATCTCGCGCCGTTCCGCAAGTCGATGGAGCAGGTGTATGCATGGGCCCGGGGAAAGTGGGGTACGGACAAGGTGGATGAGGTTCTGAAAAGGGTGGAAGCCGTGCGCACGCAATACCCCCAGGAGGGTTCCTACATCGGTTTGGAAGCGAAGTGATTCTGCGGGCGGGTTTTATCGCACAGTGGAATCGGTGATTGCCGACAGCTGACGCGCGCGAGGGGTACCGCTGCCTCGGGGCGGGAGACCCCTCGCGCGAACGACGCACGGCCCCCTCGGGCCGCTCTGCGCCAACCGGTCACAAGGCCGCGAAACAAGGACCATCGATGGATACGCCCAAGAAGACCTTCGATTTTTTCGGCCGGGTGCACAAGCTCGCCGAGCTGGCGGCGGCCGTTGCTTTCATTTTGCTCTGCCTGAGCGTCACCGTGCAGGTCGTGGCGCGGTACATCTTCGACCACGCCTACGGCTGGGGCGAGGAGCTGCCCATCATTCTCTTCCTGTGGGTCAGCTTTCTGGCCGCCGCGGTGGCCTACCGCGACGGCAACCACCTGGGCGTGGACTTCATCGTGGCGAAGTTCTCCCGCAAATGGCGTCTCATCATCTATTATGTCGGCCTGGTCCTGTGTTTGGGATTTATCCTCGCCGTGGGCTATTACGAAGGGCTCATGACCCTCTCCGCGCGGCAAAGCACCTTCGTGGTGATGAAGTTTTCCAAAGCATGGTGTTACGTGGGCATCCCGGTGGCCTGCCTGTTGTTTGCCCTGTTCATCATTGAGAGGCTCCTGACCACCAAGCCGCGGTTGCCCGAAGATGAAGACCGCCATGCCCCGGGCTGAGAACCGCGTCGCCCAGGACCACAGCACCCGCGCCGACGCACGCTCGGGGCGGCAACCATTCAATGGTGCAACGACACAGGGAATAGAACCATGGACGCCGTGATCATTTGTGGCCTCAGCTTCATTGTCTTCGCCATGCTCCTGCGGATTCCCGTGGCCTTCGCGGTGGGCATGTGCGCCTTGCTCTACGGATTCGTCAGCGGGAGCATCCCCATGCAGGCCATGGTGCACCGCATGTCCCTGGCCACGGAATCCTGGCCCATCATGGCGGTGCCCTTTTTCGTGCTCATGGGCAATGCCCTCAACCAGGGCCGCTCGGGAAAAGCCCTGATGGACCTGGCCAACTCCCTGGTGGGGTCCATCTGGGGCGGGCTGGCCTCGGTGTCCATCGTGGTGAGCATGTTCTTCGGCGGCTGCTCGGGCTCGGCCGTGGCCGACGCCTCCAGCGTGGGCAGCGTGCTCATCCCGGAGATGACCCGGCGGGGCTACGGCAAGGGCTATTCCGCCGCGGTCAACGCCGCCTCGTCCACCATCGGCATCATCATCCCCCCCAGCATTCCCATGATTCTCTACGGCTGGGTCACCGAGGTGTCCATCCGTGACCTGTTTCTGGCCGGCCTCATCCCGGGGATCCTGGTGGGGGTTGGCCAGATAGCGGTGGCCGCCACCATCGGCTATCGGCGCAAATACTACATCGCCCAGCGCCCGAGCTGGCAGGAGATCGCCCGGCAGTTCGCCCGCAGCATCCCCGCGCTCATCACCCCGGTTCTCGTCATGGGCGGCATCCTGGGGGGCGTCTACACCACCACGGAGGCCGCCGTCTTCGGCGCGCTCTACGTGATTGCGATCGAGTTCTTCTACTACAAGGGGCTGACCCTGGCCCAGCTCTACCGGATCATCGTGGCTTCGGCCAAGATGACCGGCGTGGTGCTGTTTCTCATCGCCACTTCCTTCATGCTCACCTACGTCATCATGATCAGCCGGGTCCCCGTGGTGCTCAGCGGCCAGCTGCAGGCCATTCTCCCCAACGGCACGGTGACCCTTCTGGCCATCGCCGGCATTCTGCTTCTCACCGGCTGTTTTCTGGACCTGGCGCCGTCCCTGCTCATCTTCACGCCCATCCTCCACCCCCTGGCCCTGAAATTCGGCGTGGACCCGGTGCAGCTGGGCGTGGTCGTCGTCATGGTGCTGGCCATCGGGCTCTTCACCCCCCCCGTGGGGCAGACCCTCTACATCTCGGCCCTCATCGCCAAGACGCCCATCGAAGAAGTCAGCCGCGATATCATCTGGTACCTGGTGACCATCGCGCTGGTGGTGCTGGCGGTGATCTTCTTTCCCCACCTGACCATGTGGCCGGCGGGTCTTTAAGCGGCCGGCAGGGGACGCTCAGTCGCCCCCGCCCGGAGAAGGCGCTATGCAGCGGATACTCATTCAGGGCCGGGCCCTCTATGACGGCGAAAGCTACCTCACGGACGCGCCGGCCGCCGTCCTGATCGCCGGGCAGCGCATCCTCGCCCTGGGCCGGGACGCCGAAGCGGCGGCCGGCCCGGAAGCCCGGGTGCTCAGCTTCCCGGGCCAGACCCTCATGCCCGGCCTGATCGACTGCCACAACCATCTGTCCCTGGACCCCAGCCTGCCGGATTACCTGCTGCGCATGAACGACCCCGTCCCCGAACTGACCCTGCGGGCCGTGCCGCTGCTGGAGCAGGACCTGCTGAGCGGGGTCACCACCTCCCGCTGCCTGGGCGACAAGGGGTTCCTGGACGTGCACTGCCGGAGGGCGCAAAACGAGGGACGGCTCATGGGGCCGCGGCTGCAAGTCGCCACCCGGGGCATCCGCGCCCCCCAGGGCCACGGCTTCGTGGGGTACCCCTTCAGCGGACCGGAGGCCATCCGCATGGCCGTACGGGAAAACCTGGCGGCGGGGGCCGACCTGATCAAGATCTATCTCACCGGCACCCTGCGCGGGCCCAAGGGCCTGCCCGGCACCTTCGCGAAGGCCGAGGTGCGGGTGCTGGTGGACGAGGCCCACCGCGCAGGCGTCCCCGTGGCCACCCACTGCGTCGGCGGCCCCGGCCTGGACCTGGCGCTTTCCTGCGGCATCGACGTGATCGAGCACGGCTACTTCATGACCGCGGAGCAGATCGAGGCCCTGGCGGCCTCCCAGGCCTGGCTGGTGCTGACCCCCAGCATCTTCTTCACGGACGCGCGCCTGGAGACCCTGCACGGCGGCCTGAAGGCGCCGCACCTGGCCCAACGGGGGGAGGTGGGCGCCGTCATGGCGCGCGTGGCGGCCTCGGGCATCCGCTGGGCCATCGGCACGGACGGCATGCACGGCCAATTGGCCGCGGAGGTGGCCCATGTGGTGGGCTTCGGCGCCGCCCCGGCCGCGGCCATCGCCGGGGTGACGACCCGGGCGGCGGAGCTCTGCGGCCTGGAGCAGGACCTGGGACGACTGGCCGCGGGCAAGCTGGCCGACATCATCGGGGTGGACGGCGATCCGCTGCAGGATGTCACGGCCTTGCAGCGGGTGCGGACGGTGATCCAGTGAGGCCGGGTGGTCAAGGCCAACCCCGCGGCCGCCTGAGCGGCGGGTGGGGCCGGGTCGCCCAGAAGCTTGAAGGTGCGGGCCGGCGCCCCCGCCACGGACATCCATACAAAGCTTCGGGAGGTTTTCCCCGGAGTCGGTTTGCATCAAAGGAGCGGAAATGAACATGCGCATCGGCATCATTGGATTGGGGCGCTGCGGCATGCCCGCCGCGGAGAAATTTCTCGAGGCAGGCTACGGGGTGATGGGCTACGCCCGCCGGCCGGAGGTCATCGCGGCCTTCGAGAAGCTGGGGGGCGTGCACGCCGCCAGCCCCCGGGACGTGGCCGCCGGCACCGACATCACCATCGTCATGGTGCTGAACGACGAGCAGGTCATGGACGTCGTCGGCGGGCCGTCCGGCATCCTGCAGGGCGCCCGGCCCGGCCACCTGGTGATCTGCATGAGCACCATCAACCGGGCGAACCTGCAGAAGGTCCACGCCGACTGCGCCGCGGCCCAGGTGGATTTCGTGGACTGCCCCTTCACCGGTGGTCCGGCCCGGGTGGCCAAAGGCACCCTGACCCTCATCTGTGCCGCCGACCCGGCCGTCCTGGAAAAGGCCCGCCCGCACCTGGAGATCCTCGGCCAGATGACCAACGCCGGCCCGGTGCCCGGGATGGCCCAGGCCGTCAAGCACTGCAACCAACTCCTGGTCTGCGCGATCCACGCGGCCACCATCGAGCTCATCGCCCTGGCCGGGAAGACCGGGGCCGACCCGCGGCAGGTCTGCGAGGTGGTGGGCAGCGGCATCGCCGGCAACGACTACTTCCGGCTCCTGTCCAAGGCGATCCTGGACCAGTCCGCCTCGCCGGGCGGCATGGGTCAGCTCTGGAAGGACATCAACATCGTGGTGACCTCTTCCCGGGAGCACAACCTCCCCCTGCTGGTGGCGAATGCCACCGCCCAGTACTTCAACATGGCGGTGAGCCAGGGATTGGCCAGCCAGGATTCGGCCCTGCTGCAGGGCGTTCTGCAGCGCATGATCGATGGTTGAGCGGCGGAGGCAAGACGCCGGAGTGCAACGCCGGGACGCGGATCCCCAGGACCGACCGCGGCCCGAATTCCATAGACGAGGAGAGTGAGCATGCAGATCGACCCGGAATTGTGCATCGGATGCGGCCAATGTGTGCCCTATTGCCCGGTGGGGGCCATATCCCTGGGTGACTCGGCGGCGATCGACCTGGATGAGTGCGCCGAATGCGGCTGCTGCCTGCGCTGCGCGGACTGCCCGGTGGAAGCCATCTACCAGCAGGAGATGGAATACCCCCGCACCGTGCGCAGCATCTTGAGCGACCCGCTGACCATCGCCACGGAATCCGGCATCAGCGGCCGGGGCACCGAGGAGATGAAGACCAATGAAGTGACCGCGCGTTTCAAGGAAGGCCAGGTGGGGGTGGGCATCGAGGTGGGACGGCCGGTGTCCGGCGCGCGTTTCAAGGATGTGGAGAAAATCGCCCAGGCCATGGCGGCCTTCGGCGTGGAATTCGAAGTCTGCAACCCGACGACGTCGCTCATGTCGGATCCCGCCACGGGCAAGTTCAAGGACGAGCTGTTGAACGAGAAGGTGCTTTCGGCCATCCTGGAATTCTCCGTCCCCCAGGAAACCCTGCCGGAGGTTCTCGGGGCCCTGAAGGCGGTCGCGGGCAAGGTGGACAGCGTCTTCACGGTTTGTGTGGCCTGCAAGGCCGACGCGAACGAGGGCATCGCATCCTATCCCTACCTGGACAAGGCCGGGGTGTGGTACGCGCCCAACGGAAAAACCAACGTGGGCCTGGGGCGCCCCCTGGCCAAGGAGGCTTGAGACCATGACGCATACGCTTCATCGGGTGGGCAGCGAAGAGAACCTGCGGGAGGACTTCGTGGTCCTGGCCATGCCCAGCAAGGACATCAACCACGTGGGCAGCGGCCCCAAGCTCCAGGAGATCATCCGCATCTGCCTGCGGGAAGGCGCGGTGAAAGCCGGCGACGCCCGCCTGGGCAACGAGTACCACCAGGGCGGGCTGGAGAAGATGATCGCCAACATCGAAGACCGCGCCGTGGTGACCGCGGTCTTCAACGACGAGGGCAAGCTGGTGAAGGCCCTCAAGGCCATCAAGGCCGGCGATTTCGGCATGTCCATCGTGGTGAGCGGCCTGTTCGACCGGGTGCGGGAATGCTGCCACGCCGCCGGCCAGAAGGTGCACACGGTGAACACTTCCCTGGGCCGCTGGGGGGCCACCCACAAGCTGCCCGCCCCGGAAATCATGGAGATCCAGTCCATGTGCGGCCACGGCATGGTCTCCGTCAACCTGATCATGGACACCCTGGAGGAAGTGAAGGCCGGCAAGATGAGCCTGGCGGAAGCCAGCGAGCGCTTGTTCCGGCCCTGCCAGTGCGGCATCTTCAACCCGGAGCGGGCCCAAAAGCTGATGGCGGCATTGAAGTAGCCGGGGCGGGGCCGGTTCCGGCGGGGTTGCGCCCCAAGGATTCCCCACGAGGTAGACGATGAACGCTCCACTGAACATGGCGGCCTGCCTTCCCGAGGATTGGGAACAGGCGCTGCTCCTGGGCCGGGTGTGGCGGCCGGCCCCGGAGGCCGGCCCCAGCGTGGTGCTGGTGGACAAGGGACGGGTTTACGACCTCTCCCGGGCGCATCCCACCACGGCCGCCCTCGGCAACCGCCCCGACCTGGCCGCCTGCCTGGCGGCGGGCCCCCGCGAGGAGCTCGGCACGCTCCCGGAGCTCCTGGCCAACAGCGACCCCCTGGTGCGGGAGGCCTCCCGGCCGTATTGCCTGGCCCCCTGCGACCTGCAGACCGTGAAGGCCTGTGGTGTCACCTTTGCCAGTTCCATGATCGAGCGCCTGGTGGAGGAGCAGGCCAAGGGCGACGCCCAGGCCGCCAAGCGCTTCCGGGACGAGCTGGGCCGGGAGTTGACGTTCGACCTGGCGACCATCAAACCGGGCAGCCCGGAAGCCATGGCCACCAAGGCGGTGCTCCTCCGGAAAGGGCTCTGGTCCCAATACCTGGAGGTGGGCATTGGCCCGGATGCCGAGGTGTTCAGCAAGGCCCCCCCCATGGCCAGCCTGGGAACCGGCGAAACCCTGGGAATCCGGGACGATTCGCACTGGAACAATCCCGAGCCCGAAGTGGTTCTGGCCGTAAGCGCGGGGGGCCGCATCATCGGCGCCGCCCTGGGCAACGACGTCAACCTGCGCGACCTCGAGGGCCGCAGCGCCCTGCTCCTGGGCAAGGCCAAGGACAACAACGGATCCAGCGTGATCGGTCCCTTCATCCGCATCTTCGACGAGCACTTCACCCTCGACGACATCCGCCGGGCAACGGTGAGCGTGGAAGTGCGCGGCACCGACGGCTTCCTGCTGCAGGACCGCAGCAACATGGCCAGGATCAGCCGCGATGTCGAGGAACTGGTGGGCCAGACCATCGGCCGCCACCACCAATACCCCGACGGGCTCATGCTTTACACCGGCACCCTGTTTTCACCCACCAAGGACCGCGGTCAACCCGGTGAAGGCTTTACCCACCAGCGCGGCGACGTGGTCACGATTGCCAGCCCCCGCCTGGGGGCTCTGATCAATCGCGTGGATTTCTGCCACGCCATACCCCCTTGGCGTTTCGGGATCGTCGAGCTGATGCGCAACCTGGCCGCACGGGGACTGCTTTGACGCGTCCGGTCGCAATGCCGGGCACTGACGGGAAGGAGAAGCACGTGCCGATCACCGGTGAAAATTTCATCGGATTCAGCCGATCCGCCAAGGGCACGCGGTGCCTGCGGGCGGTCGACCCGACGACCGGCGCAAGCCTGCCGGAAGCCTTTTGCGCGGCTACGGACGAGGAGATCGAAGCCGCGATGGCCTCGGCCCAAGCCGCACTGGCGGCATACGGCCGGCTGGGGGGATCGGCCAAGGCGCGGTTTCTCCGGGCCATCGCCGATGACCTCCAGGCCCTGGGGGACGAATTGGTGGAGCGGGCGGTGCGGGAGACGGCTCTGCCGCCGGCGCGCATCCAGGGAGAGCGCGGGCGCACCGTGGGCCAATTGCACCTCTTCGCCGACCTGATCGCCGAGGGATCGTGGTGCGAGGCCAGCATCGTTACGGCGGACCCCGACCGCAAGCCCCTTCCCCGGCCGGATCTCCGCCGCATGCTGGCTCCCATGGGACCGGTGCTCGTGTTTGCGGCCAGCAATTTTCCGCTGGCCTTTTCCACCGCCGGCGGGGACACGGCCTCGGCCCTGGCCGGCGGGAATCCGGTGATCGTCAAGGCCCACAGCAGCCACCCGGGCACCAGCGAACTGGTGGCCTCCGCCATTGTCGGGGCCGCCCGCCGAACCGGCATGCCCGAGGGGGTCTTCGCCATGCTGTTCGGGGAGGGGCACACGGTCGGTCAACGCCTGATCGGACACCCGGTGATCAAGGCGGCCGCCTTTACCGGGTCCCAATCGGCCGGCCGCACCCTTCTCGACCTGGCCAACCGCCGCCCCCAGCCGATCCCCTTCTTTGCCGAGATGGGTTCCTTGAATCCTGTGCTGCTTTTGCCCGAGGCCTTGAAGCGCCGGGGGCGGGAGATCGCCAGGGACTTCGCCGCTTCCGTCACCCTGGGCTGCGGGCAGTTCTGTACCAAGCCCGGCCTGCTCATCGCCCGCAAGGCCGACGGCCTGGAGGTCTTCATCGAGGAGCTGCGCGCGTGCCTGGCCCGGATTCCTCCCGTGTCGATGCTCAACCCCAAAATCCATGCCGCCTTCCGTGCGGCCCGGCGGAAAGCCCTCGACCAGGCGGGTGTCCGCTGCGGGGCGGTTTCCGCCGTGGACGCCGAGCCTGGCGCCCACGAGGGGCAGCCAACGCTGGCGACGGTGGCCGCGGAGGACTTCAGGCGCAATCCGGTTCTGCAGGAGGAAGTATTTGGACCCTACACCCTGCTGGTATGCTGTGACGACGACGACCAGCTCCGGGAGGTCGTCAAGACCCTCGACGGGCAGCTGACGGCGACGGTGATCGCCGAAGAAGACGAATTGGGCCCCTACCACGAGGTGATCGACCGGTTGGGCGCCACGTCCGGCCGCCTGATTCACAACGGGATTCCTACGGGGGTCGAAGTCTGTGCCGCCATGCAGCACGGTGGGCCTTATCCGGCCGCCAGCGACGCCCGCTTCACCTCGGTGGGCTCGGCGGCCATCAAGCGTTTCGTGCGGCCGGTTTGCTACCAGAACTGGCCCTCGGCGCTTCTGCCCGAGGCCTTGCAAGACGGCAACCCCCTGGCCATCTGGCGGATGGTCGACGACCAATTGACCCGGGATGCGGTTTAATCGGTCTGCCGCCCCGGCAACCGGCGGATAATCCGCCCCTGAGAGCGCCTCTTCCCCGGGACCGCTGTCCCGGCCTTCCTCCGCGGCACCCATCCGAATCCCGACCGCTGCGCCGAACCCATCTCAGGAGGCCTCTTCCTGGGATGGGTTCGCCGGGTTTCCATTGACGGCGGGCGGCCCGCCCGGCCGTCCGCCGGAAAAGACTTGAGTGCCGGCAGGGTCCTGCGGATAATGCCTATAAGTGGTTTCAAAACCGTCAAGCGGGTCTCAGGTCACGGCGGCGGCGAGGTTCAAACCTTAGGAATACGCGTGTATTTCGAGGATCGGAACCGCGCGCCCAACGCCGCGCTGGGACCCGAGGAGAGGTTTTGAGACCAATTCTACAGGCAATACTGGCGACATGAGCCCAATTGCTGGTATATGGAATGCGGGTACCGGATTCCGACCATAAAAATCTCAATATAATGATCGAGCCATGACCCACCACGCCACACCCCCCCCGGAAGACCGTCCACCCCCTGGGGCTTTCTGCGGCCGGCAACTGTTTATCACGGGAAAAAAATCCGTTTGGCGGTTCCTCCTGATCCTGGCGGTGGGCCTGGCGGCCGGTGCATGCACCGACGGCCAGCCTCCCGTGCCCCGGGTGGGCATCCTGTGCGGCCTGGACGTGTTCGCCTCCACGGCGGACGGGTTCAAGGCCCGCATGACCGAACTGGGGTACGTCGAGGGCCGCACCATCGTCTATGACCACCGGAAGACCAATTTCGATGCGGCCGCCGAGGAGCGGATCCTGCGCCGCTTCGTGGCCGAGAAGGTCGACGCGATCCTCGTGTTTCCCTCCGAAGTCGCGGTGGCCGCCAAGCACTTCACCCAGGGGACATCGATTCCCGTGGTGTTTTGCCAGACCAACATCGAGGGCACGGGCCTGGTGAGCAGCATACCGGAACCCGGCGGCAACATCACCGGCGTGCGCTACCCCGGCCCGGATTTGGCCCTCAAACGCTTCGAGATCCTGCACGAACTGGCCCCCGGGGCCAAGCGCATCTGGGTCCCGTATACGAAAAGCTCGCCCATCGTACCGGCTCAGTTGGCGGTCCTGCGGCCGGCCGCAGCCCTTGAGGGGATCCGCCTGGTGGAATCCCCGGCGGACAGCGCCGCCGACCTTCTGGGGGACCTGGAGGCCCGCTCCCGCTCGACCGATCCCGGCGTGGATGCCGTCCTGTTCATATCCGAGCCCCTGGCCCGCACCCCGGCGGTCTTTCCGCACATCGGCCGGTTCGCCGACCGCTTCCGCATCCCCATCGGCGGCGTCCTGTATTCCCTAGAAGGGTATTCAACAGTCTTCGGCGTGGCCACGGACAACATCGCCGTGGGCCGCCTGGCCGCCAACCAGGTGCACAAGGTCCTCAGGGGCATTGCCCCCGGAACCATCCCGGTGGTTTCCGCCGAGAGCTTCTTCCAGCTCAACTACCGCGTGGCCCGGGAGCTCGGCCTGGAGGTCTCCGCGGGGCTGTTGCGGCAGGCCAATGAGGTGATCCGCTAGCCGGCGTGCCCGTGCGGCGGGAATCCCCGCCGTTGCCGCAGGCGAAACCCGGGGCGAGGCCCGATGACGACACCGATCCCTCCCGCCACACCTTCCCGGGGCATGCGCAGCACGCTGGCCCTGGCCTTCTTTTCCCTCTGCGCCCTGGTCCTGCTGGTTTACGGCGGCATCAAGATCTTGCAGGACGTGGGGCGCCATGAAGTCATGCTCGCCGGCCGGCAGCACCTCGCCGCCCGGGAGGCGGCCACGGCGGTGAGCCAATTCGTCAACGAAAGTTTCCAGATCCTGGAAACCGCGATCTGGATGAGCGACCTGCACGCGGAATCCGAAACCCAGCAGCGCCAGATCCTGCGGCGCCTGCTGGGGCTCTGGCCGGCCTTTCGCCACCTGATGGTCCTGGACGCGGACAACCGTGTCCAGGCGCGCTCGTCGCGCCTGTCCCGGCGGGCTACCGAGGGGCGGGCCCACGGGCTCAAAACGTTGGAATCCGGGCAATTCCCCTTGAACCGCCGCATGATCAGCCCGGTGTACATCGATCCGGGCACCTATGAGCCCATGGTGACCCTCGCGGTTCCGGTCACCGACGTGTTCGGAGACATCCAGGGCGCGCTGGTGGCCGAGCTCAATCTCAAGTTCATGTGGGAGGTGGTGGACCGGCTCCAGGTGGGACGCGGCGGCTACGCGTACGTGGCCGACCGCCGGGGGAGCCTGCTCGCCTTTCGGGATACGGGCCGGGTGCTGAAAGCCGAATCCCTCGCCCACATCGAGGCGGTGGGCGACTTCATGGCCCGGCCGGCCTCGGTTGCGCCCCAGACCGCCACCCGCTATCGCGGCATCCTGGGGACCATGGTGCTGGGATCCTATGTGCCCCTGGCCTCGCCGGACTGGGCCGTTGTCGCGGAAATGCCCTGGCAGGAGGCCTATGGGGACATCCTCTGGGACGTGGCCGCCGCGGCGGGCATCACCCTGGTCCTGGCCCTCCTGGCCGGAGGAGCCGGCACCCTCCTGGCCCGACGGCTGGCCGCCCCGGTGATCGACCTGACCGGCACGGCTTGCCGGGTGGCCGCCGGTGAACTGGACCTCAAGGCCAACGTGGCCGGACCCAGCGAAGTGGCCGGTCTGGCCATGGCCTTCAACAGCATGACGGAGCGCTTGCGCGGGAGCCTCACGGAGCTCGAGGGGCGCTATGCGGACCTGGCGCGCACCGAGGAAGCCCTGCGCCATAGCGAGGAGCGCCTGCGCCTGGCCATGGAAGGAACGTCCGACGGTATCTGGGACTGGGATCTGGCAACCGACGAGGTCTATTTCAACCCGCGCTACTACACCATGATGGGCTACGAGCCCGGGGAATTCCCCGGCACCTACGAGAGCTGGCGACGGTTGCTGCACCCCGAGGACCGCGAGCGGTCCGAGGCGGCCGCGCGGCGCGCCATCGCGGAACGCTCCGCCTTTGGCATCGAGTTCCGCTTCCGGGCCAAGGACGGGAGCTGGCGCTGGATCCTGGCACGGGCCAAGGTGGTCGATACGGACCCCCAGGGCAGGGCCCTGCGCATGGCCGGCTCGCACACGGACATCACCGACCGCAAGCGCGCCGAGGAGACGCTGCACAAGTACGAACGCATCGTGTCCTGCTCCAAGGACCTCATGGCCCTGATCCGCCGCGATTACGTCTACGAGGCCGTCAACGACAGCATGCTCGCGGCCTACGGCAAGACCCGAGAGGAGGTCGTGGGCCGGACCATAGCCGCGCTGCGGGGGGAGGAGACCTTCCAGCGCAGCCTCCGGCCCTGGATCGACCGGGCCCTGGCCGGGGAGCTGGTGCGCTACCAGATGTCCTTCGATTACCCCACCTTGGGGAAGCGGATCCTGGACATCAACTATGAGCCCACCCGGGATGACAACGGAAACGTGGAAGGGGTCGTGCTCAACGCCCGGGATATCACCGAGACCCGCAAGCTGGAAGAGCAGCTGGTCCAGTCCCAGAAGATCGAGTCCATCGGCACCCTGGCCGGGGGCGTGGCCCACGAGATCAACAACCCCATCAACGGCATCATGAACTACGCCCAGCTGATCTGCGACCAGGCCGGGCCGGACGATCCGGCCAGGCAATTCGCCGGGGAGATCATTCACGAGACCCGGCGGGTGGCGGCCATCGTGCGCAACCTGCTGACCTTCGCCCGGCACGAGAAGCACAGCCACAGCTCCGCCCGGCTGTCCGACATCGTCGCCGCCGTGCTGTCCCTGGTCCAGACCGTGATGCGCCACGACCAGATCGACCTGAAGGTGGACATCCCCGAGGACCTTCCCGCGATCAAGTGCCGCAGCCAGCAGATCCAACAGGTCTTGATGAACCTGATGACCAACGCCCGGGACGCCCTCAACGAACGTTACCCCGGCCACAGCCCGGAGAAGCGCCTGAATCTTTTCGCGCGCGTGGTCGTGAAGGAGGGGCAGCGCTTCATCCGCACCACCGTGGAGGACACGGGGGCCGGGATACCGGCGGAGATCCGCGAGCGGATCTTCGACCCGTTTTTCACCACCAAACCCAAGGAAAACGGCACCGGCCTGGGGCTTTCCATCAGCTACGGCATTATCCGGGACCATGGCGGACAATTGCGCCTGGAAAGCGAAGCGGGCCAGCCGACGCGCTTCCACGTGGACCTGCCCGTGGACAACGGGTGGGCGCTGCCGGACAAGCAAGGAGCGGCCAATGGGTAACATCCTCGTGGTGGACGACGAGCGCAGCATCCGCATCACCGTCAAGGCCTTCCTGGACGCCGACGGGCATTGCACGGCCACCGCCGAGGACGCCGAGGCGGCGATGGCTGTTATCCGCGAGCGGCCCCTGGACGTGGTGCTCACCGACATCATCCTGCCGGGGGTGTCCGGCATCGATCTCCTGCGGCAGATCCGTGGGGCCTGCCCCGAGGTGCAGGTGGTGATGATGACCGGGGAGCCCACCCTGNNAACGGCCTCGGACGCCCTGCGGCTGGGGGCCGTGGATTACCTCCAGAAGCCGGCCGGCAAGAGCGAAATCCTCCGGGCCGTGAGCAACGCCCTGAAGGTCAAGGCGCTCAGCGACGAAAAACAGCGCCTGGAGGCGGAGAACCGCAATTACCTGAACCAGCTCGAGCACCTCGTGGACCAACGCACCCAGGCCCTGGCCCTGAGCGAGGCCAACCTCCGGCGCCGGGCCGAGGAATTGTCGGTCCTCAACCGTCTGGCCCGCAAGGTCAACCAGAGCGTCGGCGTGGACGAGGTGGTTTTCTCCGGAATGCAGGAGATCGCGGCGGCGACATCACCCGATCTCATTCTGGTGCTCCTGCGGGAAAAGGAGGAGCTGTCCCTCCGGGGCATCCACCCGCAAGAGGCCCGGCAGTGGTGGCAGCCCGCCGACGCCCACCGGATCGGAGTCTGCCTCTGCGGCCGGGCGGTGGACCAGGACGAGGCCGTCTACTCGGCCGATATCACCACCGACCCGCGTTGCACCATGGCCGAATGCCGCCAGGCGGGCTTTCGCTCCTTCGCGGCCCTGCCGTTGCGCAGCGACGCGCAGGTCATCGGGGTCCTGGGCATCGCGTCGCGGCAAGCGCGCGATTTCCGGCAGCGGGCCACCTTCCTGGACGCCCTGGCCACGGAGTTGGCTATCGGTTTGAAAAAGAGCCGCCTTTACGAGGAGGTGGAGCGCCACGCCCAGGAGCTCCAGGCGAGCCTGGCCCGGATCAACGAATCCGAGTCCGAGCGCCGCCGGCTGGAAACGCACCTTCAGCGCTCCCAGAAGATGGAGGCCATCGGGGCCCTGGCCAGCGGCATCGCGCATGATTTCAACAACATCCTCGGCGCCTTGATCGGCTATGCCGAGTTGGCCCTCATCGATCTTCCCCAGGGCAGCGCGTCCCGCAACGACATCTCCATGATCCTGGCCGCGGGGGAGCGGGCCCGGGACCTGGTCAAGCAGATCCTGGCCTTCGGCCGGCAGGGCGAGGAGGACCGCAAGCCGATCCAGATCGCCAACACGGTCCGGGAAGTGACCAGATTCCTGCGGGCCTCCCTGCCGGCGACCATCGACATCCGCCAGCACATCGACGCGGATCTCGACGACGTGCTGGCCGACCCGGTGCAGATCCACCAGGTGGTGATGAACCTTTGCACCAACGCCGGGCATGCCATGCATGCCGACGGCGGCGTGCTGGAGCTCGGCGTGACCGCCCTCACCGTGCCGCTGTCGCCCCAGAGCCGCCACCCGGGGTTAAAGCCCGGCCCCTACATCAAGCTCACGGTCAGGGACAGCGGCCACGGGATGGACAAGGCCACCCTGGAGAAAATTTTCGATCCCTACTTTTCCACCAAGGCAAAAGGGGTGGGCACGGGGCTGGGCCTGGCCGTGGTGCACGGCATTGTCCAGAACCATGGGGGGCTGATCACGGTGGACAGCGCGCCGGGCAGGGGGGCGTGTTTCGCGTCTATTTCCCGGCCGCGGGCAAGCAGGCGATCCTGGCAGCGCCGGCCAGCCACGAACTGCCCAGGGGCCACGAGCGCATCCTGCTCATCGACGACGAACCGTTTCTCGTGGATATGGGCCAACAGATGCTCATCCACCTGGGCTACCGGGTGGAGGCGCGCACCAGCAGCGTCGATGCCCTGGCGCTTTTTCGGGCCCACCCGGACCGCTTTGACCTGGTCATCACGGACATGACCATGCCCAACATGACCGGGGACCGGCTGGCCATGGAAATGCGGCGGATCCGGCCGGACATTCCCATCCTTCTGTGCACCGGCTACAGCGAGGCCCAGCAGAAGCAAACCGCCAGGGCCATCGGCATCCGGGGCATCGTCATGAAACCCGTGCTCATGTACAAGCTGGCCACGGCCGTGCGGGAAGCCCTGGAAGACCGGGAGGCGCAAGCCGACACGGGGCGCACCGCCCCCCCGAAACCTCCCGGTGGTTGAACCCCGGCGGGACCCGTAGATCCCATCGCGCCGCGCCTTGCCTTTCGGCCCGATGCTCGTTGATCCCCAGGCGGCTATTCCCCGGGGCTCCGGTGCGCAACGGCCACGGCCACGCCATCGGCCACGCTGTCCGGGGGATAAACGATCACCACATCCCCCTGGGAAAGGCCGGAGACAACCTCCGCGGCCGTGCCGCTGTGGTGGGCGATTTCCACCTTCCCCAGGCGCGCCTTGCGGTCCTTGACGGCGTAGGCCATCCAGTCGCCGCCGCGCCGGAAAAGGGCGCCGGACGGCACCTGCAGGACATCCTCCCCGTGCCACGTGACGATGCGCGCCTCCACGCGATAGCGATCCCCCAGCTCGCGGCCGGTCGGGGGGGTATCAAGAAAGTCCACGCGGACCTTGACGCGCTGCTCTTCGACGCCCAGCGCGGAGACCTTGGTAAAACCACCGCGCTCCACCAGGCTCACCCGCCCGCGCAGCGGCGTGTCACCGCCCCACTGTTCGATGGCCACGGCGGCGCCCGGCGCGACCGCCACGGCGTCGCTGGAGAGCAACTCGATTTCGGCCTCCAGGTCGCGGGGGTCACCGACCTCCATGATGGCGGCGCCGGCAGCGATGTTGCGCGCATTTTCCTCGTAGATGCTCAGCACATACCCATCCACCGGCGCCAGAATGCGGAGCGGCCGGGACTCTCCGGCGTCGGGGGATTGCAGCTGGGACAGGGCCGCCCGGGCCTGAGCCGTCTCGAAGGCGGCCACCCGTAGGGCGAACTCGGCGGCGTTGGCCTCATGGGCGAGCACCCGCACGCGGTTCTCCGCGGTCTCCCATTCCTGGCGTGAAATGACGTGGCGTTTGTGCAGTTCGTCGGCGCGGGCAAAGTCCTTTTGGGCCATGTCGAGGGCCGCCCTGGCGCGGTCGACGGCGGCGCGGCGCTGCATACCGGCCGCCTCGGCGGCTTGCCGGCGCGCTTGCGCCTCGGCGCGCGCCCGCGGGTCGAGGAAACCGGAGGTTTCGGCTTCGATGGTCGCCAGGACGGTCTCCCCGGCCCGGATGGGATCACNNCGGGCGCTGGAGGAATCCGGCCACGGGCGCCGAAATCACATAGCGGTGGCGGATGCGGGTCTGGCCCTCCTCCAGAACGCTCACCGTGAGCGGTCCGCGTGTGATGGCGGCGGTTTCCACCTGGATGGGCTTGGGCCACAGCCCGGCAACGAGGGCGGCCAGGAGGAGGGCGCCGCAAACCAGGAGAAGCGGCTTGCGCCACTTGCCGCGCCGGCCCCGGAGGGGCTGGGAAGCCTTGCTGTTGGAGGGTGTGACGTTTGAGGTGGTCATCATTCCCTGGCCTTGAGAACCCCGAGCAGGTCGAGGTTGCGAATGCGCCGGCTGACGACGGCGAAGGACAAACCGGAGGAGAACAGGACAATCAGCACGGCGGTGGCGTAGGACCGGGTCGTCAGGATCAACGGCAGGCGCACCGTTTCCGTGCCGGAGACCTCGACGATCAGGCGCGCCAATTGGGTGCCCAGCAGGAGTCCGCAGGGGATGGCGAGGAGGGTCAGCAGGGCGAGCTCCCCGATGAGGACGGCGGCGACCTCGCCATGCGAAAAGCCGATGACGCGCAGGGTGGCCAGATCGCGGCTGCGTTCCGACAGCGCGATGCGCGCGCCGTTGTAGACGACGCCGAAGGCGACGATGACGGCAAAGGAGAAATAGATCACCTGGATGGTGTCCATCATCTCACCCATGGTCTTTTGGAAGCTGGCGCGGGAGGCGTCGGTGATCGCCAGCGCGGCGATGCGGGGAGCCTCCTTCACCGCGGCCAGGAAGTCTCCCCATCGGGCCCGGTCGACCGTCAGGTGCGCACCGCTGACCGTGCCGCCTTCCCGCATGAGGCGGCGCAGGGCATCGATTTCCATGTAGGCCCCGACCCCGGAGAAATCGGTGATCGTGCCGGCCACGGGTGCCTGGAGCACCGGGCGTCGGCCGTCCTGGACCTCGATAACCAGGATATCCCCGGGGGCGGCGGCGAGCATCTCGGCGAGCTGGGCGGAGAGCAGGAGCCCCGCGGGGGGCAGGGCGGCCGGCCGGCCGTGCCGATCGAGCAGGCGATTCAGGCGCGCCTGGCGGGGCAGGCCGGTAACCGCGACGCGGTGCTCGCGATGGCCATGCCGGAGCCGCGCGGCCACCGCCCGGAAGGGCTCGGCGCCGAGCACCCCGGGGAGATGCCGCATGGCGGCCAGCGCGCCGGAGGATCCCGGTTCGATCAGGGTGATGGTCACGTCCTGCCGCTGGGCGAGGCGCCACTGGAAATCCATGAGGTACACGATACCGTCGCGCACGGCACCGGGAACGATGGGAATGGCGGTGGCCAGGGCCAGCCCCACGGCCGTGAAAAAGGCCTGCCACGGCTTGCGCTCGATATTCCGCAGGGCCATGCGGAAACTGGGCGCGAAGAAGCGTTGAAGCCCGAACCCCTCGAAGGCCGAGGGCCTGAATTCCGCCGGCGGCTCCGGCCGCATGCCCTCGGCTGCGGGGAGCCGCATGGCCTGCCGCACGGCGCCGAAGACGCCCAGGACCGATGCGCCGGCGGCGGCCGCCAGCGCCAGGAGGGTGGCCACCCAGTCGGGTTGGAAAGTCAGGGAGGGAAAACGGTAGAATTGATGGTAGATCTGCACCACCTGGCCGCCCAGCCAGAAACCCACGGCACTGCCCGTCACGGTGGCGGCCGCGACCACTACGAGGACGAATTTCACGTAGTGCAGCCCCACCTCCCGGGAGGAATAGCCGAAGGCTTTCAGCTGGGCGATCTGCTCGCGCTGGAGGCGGATGACGCGCGTGAGCGCGGCACTGGTCATAAACGCGGCCACACTCAGGAAGATGGTCGGAAAGACCACGGCGCTCACCCGCAGCCCCTGGAGTTCGTCCGCCACCAGGCGGGCCGAGGCGTGCTCCGTGCGGTCGTAGGCCACACGGCCGCCGTAGGGCGCCAGCAGGCGGTTGAGCTCCGCGATCACCGCGCGGCTGTCGGCCCCCGGCGCCAGGTCCACGATGACGTTGTTGAAGGCCCCATCCAGGTCGAAGGCGTCGGCGAGCTCCCTTTCGTTCATCCAGAATACGCCGAAGCGCAAGGGGTCGGGTACCACGTCCCCCGCGCGGGATTCGAAGACGAATTCCGGCGAGAGCGCGATGCCCACGATGCGCAGGCGCTCGCGGCTGCCGTAGAGGGTGGCCTCGATCGTGTCGCCCGGGGCAAACCCGTGGGCCGCGGCGAAAGCTTCGCTCACCGCGACCTCATTGGCGCGGCCGGCCTCGGGCAGGCGGCCGGTGCGCAGGTACAGCCGGTGCAGCTGCTGGGGGCGGTCGTCCGGCAGCGAGACGACCATGCCGTCCGCCGGCTCCCGGATGCCCGGCAGGTCGAGCACCAGCGATCCGACAACCCGCGTTTCGACCACCGCCACACCCGGGATTTCCGCGAGACGCGCGCGCATGGTGTTCGGCGCCCGCTTCAGGTCGCCGAAGACATCGGCAAACCGGTGACGGAGGTAATAGGTCGCGCAGGTGGCATCGAGGGAGAGGATCAGGCTGCGCGCCATGATCATCACGGCCAGGCCGCACACCATGACCAGCCCCACCGCCGTCATTTGGCCCTTCATGCCGCCCAGATCGCGAAGCAGTTTCAGATCGAGGGATCGCATGGCGGCATTACCAGGACAGGGTGTGCACGGAAAGGCGTTCGCGGTTTCGCCGGATCGCGGTGATCCGGCCGTCGGAAAGATGGATGACCCGGTCGGCCATCCCGGCAATGGCGACGTTGTGCGTGATGATCACGGCCAGGGTGCCGAGCTCGCGGTTCACGCGCTCGATGGCCGCGAGCACCGTGATGCCGGTTTTGACATCCAGGGCGCCGGTGGGCTCATCGCAGAGGAGCACCTCGGGGCGCTTGGCGATGGCGCGGGCGATGGCCACGCGCTGCTGCTGGCCGCCCGAGAGCTGGGAGGGGAAATGGTCCATGCGGTCGGCCAGATCGACCAGGGCCAGCGCCTCCTCGGGGGGCATGGGGTGCGGCGCGATGTCGGTGATCAGCGCCACGTTCTCCCGGGCCGTGAGGCTCGGGATCAGGTTGTAGAACTGGAAAACGAATCCCACGGCATTGCGGCGGAACTGCGTCAGGGCCCGATCGTCGGCGTCGGTGAGGTCCTCGCCGCGATAGGTGAGGGTGCCCTCGGTGGGCACGTCGAGGCCGCCGAGGATGTTGAGCAGGGTCGACTTGCCGCTCCCCGAAGCGCCGAGCAGCACGATCAGCTCCCCCGCGTAGAGGTCGAGATCGATGCCGTTGAGCGCCCGCACCTCCACGTCCCCGCCCGGGTGATAGACCTTGACGAGCCCGTGGGTGTGAAACAGCGCATGGACCGTCGCTCCCGGATCGGCCGGGGCGGCGGATGCGCCAGGATGTTCCGGCATGGCCTTCAGGCCTTGGGCGGCGGGGGCGGGCGCTGTCATTCCGCCCCGTTATCCGCCGCACCCGGTGGACGGGTGCGCAAGGTGGCCTGCATTTTCGCCGCCATGGATTTGAGCAGCGCGCGCGCCGCGTCCTGGTCGGGCGGCGCTGGCGGCGCGAGGCCGCGGTCCAGCATCAGGCCGAGCGCGCCGATGGCCTCGTCGAAGGGCACCCGGTGTTCCGCGGGAATCACCTCGGCGCCGGTTACCATTCCGATGCCGATGACGCTCAGGAGATAGGCGAGCACCGGCGCCGGGATGTCGTCGCGAACGGCGCCCACCCGCTGCAACTGGCCGAGCAGCTCGGCCCGCATGGACACCACCAGGGCCAGCAGGTCCGGGTTGCGCAGCAGGAAGCTGCCATAGATCCGCTGGTCGCGCGTCAGGAGGGCCTTGATGAAGGGGTTGGCATGGACCGCGGCGATGCTGTGCTGAATCATGCGGGCGAAGCCCCATTCCCCCGGAGCCTGTTCGAACCGGCGCAGCCAGTCCTCGGTGTAGCGCGCCAGCTCCCGGTACACGACGGCCTTGAAGAGCGCGTCCTTGTTGGGAAACTCGAGATAGACCCCTCCCTTGGACACCCGGGCCTCCCGGGCGATGTCGTCCACGCTGGTCTTGTCGAACCCCCAGCGCACGGCAAGGCCCGCGGCGGCATTCAGCAGACGGTCGTAACGCGTGGAGCGGGCGTGGCGGGCGGGCGTCGTCATGGCCTCACTTTGACCATTTGAATGAGGTTAGTCAATAGGTCAATCCCTTCACGATATCCAGGCCCCTTCCTTGGGGCATACGCCACCATGGCGCATCTCAAATTCGATTTGGCGCTCGATGGGGGCAATATTCCCGAAGCCAACAGGGCACGCGGAACCGAGCGGCCGTGAGGCGCCGAATCCCGGGCGACTTGCGGATCCCCGGGAAGGGCTTTATGGTCAGCCCAGGTCGACCTTGAACGAAAGGAGAAGCATCATGGCTTCCACGCATGGCATCGGGATCGAGAAGGGATCGCGGCTGACGGTTTTCGTGCCCCAGGCGCGCCTGTTGAGCGCGGAGGAGGTGCGTGCGCTGCCGCGGGAGAAGCGGGAGGCGGCCGAGGGCTCGGGGGCCGCAGGGGTTTGGATGGAGGTGGTCTGTCCGGACGGGGCCTGCCTGGAGGAGGCGGACCGCGTCTCCATCCCCATCCGGGCGGAGATGCACAAGGGCCGGAAGGGTATCTGGCTCAACCTCTTCTGCCCCGGGGACGCCTGCGAGGTCACCGGGGGCTCCTACCTCGCCTGACGGCGGCTTCTCCCGGTGAGGCCCCAGGGCGCGACGGGCGGTCAGGCTTCGCCGTCGCGCCAGTCTTCCCCCATGGCCCCTTGCGGCCGCCTGGCGCCGGGCTCTTGATTCCCCTGAATCCGCCGCTCCGTCTGCGGGGCTCGCCGGGAGGCGAGCCCCGCAGCTT
>DJGG01000296.1:54705-70091 GCA_002432195.1 Desulfobacteraceae bacterium UBA5852
TGAAGGTCCCGCCAAGCGCCCGCGCGCGCACGGCGGGATCTCGCATTCCCGCGCCGTGCTCCTCGAGCCTGGTCTTCTCAGTGGCCTGCCTCGGAAATGCCGGGGGAAATCCGAAGCGTCCGATCCCGTCGGGCCGCACGCACCAGGCGCGGTCACGGCATTGGCGTCCTTGTACCCAGGCCGTAAGCGCCGGGTTCCCCTCCCGCCTCGCGGCCGGACATAAAAAATGCTTGACAAGATGGAATCATCCAATCATTCTATGACCGCTTCACGGGAGGATATCCAAGGGAACGTCATTTTCCAGGATCGGCAGCGGTCCGGGGCAAGCGGGACATGGTCCATCCTTGATCCACATCAACCCGATCGGCCAGCTCGACGTCCTGTCGACCTGGCAGGTAAAGGAGGTCGTCGCCACCAGCGGGGAAACGGTTCCTGCAGAAAGTCTTCCACCATCCATCCAACCACAGAGGAGGCTTCACCATGGCAAAGCGTATGTTGGTTTTTTCTGTGATCGTCGCCCTCGCGTTCGCCTTCGCAGTCCCATCCTCCCAGGCCGAGACCACCTCATGGAAGCTCCAGACCCTATGGAGCGCCGGCGAGACGCCCTACAAACTCCTTGAAGAGTTCTGCGCCAAGGTGAAGGTCGCCACCAACGGCCGCCTCGAAATCACGCCTTACCCGGCCGGCGCCATCGTGCCCACCTTCGAAACCGTCGACGCGCTGAAAAACAACATCCTGCAGGTGATCAACGTGTGGCCGGGCTATTTCGTCGGCAAAGAGCCGGCCTTCGCCCCGCTGACCGACTTCCTGTTCGCTTACGAGCAGCCCTGGGAGTACGAAGCGTTCTTCAACTACCGGGGTGGGATGGAGCTGATCAACGAGCTGTATGCCCCCTACAACGGGGTCTGCATCGGCGTCGTCCTGTGGGGCCGCGAGTCCATGTTCCTGAAGTTCCCGGCCAACAAGATGGAAGACTTCAAAGGCCACAAGATCCGTTCGCCCCAGGGCATGACCGCCGACATGCTCAAGCACCTGGGCGCCGGTGTTGTCGTGCTTCCCGGCGAGGAAGCCTACAGCGCCCTGGACAAGGGCGTCGTGGACGGGGCCGACTGGTCCACGGCGTCGGTGAACCACCGCATGGGTTTCTCCCGCGTGACCAAGTACTACATCTACCCGGAATTCCGTTCCATGCCCATCAGCGACTTCACCATCAACAAGAAGGAGTGGGAGAAGCTGCCGGCGGACATCCAGCAGACCCTCAAGGGCCTGGTGCGCGAGCTGAACGCCCATCAGTTGAGCCAGCTGGCCATCGAGGACCTCGCGGCCATCAAGGAAATGGAAGCCATGGGTCTCCAGCAGTTGACCTGGAGCCCCGAGGAGATCACCCGGCTGCGCGAATTCATCCGGGGCACCGTGTGGAAGGAATGGGCGGAGAAGAGCCCCATGTCCAAGAAGGTGATCGACGCCCAGGTGGAGTGGCTGAAGGAGATCAAGCGCATCAAGTAAGCGTTGCGCCCGTGTTCCCCAAACCGGGGGGGACCGCTGGTCTCCCCCGGCCGAACCGGTATCCATCCACCAAGGGGCATCTTGGGGTCCAGGCCGGCGACGGGCCCTTGAAATCCGCGAGCCGGTCCCGCCCCGGCGGGACCAGACCTCCGGTTTCAGGGTCCCGGGCGCCCGGACCTGAGCCCCGAACCACCGGCTGTGGATGGCAACCAACCCATCAGGATGGCCCCCAATGAAGTCGTTCCTGGCCCTGATCGACACGTTCAACGCACGGGTGGGGCAAATCACCGCATTCGTCCTCATCCCCACCGTGTTCTGTGTGTTCTACGAAATCGTCGCCCGCTTCGTGTTCAACAGCCCCACCTTGTGGGCCAGCGAGTTGACGATTTACCTGTGCGCGATCCTGTATATCCTGGGGGCGGCCTGGACCATGCAGGTCGATCGCCATGTCAAGATCGACATGCTGTATGCGCGTCTCTCCCCCCGCGGCCAGCGCCTCATCGACCTGTTCACCTTCGCCTTCTTCACGCTTTACCTGGTGATGCTGCTCTGGGTGGGCTTCCAGTTTGCCGCGGAATCCATTGCCATCCAGGAAACCTCCGGCACGCCCTGGGACCCCCCGATCTACCCCATCAAGTCCATCTTCGTGATCGGCTGCGTGATGCTGTTGCTGCAAGGTGCGGCCAAATTCATCCGGGACATCTATTTCCTCAGAAATGGGAAAGAACTATGAGCATTGAACTGATCACGGTGCTGCTGGTCGCCACCTTCATGACCCTGCTGATCCTGGGACTGCCCCTGGCCTGGACCATGGGGGCCACCGCGGTCATCTTCACGGTGGGCCTGTTCGAACCGTCGACCATGTTCATGACCATGACGCGCGTGTTCCACATGATGTTGAACTACGCGCTGGTCTCGGTGCCCCTCTTCGTTTTCATGGGGTGCATTCTGGAGAAGTCCGGGGTGGCCGAGCAGTTGTTCGACGCCGTCTACGTCTGGTCCGGGCGCCTGCGGGGGGGGCTGGCCATCGGCACGATCATCGCCTGCGTGGCCATGGCCGCCATGGTGGGCATCGTCGGCGCCGAGATCGTGACCTTCGGCCTCATTGCGCTGCCGCAGATGCTCAGCCGCGGGTACCACAAAAACCTGGCGATCGGTTCCATCACCTCCGGGGGCGGCATGGCCACCCTCATCCCCCCCAGCATCGTCTTTATCGTCTACGGCATGACCGCCGGGGTCTCCATCGGGGACCTGTTCATCGCCGGCGTCATCCCCGGCCTGTTGCTGGCGACCCTGTTTGTCGGCTATATCGTGTTCAGCGTCTGGCGTCGGCCGGACTGGGCGCCGGCCGCATCGGAGAAAGACCGCAACATCCCCCTGAACATCAAGCTGAAAATGCTCAAGGGCCTGATCATGCCGGCCCTGATTACCCTGGGGGTCCTCGGATCGATCTACGTGGGCATCGCCACGCCCACCGAGGCCGCCGCCATCGGTTGCCTGGGGGCGGTCATCAGCGCCGCCGTGAACCGCCGGCTCACCTGGACCGTGATCGTGCGCGCCTGTTACGAGACGCTCTGGATATCCTGCATGCTGACCTGGCTGTTCTTCGGCGCCCAGGCCATCATCGGCATCTACACCCTGGCCGGGGGGGCCACCTTCGTCAAGAACACCATTCTGGGTCTGCCTTTCGGACCCTGGGGTGTTGTCATCGTCATGCAGTTGATCTGGATCTTCCTGGGCATGTTCCTGGATTGGATCGGCATCCTGCTGCTCACCGGACCCTTGTTCGTCCCCATCGTCGTGACCCTGGGCTTCGACCCGGTGTGGTTCGGGGTTGTGTTCTGCATGAACATGCACATTTCCTACCTGACGCCGCCCTTCGGCCCCTCGGTGTTCTACCTGGCCTCCGTGGCGCCCAAAGGCATCAGCGTCACGGACGTGTACAAGGCCAACCTGCCGTATCTGTGGTTGACATTCGTGGCCCTGGCGATTGTCTGCGCTTTCCCCGGACTGTCGTTGTGGCTGCCCTCGCTGATGAGCCATTAGGCCGAGGAGAAGGACCCGGAAATGGAATTCCCCAAGCTCCATGTCATCGATCAGGGTTTCGCGCGCAGCCCCGCGCTGAACGTGCCCCGGGCGGTGAGCGATGAAATCCGGCGGGCCGGGTGGCCGGGCGCGATCCGCCCCGGACAGACCGTGCTCATCACGGCGGGCAGCCGCGGAGTCGCCTGCATGACCGAGGTGCTGCGCGCCGTGGTGGCCTGCGTCCGTTCCCTGGGGGCCAAGCCCCTGATCCTGCCGGCCATGGGCAGCCACGGNNNNGAGCCCGTCGTCGTGGGAGACGTCGACGGCCGCCCGGTCTTCGCCGACCGGGCGGCGGTGGAGGCGGATCACATCATTCTCGTCAACCGCGTCAAGGAGCATACCGAGTTCATCGGCGAGATCGAGTCCGGCCTGATCAAAATGTCCGTCGTGGGGCTGGGGCGCATCGCCGGCGCCGAGGCCATGCACCAGCTGGCGGTCAGGATCAGCTACGCCCGGGCGATCCAGGCCATCGCCCGGGAGCTCTTCGCCCGGCTGCCCATCCGCGGCGGCCTGGCCATCCTGGAGGACAAGACCAACCACGTGCGCCGCATCGAAGCGGTGCCCGCGGCGGCGGTATTCCAGCGGGAGCCGGAACTGCTTCGGGAGGCGCGGCAGTACCATGCCGCGTTGCCCTTCGCGCAGCTGGACGTGCTGCTCGTCGACGAGATCGGCAAGGAAATCTCCGGCGCCGGATTCGATACCAAGGTGATCGGCCGGATCATGAACATCTACGAGAAGGAGTGCGCCTCCCCGCGGATCACGCGCATCGCCCTGCGCGACTTGTCGGCGAAAACCGGGGGCAACGCCATCGGCCTGGGGCTGGCCGATTTCGTGCACCGGCGGGTAGTGGCCAAGATGGATGCCGACATGACCGCCCTCAACTGCATCACGGCGGTGGCCCCCGAAAAGGGCCGCATCCCCATCCCCCTGGCGACCGACCGTGAGCTCCTCGAGGCGGCCCTGCGTTCCATCGGGACCTGGACCGCGGAGTCCCTGCGCCTGGCCTGGATCGTCAACACCGCCGACCTCGAACGCCTGGCGGTGTCGCCCGCCCTGGTCGCGGAGGCCCGCGCCAAGGGGCTCGCGGTCGGCGAGGCCGGCTTCCCTCTGCCCTTTGACACCGACGGCGAGCTGCCCGGGTTGCGCCACCTCCTCGACAGCGGGCCGCCACTGCCACCGACCGCATCGCCCCACGGGCCAGGAGCCGGCCGATGACCCTCAGCCCCATCAAGAAGTCCTCCGCCGCGACCAAGGTGTTCGAGACGCTCCACGAGATGATCGCCACGGGGCGGTTCCCGCGCGGGGAGAAGCTGCCCCCCCAGGACGAGTTGGCGCGGCAGCTGGGAGTGAGCCGCAACACCCTGCGGGAAGCCGTGAACAAGCTGTCCACCATGGGGCTTCTCGTGTCGCGCCAGGGGGTGGGCACGGTGGTCGAGCCGCCCACTCCCGGCGGGTATTTGACCGCCTTGAGCGGACAGTTCCTCCTGGACCCGCTCAGCGTGCGGGAATTCATCGAGGCGCGCATCTGCATCGAGCGCGCCATGGTGCGCCTCGCGGTCGCGCGCGCCCAGCCCCAGGGAATCGCCGAGATCAGCGCCATCCTGCAGGATCAACACGCGGCCCTCCAGCAGTCCGATTGGGCCGAATTCACCCGGCACGACACGGCCTTCCACTTCAAGCTGGCCGAATTGAGCGGCAACCGGGTCCTGCGCAAGTTTCTGGAAACCATTCAGGACATGCTGCAGCGCTTCATCGGCGAGGTCTCCCAGTTGCCGGGGGCCATCGCGGAAGCATACGCCTATCACACCCGCGTGAGCGGGGCCATCGCCGCCAAGGACGCGGACCTTGCCGAAAAGGAAATCGTCAGGCACCTTTTCGATGTCGTGGGTCGCATCGAATCCAATCTCGAGATCGATCTCCAGCAGAACACGCTCTGCGGGTACAACCTGCTGCAGAGCGACACCATTGCCAGGGGGACCAGACGGAAATGAAGCTCAACGCGCACAACTTGGTGATGTCCGCGATGTTCGGCGGGCGGCGGGGGCCGCGCCCGGCAGTGGGGAATCCCACCTCCATCGCCTGCCACGGACTGATGGAAAAGGCCGGTGTGTTCTTCCCGGAGGCGCACCTCGACGCCCAGGCGATGGCCGCCTTGGCCCTGGCGGGACACGAGATCGTCGGTTTCGATACGGTCATGCCGGAGTATTCCGTGGTGCAGGAGGCCGCGGCCCTGGGGGCCCAGGTGGACTGGGGTGACCGCGACAAGATGCCGGACGTCAAAGGGTTCCCCAACGCCGATTTCTCCGCGATCCTCATGCCCCAGGATTTTCTCGAGAAGCCGTCCTGCCGGGTGGTGCTGGACGCGATCGGCATCCTGCGGCGGCAGGTGGGGGGGCGGGTGGCCATCATCGGCAAGGTCATGGGCCCCTGGACACTTGCCTACCACATGGCCGGTACCCAGAACTTCCTGCTGGCGGTGGGGATGGGGGAAAGCGCCAAGGTCACCCGCATGCTGCGGCAGCTGATGCCGGTCACCATCGCCTTCATCAATGCCCAATTCGCCGCCGGGGCGGACATCGTGGTGCTGGCCGACCATGCGACCCGCAACCTGGTGGGGCCCCACCACTACAAGGAATATCTGCTGCCCATTCACCAGGAGATCATGGCCCAGGTGGGCGGACCCATCATCCTGCACGTCTGCGGCAACTGCGCGGACCGCCTGGAGCTGTTCGCCGAATCGGGTGTCGACGCCTATCACTTCGAGTGGCAGGTGGACGCCAGGGAGGCGGTCCGGCGCCTCGGCGGCCGGCTTTCCCTCGCCGGCAACATCAACAACGCCCAGACGCTGCTCCAGGGCACGCCGGAGGATGTCTTCCGGCAGACGCGCTATGCCATCGACGCCGGGGTGCACCTCATCGGCCCGGAGTGCGCCATTCCGCTTTCCACGCCCCTGGAAAATCTCAGGGCCATCGTCGCGGCGGGTCATGAAGGCTACCGGTGATCCTGACGGCGCGTGGAGCGGCAACCGAAGGCCATACGGCATGAACGCCAAGTCTGGGAGGAATTCGCGATGGATTTGAAACCTGATTTCAACCGTTTTCTGGCCGCCGTGCATCACCAGGAAACCGACCGCGTGCCCCTCGGCGAGATCCTGATCGATTATTCCGTCCAGAGCCGATTTCTGGGCCGCACGGTGACCGCCGACGATCTTGCCGGGCAGGTGGAGTTCTGGTCCAAGGCGGGCTACGACTTCATCCCCATCACGGTCAGCATGATGTCCCCGGGGAAGGTCACCGAAGAGTCCCGGATCACCCGGGTGCTCAAGGAAATGGTGCTGCGGGACAAGCCGGGCACCACCGACCCCCGGGCCTGGAACCTGGAGATGACCAGCTTCATCCACGAGCGGCCGGACCTGGACCGGTTTCCCTGGGAGGTGGCCGCCGACATCGATATCAGCAAGTTGCACGCGGTCAAGGCTCTGCTGCCAGAAGGCATGAAGGTCATCGCCATTTCCGGCAAGATCTTCACCCTGACCTGGATGCTGATGGGCTTCAACAACTTTGCGCTCAAGCTGGTGCTGGACGAATCCTTTGTCGCCGAGGTTTTCGAGCGCGTCGCCACCATCCAGTTCAAGGCCCTCGAAAAGATCTTCGCCATGGAGCATGTGGCCGGAGTGTGGGTGGTGGATGATATCGCCTTTGGAACTGGACCCATGATTTCACCGGCGGCCCTCAAAAAGCACGTCTTCAGCTGGTATCGCAAGGTCGGCCGGAAGTGCCACGAGAACGGCCGCATTTTCCTGATGCACTCGGACGGCGATCTCAGCATGCTCATGGACGACCTGATCGACATGGGCCTGGACGTGATCCAACCCATCGACCCCTCCTGCATGGACATGGCCAAGGTCAAACGCCAGTGGGGCGAGCGCATCTGCCTGATCGGCAATGTCTCCAACGAGCTGCTGCGCAGCGGCAGCCCTCAGGAGATCGAGGCCCGGGTCAAGGAACTGCTGCGCGACGCGGCCCCCGGCGGCGGGTTTGCCCTGGGTTCGGGCAATTCGGTGCCCAACTGGGCCCGGTTCGACAATTACATGGCCATGCGGGAAGCCTGCCTGAAGCACGGAACCTATCCCATCTCAATCGGCTAAGGAGGATTGCATCCGATGACTGACCATCTGCACACGATCAAGGCCGCCGTCATCGGCGGCCGGCACGGCGAGATCAAGGGGCTTGTTCAGCAGGCGCTGGACGCGGGTCTGGATCCCGCCGCGATCATCAACGATGCCCTCATCGCGGCCATGGACGTGGTGGGCAAGGACTTCGGCGACGGCAAGATCTTCGTCCCGGAAATGCTGGTTTCGGCCGTGACCATGAAGGCGGGGCTCGACGTGGTGAAGCCCTGCCTCACCGGCGGGGAGAGCCAGTCCCGCGGCACCGTTATCATGGCCACCGTGAAGGGCGACCTGCACGATATCGGCAAGAATCTGGTCTCCATGATGCTCGAGGGCGCCGGCTTCAAGGTGATGGATCTGGGCACGGATTTGAGTGTGGACAAGCTCATCGATCAGGTGAAAACGATTCAGCCGGATATTCTGGGCCTCTCGGCGCTTTTGACCACCACCATGCCGGAGATGCAGAACGTGATCGGCGCGCTCAAGGCCCAGGGGCTGCGCGACAAGGTCAAGGTGCTGGTGGGCGGGGCGCCGGTGGACCGGGTCTTTGCGGAAAAAATCGGCGCCGACGGTTACGGCGCCAACGCGGCCGAGGCGGTGGAGCTCGCCCGGCGCCTCACCGGCGCCAAGGCTTGAGCGGCGGAGCCCTTCCCCCGTCCGTCCGGGCCATAAGGCCCTAAAAGGAAAAGGTCCCACAATGACGAAAAAAGAGCGCATCCTCATGGCCATGCGGGGCGAGATGGCGGACGTGCTGCCGTACACGCCGCGCTTCGACCTCTGGTACAATGCCAACGCCTACCGGGACACCCTGCCCCAGCGCCATCGGGGACGCAGCGCCGATGAGATCGCCCGGGCCGAGGGGTGGGCGCTGCACAAGGTCATTCCGGAGCTTCTGGAAGTGGTCGACCCCGCGGAGAACGCGACGCGGGGAATCGGCCTCTACAGCCTCAAGGAGAACGGCTACAAGATCAACTTCTCCCCCGACGTGCATCTCGAGATCACGAAAACCCGCCAGGGCGATGAGGAGGCCACGCGGGTGGCCTACCACACCCCCAAGGGCGTGGTCAGCACCAAGGAAGTGATCAACGAGGAGATGCGCCAGGCCGGGGTTTCCATCACCTGGGTGCAGGAGCACGCCGTCAAGCGACCGGAAGACTACGCGGTCTGGGCGCATATCTTCGAGAACATCACGGTGACGCCCGACTACGAACGCTACCAGGCGTGGCAGCGGCGCGTCGGGGACGACGGTGTGGCCGTGATGATGGGCACGTTCTCGGCGTCTCCCTTCCATCACATCCAGCGCGATTTTCTAGACGCCACCGAATTCTTTTTCCACTACAACGATCACTACCCCCAGATGCGCCGCCTGGCCGATGCCATCGGCCAGGTCTACGAGCAGATCCTCCGGGTGGTGGGCGATTCGCCGGCGGAGGTGGTCCTCTGGGGGGCCAACTTCGACGACATGATCACCTACCCGCCCTATTTCCAGAAGGAGTTGACCCCCTGGCTGCGCAAGGCCTCGGCGTATCTGGCCTCCAAGGGCAAGCTGGTGCTCTGCCATTGCGACGGGGAAAACGAGGGCCTGATCGACATCATCGCCGATTCCGGCATGCACGTGGCGGAGGCGGTATGCTGCGCCCCCATGACCAAGCTGCCCATCCAGACGTATTACGACCGCTGGTGCCGGTCCGGGAAACTGACCATCATGGGCGGGCTGATCCAATCCCTGCTCTCCCCGGCGACGGCCAGCGTCGATGAGCTCAACGGCTATCTCGACGACTTCTTCCGGGCCGTGGTTCCGGGCGACCGGATCATCATGAGTGTGGCCGACACCACGCCGCCCAACGCCGACTTCGAGCGCCTGGTCCTGGTCGGGGAGCGGGTTGAAAAAGAGGGCCGCCTGCGGCTGCAGGCCGGGGCCGCCCGCCCCCTGAGCGCGGAATTGCTGAAATCCGCCGCGGAGCGCACGGCGGCGGCACCGTTGCCCGACGAGGTGTTCCAGGCCGTGCACGCGGATGTGCTCGCGGGCAACGACGCGGACATCAAGGTACATGTCCACGAACTTCTGGCGCGCGGGGTGAATGCCAAGGACATCCTCAACCGGGGGATGCTCAGCGCCATGGAAGTGATCGGCGGCCGCTTCCGGGACGGCACGGTATTTATCCCCGAAGTGCTTCTGTCCGCCCGCGCCATGAACGCGGCGCTGGCCGTGCTCGAGCCCTATCTGGCGCAGGAGAAGAAAGAGGCCAGCGGCAGGATCCTCATCGGCACGGTGCGCGGAGACCTGCACGATATCGGTAAAAACATGGTGTCCACGATGCTGCGCGGGGTGGGGTTCGAGGTGGTGGACCTGGGGATCAACATCGGCGTGGAGGATTTCGTGGCCAACATCGAGAAGCACCGGCCGGATATTCTGGGGATGTCGGCCCTGCTGACCACGACCATGCCGGAGATGAAAAAGGTCATCGACCTGCTGGTGGCCCGCGGGTTGCGGGACAGGGTAAAGGTCATGGTGGGGGGGGCGCCGGTCAACGCCAAATTCGCGCGGGACATCGGCGCCGACGGATATGGCCCGGATGCCGGATCCACGGTGGACCTGGCCAGGGAGTTGCTGAAGCGCTGATCGCCACCTGCCGGGCGACCGACGCCGGGGAGGGGCGCCGGGCGGACCCATTCTCCGCGCCGCGCCAAGTTTTCCCCGCGGACTACCCGCGATGGACCGGAATCACGTAGGGGCCCTCCGGGACCACGGCCACGTGGGGGTCCCCATGGGTCCTCACGCTCTCCATGACGGCCGCTTCCACCGACCCCACCGGGGTCACGCAAATATCGGCGAGTTCGGCGGGTTTCAAACCCGAGCTGACAAGCTGGATGCGCGCGAGGCGCAGGGCCTTCACCAGCATCTGGGTCTGCCACTCGTCGATGCGCGCGAGGTCGCGCGTCAGGACATCCGCCATGAACCCCTCGGGCCCCAACCGGCAGAGCGTGCGCTGGGCCTCCACGAACTCCGGACTGCCCATCCCTTCGGAGCATTCACTCGCGATGACGATGGTGCCCCCGGGGTCCAGGATCTCCAACACCCCGACCATGCCCTTGATGCTCTGGTAGAAGGTCTTGTCCAGCGGGTATCCGGCGGCGCTGGTGACGACCGTCTTGAAGCGCCGCGGCAGGGAGACCTCCGCGTGGCCGCGCATGAAGCCCACCGCCTCGGCGTGGCTCGCTTGCACCTCGCCGAAGTTGAGGAACCCGATCCGGCGCTGCTCGTCGATGACCACGTTCAAGGCGAAGATCTCGCCAACGGCCCGGAGCATCTCCAACTGCTCCTGGTGCACGGGGTTGCCCTCGATGACGCAGTTGGCCGCGCGGGGGTGATTCATGATGCCTCCGGCATGCAGCCGGAAAATCGTGTCGCAGTGGGCCACTCCCGGAACGACGAGCTTGCGTCCGCCGGAGTAGCCGGCCATGAAGTGCGGTTCCACCAGGCCCACGGTGATCCGCAGGTCGGCGTCGGTGAACCGGCGATCGATGAGGATCGGAATCCCGGAAGCGGTGCGGCCAAGATCCGCATGGGCCCCGCGGTCGCGGGCGAAGTGGTTGGCGATGGGTACCGCGCGGAAGATGCGGTCCGAACCGATGACCTCGCGCAGCTCGTCGCCCTCGTTGGGCCGGTGCAGGCCCGTGGCGACCAGGATGAGGATGTTCTCCGGGGCGATGCCGCCGGCCTTGAGCGCATCGATGAGCGGCGGCAGCAAGGCGGCGTGGGGCACCGGGCGCGTGATGTCGCAAATCAGGATGCAGGCGGTCTTGTGCGTGCGGGCCAGTTGCGGCAGCGGGGGACAGGACGAAGGGGACGCAAAGGCCTCCCTGAGTTTCAGGGCCGGGTTCTCCAGGGGCGTCATGGGCCGCTTGCGCACCGTCGTCACCACGAGATCGTCCGGCAGGTGAACCGCCAGACGTCCCCGGCCATACAATAGCTCGGTTTCCATGCGAACTCCTTCTAGGCCGTCACGCCGTAGTCGCGGGCCTTCGCGGCATCGTAGCGTGCCTTGCGGGCGTCGCAGCGCTCCCGGGGGCAGAGCTGGCAGCTGAAAAAGGTTGCCTCGGAGGGGAAGTAGATTCCCGAGATGGACTTGCGCGGGAGCATCAGAAAGCTCTCGGTGAGCCTCACGCCGAGGGCGGTCTCTACTTTGGGAAGCAGGCGGAACAGTGGTCCCTGCTGTTCGATGGGCCAATCCGCAAGCGATCCGGGCGCCATGCAGGAGACTTTTTCGAGGGCGAAAGCGGAGCGCAGGTGATGTTCGAACCGGCCGCGGGCTTCACGCAGGAGCAGATTGCCGATTTCATCGAGGAGATATTTTTCGAGCATGTCCGCGCGGGCCTCGATGATGTCATCCAGGGCCCGGCCGATGGTGAGCACGAAGGGGAACACGCGGCCGACCCCGTCGAGGTTGCGCCGGAGCACGCGACTGGTGAAGGCCACGTTGTCGACGACAACCCCATCGTCGCGCTTCTCGTCCACGTACCCGACGCGAAAGGCGGCCGCGGGGGCCATCACCGCCTGGGCGGAATCGATCAGGCGCCGCAGGAGGTCCACATCGGCAACCCGCAGGCGCTGGGCGGCGGATTCCGCATTCAGGCGGATATCGTCAATTGGGAATATTCTCATCACACCCTCCGATGCCATCCATTGGAAGAACGTTGATCATGCAGAATAATACCATAATTTCTCCTGTCGATACAACCACGGGGCAGAAGAATTTTCCCGCGCTGCCGAAGAAATCGGGCGCCGATGCGCCTTGCGCGCCAAGGGGCGCGGCGCGCGGGGATCATTGGGCCGGGAGCGCCGCGCAGAGGCCGATCAAACGCTACCCAGGGGGGATAATATGACCAAGGGCGAGAAAATGGTGCGGATCCAAATAGGGGACCGGGTCATCGATGCCGCCAAAGGGGCCAGTCTCATGGAGGTCCTGGTTTCGGCCGGCGTCCTGCTGCGCTCGGACTGCGGGGGGCGCGGCCGGTGCGGCAAGTGCCTTGTGCAGGTCGACGAACGGGGGCGTCGTGCGCTCAGTCCACCGGAAGATCCTGAACGCCTTATTCTAGGTGCCGACGGTCTGGCGGCCGGCCGGCGGCTGTCCTGCGGCGCACGGGTTCTCGACGACCTCCGCCTGGAGATCCCGGAGAGCAGCCGGGTCACCCCCGAGGTGGTGCAAAAGGGGCTGCCCATTCTGCTGCCGCGCCTGCAAGCCTCGTCGCCGCCAAGGCAACCGGCATCCCCGAGCGGTTACGGCATCGCCGTCGACCTGGGGACGACGACCATCGCCGTCTACCTCTGCCGCCCCGGGGACCGCGCGGTGGTGGGCTCGACATCCATCCGCAACCCCCAGGCCATCTTCGGCGACGATGTGGTCAACCGGATCAGCGCCGTGCAGACGGCCGCGGACGGCCTGGCCCGCCTGCAGAAGTTGGCGGTGAGCGCCATCGACTGGGCGGTCGGGGCCCTGTGCCGCCGCCTGGCGATCGACCCGTCGGGCATCGGCGCGGCGGTGGTGGTGGGCAACAGCACCATGATCCACCTGCTGCTCGGGGAGGATCCTTCCACCATCGGGGTGTTTCCTTACGCCCCCCGCTTTACGGAAGCCCAGACCCGGTCCGGCGGCAGCCTCGGCCTGGGATTCAACCCCGGTGTCCGGCTGCGCACGTTGCCCCTCATCAGCGGCTACCTGGGTGCCGATCTCATCGGCGCCGCCCTGGCGGCGGATCTGGCCTCGCTGCCCCCGGGCACGCTGCTGGTCGATGTGGGAACCAACGGCGAGATCATCCTCAGGACCGGGGACGGCTTTGCGGCGACCTCGTGCGCCACGGGCCCGGCGCTGGAAGGGGCGGCCATTCAGCACGGGATGCAGGCGACCTCCGGCGCCGTGGATGCCGTGCGGTTGCGCCCGCTGGATGGATGCCTGGATTTTACCGTGATCCAGCGGGACGCCGGCCGCCACCAGCCCCCGGCCGGCATTTGCGGCTCGGGGGTGATCAGCGCGGTCGCCGAGTTGCTGCGCGGCGGCGCGATCACGCGGAGCGGCAGCTATGCGGCGGACTTTGCATCGCCCTGCCTGGTTGAGGGCCCAAACGGTACACGGGCGTTTGAAATCGTTCCCGGGCGGCAAGCCCGCGGCGGAATACCCATCGTCCTGACCCAGGCCGACGTGCGCGCCGTGCAGTTGGCCAAGGGGGCCTTGCGCACCGGAATCGCCCTGTTGTGCCGGGAGAACGACATCCCACGACCGAGCGGGATCCTGCTGGCCGGGGCCTTCGGCAGCTACATCCAACAGGCCGATGCGCTGCGTATCGGCCTGTTTCCGGAGATGCCCGCGGAGGACATCCGGGTGGTGGGAAACGCGGCCGGCGTGGGGGCGGTTCTGGCCCTGCACGATGATGCCCGCTTCGACGACGCGCAGGCGCTTGCTGCGCAGACGCGGGTGTTCGACCTGGGAGCGCACCCCGATTTCCAGAACACGTTCATCGAGAACCTTTCATTTTGAAGGGGATTACGCCCGGCCGGATTGACATGCCCGGGAGGGGCTGATAAAGCGGCCCCTGCCGCGGTGCTCGGGTTCCGGCGGTCCCGCCCCGCTGTGNNTGTGCCGGGGTGCAGATGCCGGTCCGTCGCATGTCGCCCGCGGGTGCGCCGCCCCCTCACACCCACGGGGATCCACCTGAAAATGGAGGCCTGGTTCGATGGCCAGCCGGAACGCCAAGAAGTATTATGCGGTTGTGAAGGGCCGCCGGACGGGCATCTACACCCAATGGCCGGAGGTGCAGCGCCTGGTGATCGGGTTCCCCGGGGCCGTGTTCCAGGGCTTTGCCACCCAGGCGGAGGCCCAGNNGGGCGAAGAAGCCGAAGAACCCCCATCCCACCGCCGGAGAGGAGACGCCCGCGAACCGGCTCGTCATCTACACCGACGGCGGCGCGGAAGGCAACCCCGGCCCGGGGGGCTGGGGCGTGGTCATCCTCGAGGGTGGGGGCGTGGTGGAGCTCTCCGGGGGCTACCGGCGCACCACCAACAACCGCATGGAGCTGATGGCCTGCATCGCCGCCCTGGAGTACCTGCAGGTCCCCACCGCCGTGGCCCTGCATTCGGATTCGGCTTATGTGGTCAACGGCATCCGCCTGGGCTGGGCCAGGGGCTGGCGGTCCAGGGGCTGGGTCAAGGCGGACGGCCGGCCCGCCTTGAACCCGGATCTCTGGCAGCGCCTGCTGGATTTGACCGCCAGACACGATGCCGTGTTCGTCAAGGTGAAGGGGCATGCCGGCATCGCCCACAACGAGCGCTGCGACCGGCTGGCCAACGCGGCCTTGCGCCGCCGGGATCTTCCGGCCGACGAGTCCTACGAAGCCGGCGGCTGAAACTCCCGCACAACGGCACCCCCCGAGACCGCCTTCGGGCGGGTACGCAACGTCTTCGGATTCCGCGGCGTCCATCGGCCCATCCGGCCCATCCGGCCCAATTTCCGAATTAATTGCATAATACCAATTAGATATAAGGCTATAGGCGTTGGTCAAAATTTTTCTTGACGTGTTATCCGTACCTGTATATACAGGTCATTAACACAACGCGCCGGCGCATGC
>DJGG01000002.1:0-15400 GCA_002432195.1 Desulfobacteraceae bacterium UBA5852
GTGGGAAGGCCTCGGCAGGCAGTGCCCCGCGGGGTGCGGGGGCCATCGATTATTTCGTCTGAGCGTGACCCGGAAGGCGACTGCCAACCCGGGCGAAGGAGTGGCTATGAGCATAACGGCCGTAGAAACGCGTACCCAGACCACCACCGGCACGGCCTCCGCGAGCGGCACGGATGCCCTGGGAAAGGAAGCTTTTCTCAACCTTCTGGTGACCCAGTTGCGCCACCAGGATCCCCTCAATCCCATGGACAGCACGGATTTCACGGCCCAGCTGGCCCAGTTCAGCTCCCTGGAGCAGTTGAGCAACCTGAATGTCAAGATGGAGAACCTGACCACCCAGCAGGGACAGCTGGTCCAGACCCAGATGGTGAGCGCCATCGGCAAGGACCTGATCGCCTCCGGCGATGCTGTGCAGGCCGGGGGCGGCAGCGGTGCCGATTGCCAATTCGATTTGGAGGCCGAGGCCGCCAATGTCCTGTTGAGCATCTTCGACGGGACGGGCAAACTGGTGGCCGTGGTGGACGGGGGCGCCATGCCGGTAGGCAACGCCACCCTTGCCTGGGACGGCACGGACACCAACGGGAATGCCGTGGCCGCAGGGACCTACACTTTCGCGGTCGACGCCTTCGATGCCGGCGGCAAGCAGGTGACCGCCAACACCCTGACCAGCGCCCGGGTCACCGGCGTGACCTACCGGGACGGTTCCGCTTATTTCCTGGCCAACGGGCGGGAGGTGGCTCTCGATCAGGTGATGGCCATCCAGTCCCCGAGCGACGGCACCGACGGCGGCTGACGCCCGGCCGCGCGCCGCCGCAGCCCCGGAGCGCCCGGCTGAGGAAGACGGGCGCCGCAAGAGCAGGACAACAAAATCCCACGCGGTCGGTGGGGCCGGGCCCCGCCCGGCATCCACCGGCTCGCGCCAACCCTCTGAAAGGGAACGAACCATGATCGGATCGCTTTTCGCCGGAGTTTCCGGGCTCAATGCCAACACCACCGCCATGACGGTCATCGGCGACAACATCGCCAACGTGAACACCACGGCCTTCAAGACCAACCGCTCCTCCTTCGCCAACGTGCTGAGCCAGTCCCTGGGAGGCTCCGGCGGCAACGACGTCGGCCGCGGGGTCGAGTTCTGGGGCACGACACCCATCTGGAGCCAGGGGTCCCTGGAGAACACGTCCAGCGAGATGGACATGGCCATCAACGGCCGGGGTTTCTTCGTGGTCAACGACGCCTCGGGGACCAGCTATTACACCCGGGCCGGGGAGTTCACCTTCGACGAGGACGGCGCCCTGGTGAATCCCGATGGCATGACGGTGCAGGGTTACCAGGTGCTTTCCACCAACGCGAACAACACCCTGAATCTCGGCTCCATCCAGGACATCCGCATTCCCACGGAGAGCACGAGCCCGCCCTCGGCCTCCACGGAGTTTTCCGTGGATGTCAACCTGGATTCCAGCGCGGCCGTGGGCGGCACCTACTCCACCACCATCACGCTCTACGACTCCCTGGGCAACGACATCGCCGTGAGCCTCGACTTCGTCAAGACCGCCGCCAACGCCTGGACCTGGCAGGCGTCCTCGCCGTCGGCCTCGGCGGTGGTGCCGGCCGGCCCCACGGCCATCACTTTCGATCCGGCCACCGGTGCGCTGGTAGCCGGCGCAGACCCCAGCATCCAGTTGACCTTGACCACCGGCGCCACCATGCCGGCGGTCACCTGGGACCTTTACGACGCCGTCGGTGCGACCAACGGCGACCTGACCCAGTACGCCTCCGCCTCCACCACCACCTTCCAGACCCAGGACGGCTACCCGGCGGGCTCCCTGCGGGGCGTTTCGGTGAACGATCAGGGAGTGGTGACGGGGTCCTATTCCAATGGCCAGCTGGTGCCGCTCTTTCAAGTGACCCTGGCTGACTTCCCGAGTTATTACGGACTGCAGAAGATGGGTAAAAACCTCTATGCCGCCTCCCTGGAGTCCGGCCCCGCCATGCTCGCCGTGGCCGACAGCGGCCGGCTGGGCAGCATCAGCTCCAGCGCCATCGAAATGTCCAACGTGGACCTGGCCCAGGAATTCGTCAAGATGATCACTACCCAGCGGGCCTTCCAGGCCAATTCAAGGGTCATCACCACGAGTGACGAGATCCTCCAGGAACTGATCAACATCAAACGCTAGACCGTCCGCTCCGCCGGCACGCCCGCTCCTGGGGCGTGCCGGCCCCCTCGCGCCCCCCTGCATGGCCCGCCGCCACTTGCCGCCGACGCTGTCAACCCGTTGACGGGCGTCAAAAATCACCGTCGGGGAAGGCTTCCTCCCGGTGGCCGGCCGGCCCGCCACCGCCGCCGGCGGCTCCCCGGCGAAGACCGGCGGCCCCCAATTCCGGCTGTTTTCCCGCCCCGCCGGGGACGGGAAGCTCCGGCGCCGATTATCTTTCCAGTGGCATATTGCTTGCATAACCCTGGGGCGCACGCACCCGGCCACGTGGCCGGCCATGCCACCATCACTTCAGGGGAGTCTTAGTGTGGACATCACGACGCTCATCGGTATCCTGATTGCCGGCAGCCTGGTTGTCGCCTCCATTCTGATGGGCGGATCGGGGTCGTGGTTCATCAACACGCCGTCCCTGATGATTGTCCTGGGGGGCACCATGGGGGCCACCCTGCTGGCCTACCCCCTGAAGGAGGTCCTGGGGGTCATCGGGGTGGTGCGCAATGTCTTCCTCTACCGCTCGCAATCGGCCACCGATCTGATTCCGCTGCTGGCCGGCTTTGCCCGCAAGGCCCGCCAGGAGGGGATCCTTTCCTTCGAGGCGGAGATCCAGAAGGTCGACGACCCCTTCCTGACCCGGGGGCTGCAGATGGCCATCGACGGGATGGAGGCCAGCTCCATCGAGGAGGTGCTGTCCACCGAAATCCTTTACGTGAGCGAACGGCATCGCCTGGGGGCCGAAATTTTCACCACCATGGGGTCCTATGCCCCGGCGGTGGGCATGCTGGGCACCATCATCGGGCTGGTGCAGATGCTCATGCAGATGGAGGACCCCAGCCAGATCGGCCCGCCCATGGCGGTGGCCCTCCTGACCACCTTCTACGGGACCTTGCTGGCCAACCTCGTCTGCCTGCCCATCGCCGCCAAGCTGCGCATCCGCAGCAAGCAGGAAATCCTGGTGAAGACCATGTCCCTGGAGGGTGTGCTCTCCATCCAGTCGGGGGACAACTACCGGGTGGTGGAACAGAAGCTCAAGGCCTTCATCGCCCCGCGGCTGCGGGATATCCAGATTGCCTGAGCGGCCGGCGGAGGCAGGGAGACAACCGATGGGCATGAAACGCGCACGCAAGCTCAAAGGCCCGGTGGCGTCGGACTCCGGCGGAGGCGGCTACCAGGTCATCTATTCCGGCTTCGTGCTCATCCTGCTCTGCTTCTTCATCATGCTGAGCTCCTTTGCCACCATGGAAAAGGCCAAGGTGCTGCAATTCGTGGAGGCCTTCAACAGCTCGGTGAGCATCCTGCCCGGCGGAGTGAAATCCGAACCGGGCCGGCAGGTGCTGGGGCCCTCGGCCGACCTGATGCCCCTGGGAGACGAACTGGCACGGCTGTTCAGCGAGCTGCAATCCGCCGTGGCGGAGGCCGGCCTGGACGAGCGCCTGCGCCTGGAGATGGGGGAAACCAGCCTGGTGATGCGCTTCGAGGACACGGTCATGTTCCCCGTGGGGTCCGCCGATATCGCCCCCGAGATCGTGCCCATGCTGGAGCGCATCGCCCGCATGCTGGCGGCCACCGATTTCCCGGTGCGCATCGAGGGGCACACGGACAACCTGCCCATCCACAACGCGCGCTTTCCCTCCAACTGGGAACTCTCCACCGCCCGGGCGGTGAATGTCCTGCGCTTCTTTCTGGACCTGGGCCGGATTCCGGCCGGCCGCCTGACCGCCGTGGGCTTCGGTGAGTTCCAGCCCCTGGCGGCCAACGATCGCCCCGAAGGCCGTGCCCTGAACCGCCGGGTGGAGATCATTGTCCTGCGTGAAGCCCAGGCCACGGAGGGGGCTGCATGAGCCGCCGCCGATTGCCCGCCGCCGCGCCGGAGGAATCCGCCTCGGGGGAAGCCCCCTGGCTGTGCACCTTCAACGATTTGATGACCCTCCTGATGGTCTTTTTCGTGCTGCTCTTCACCATGAGCTCCGTGAAGTCGCCCCTGATCAAGGAGTTCCAGCGCTCCCTGCAGAGCGGCCTGGGGGTGCTGGAAAGCGGTGGCGCATCCGCGGTGGCCGTCCACCAGGACTTGCGCCCCGACGTGCAGCCGGGCCCGCCGGACGCCGAGGAGGACGAGTCCCCGGAGCAGGTGGAGGTGGAGGCCGTCACCGAGCGCATCGCCCGCCGGCTGGAAAGCCTGCTGGGAGCCGAGAGCATCGAACGCACCGCCGACGGTCACCTCCGCCTCAAGGACAACCTTTTGTTCTCCCTGGGCAGCGCCGAGCTCAATCGCTCCGGCTACCCGGTGCTGGCACATATCGCCGACGAGTTGCGGGGCAATGCGGTTCGGGTGCGCATCGAGGGCCATACCGACAACGTGCCGGTGCGCAGCGGGGTGTACGAGTCCAACTGGGACCTGTCCACGGGGAGGGCCGTGAACGTGCTCAAATACCTGGTGGAAAACGGGCCCGTGGCCCCGGAGCGATTGTCCGCGGCCGGCTATGGGGACGCCAAGCCGTGTGCCCCCAACGACTCCGAGGGCAACCGGGCGCGCAACCGCCGCGTGGAAATCGTTCTGCTGAAAGGAAACTGGAGATGAACAAGAAGCTTGTGGCCGGCCTCGCCTTAGCCGGCGTTGTCCTGCTGGCCGTACTGGGCGGCGGCTTTTACCTCATGTGGTCCAAGATCGCCAGCCTGGAGGTCCAGGGCCAGGCGGAGGAGGAGGCCGTGGAAGGCGAGGAAGCGCCGGTGACCGCGGCCGTCGGGGTCACCTTTCCTCTGGAGACCTTCATCGTGAACCTGGCCGACGAGGGGGGCAAGCGCTACCTGCGGGTGACCATGCAACTGGAACTGGCCGCCGGGGAGACCGACGAGCCCCTGCGCACCCGGCTGCCCCAGATTCGCGATGTGATCCTGATGACCCTGCCCGCCAAACGCTTCGAGGATATCCGCAGCGCGGAGGGCAAGATCAACCTGCGCACGGAGATCATGGAGCAGCTCAACCGGATGTTCCCCAAGGCCCTGATCCACAACATCTACTTCACCGAGTTTGTCGTCCAGTAGGACCTGTGAGCCATGGCTGAGAATGTTCTGTCCCAGGACGAAATCGATGCCCTGCTGTCCGCCATGGACAGCGGCGCGGTGGACATCAAGCCCGAGGCCGACAAGCCGGTGGCCGTGGAGAGCTATGACCTCACCTCCCAGAACATCATGCTGCGGGATCAGTTCTCGGCCCTGGAGGAAGTCTACGACAAGTACTCGGGCTCCCTCCAGGCATCCCTGTCGACCCTCCTGCAGAATTCCCTGGAGGTCCGCTTCGTCTCCACCGAGATGGTGAAATACGGCGAGTTCATCCAGGCTTTCGCCAACCCCACGAGCTTCACCGTTTTCAGCATGGAGCCCCTCATCGGCTCGGCCCTGCTGGCCGTGGAGCCGGGCCTGGTGTTCTCCATGATCGACTGCATGTTCGGGGGCAAGGGGACGCCGCTGAAGGCCAAGCGGGAGTTCACGCGCATCGAGATGGGCCTGCTGAAGAAGCTCACCCAGGACTTGCTGGGCCACTTCGAAAAAGCCTGGGAATCGGTCTTCAGCATCCGGGTGGTGCCCCGCAAAACCGAAACCAAGCCGGATTTCGTGCACCTCGTGAGCCCGGACGAGCTCATGATCGTCATCGTTTTCTCCTTGGGCAGCGAGGCCTTTGCGGGCAATTTCCACTTCTGCCTCTCCTACCGCATGCTGGAGCCCATCAAGGACAAGCTCTCCACGCGCTACCTGCGCTCCAAGGACACGGTATACACCTTCAGCGACCGCATCCAGGCGCTGCTGGAGGAGACCCAGGTGCACCTCACCGCTGAATTGGGCAGCGCTGAGCACACCTTCGGCGACCTGCTGAACCTCCAGGCCGACGATATCCTGACGTTGAATTCCGGCCCCCAGGACCCCATCACCGTGGTGGTGGAGGGGGTTCCCAAGTACATCGGCTATCCGGGGATCATCAAAGGCAACCGGGCCGTCGAGATCCTGGCCCCCATCGCGGAGAAGAACGAGAAAGGCGACGTGTCATGAAAGCAGCCGAACAGCGTCAACCGGTGAAACTGAAGAATCTGGGCGGTGCCGAAGCCGCCGGCGGGGAAGGGGGCGCGGAAGCCGCCTACCGGTTCAGCGACCTGAATGCCTCCCGGGCGACCAAGGCCTCCGCCAACCTCAGCTTTATCCTGGACATTCCCCTGCAGGTCACGGTGGAACTGGGCCGCACCGAGATGCTGGTCAACGACCTGCTCAAGCTGGGGCAGGGTTCGGTCATCGAACTGGTCAAGCTGGCCGGGGAGACCCTCGAGATCCTGGCCAACCAGAAGCTCGTGGCCAAGGGCGAAGTGGTGGTGATCAACGACAAGTACGGTGTGCGGGTCACCGAAATCGTCAGCCCCATGGAGCGGGTTGAAAAGCTGGGGAAATGATGGCTCCCGAACTGATGGGCGCGGCGTTGAAGATGATGGGCCTGCTGGCGGTGCTGATCGCCGGGCTGCTGGCGCTTCTGTGGGGGGTCCGGCGGGCGGGGGCCGGCCGCTGGGGTCAGCGTCCCCGGATGCTCCGGGTGATCGAGACCTGCCCCCTGGGCTTCAAGAAGAGCCTGACCATGGTCCAGGTTCCGGACGGCGTGCTGGTGCTGGGCATCAGCGGTGACCGCATCGTGCGCCTGGACAAGGTGGACACCCCCGCCGGTGCCGTCAGCCCGCCGGGCGCGGGTGGCGCCCCGCCGAGCTTCGCCGCGCATCTGGCGCGCTTGACGGAACGCTGGCGGGCTGCCGAAGGGGAAGGGGGGCCATCCCGATGAAAGCCTTCCGAATCCCTGGTCCCAGCGCGCGGAGCCGGCGGCGGGCCTGGATCACCCTGGGCCTCGTGCTCACCCTCCTGGCCACCGCCCCCTGCCTGGCGGCGCCCCCGGAGGGTACCTCCCTGTTCAACCTGCGCCTGGAGCAGGGCGGCGGCGAGGGCGGGGAGCCCTCGGTGGTGGTGCAGATCTTTCTGCTCCTCACGGTGCTGTCGCTGGCCCCCTCCCTGCTCATCATGCTCACCGCCTTCACGCGCATCGCCATCGTGCTGTCGGTCCTGCGCCAGGCCATCGGCACCAACTCCATGCCGCCGTCCCAGGTGATCATCGGTCTGGCCCTGTTTCTCACCTTTTTCGTCATGGCCCCGGTCTGGCAGCAGGTGAACACCGATGCCCTGCAGCCCTTCATGGAGAAGCGCATCGGCCAGGGGGAAGCCCTGGAGAAGGCCGCAGGCCCCGTCCGGGCCTTCATGTTCCGCCAGACCCGCGAGAAGGACCTGGCCATGATGATGGACATCGCCCGGGCCCCCAAGCCCCGAGGCATGGAGGACGTGCCCACCACGGTGCTGATCCCCTCCTTCATCATCAGCGAGTTGAAGACCGCTTTCCAGATCGCCTTCATGCTGTATGTGCCGTTTCTGATCATCGACATGGTGGTGGCCAGCGTCCTGCTGTCCATGGGCATGATGATGCTGCCGCCGGTGATGATTTCGCTGCCCTTCAAGCTGATGCTCTTCGTGCTGGCCGATGGCTGGCACCTCATCGTGGGCTCCCTGGTCAAGGGGTTCGCCTGAGGCGGGAAAGGATACCACGGCCATGTCTCCCGAGTTCGTAACCGGCTTCATCATCGAGGCCGTCAAGATCACCATCCTGCTCTCCGGGCCCATGCTGCTGGCGGGCCTGCTGGTGGGCCTGCTGGTCAGCATCTTTCAGGCCGCCACCCAGATCAACGAAATGACCATGACCTTCATCCCCAAGATGCTGGCCGTGGCCCTGGCCCTGCTGGTCTGCTTCCCCTGGATGCTCCAGGTGCTGATGGACTTCATGCAGAATCTCCTGCTCCAGATGCCGGACCTGGTGCGCCGCTGAAGGCGCCCCCCGGCGAGGTCGTGCGATGCTAGCCGCCCTGGAGATGCCCCTGGCCCAGATCGAGGTCTTCTTCCTGGTTTTCGTCCGGGTGGCGGCGCTGTTGATCAGCATTCCCGTGTTCGATGGGCAAAGCGTTCCGACCACCGTCAAGGCGGCGCTGATCCTGGCCCTCAGCCTGGCGCTCTATCCGGTGGTGGGTCCCCAACTGGGCCCCGGGCCCGACTCCACGGCCGCCCTGGTGCTGGGCCTGGGGGGTGAGCTGCTCATGGGAACGGCCATCGGGCTGTCCGTGCGGCTGCTCGTCGCCGGAGCCCAGATGGCCGGTCAGGTGGCCGGCTACCAGATGGGCATCGCCATCGCCGACATCATGGACCCGGCCAGCAGCGCCCAGATCCCCATCCTGGCANNGTCTACAACATCCTGGTGATGCTGATGTTCCTGACCCTCAACATCCATCACTGGTTTTTCCGCGCCATGGCCGAAAGCTTCCGGCGCCTGCCGCCCCTGAGCTGTACCTATACCCCGGCCGTGAGCGCCCATGTCATGGAGGCGGCCGGCCAGATGTTCGTGGTGGCCATCCAGGTGGGAGCGCCGGTGATCGTGGTGCTGGTGCTCACCTCGGTGGCTTTCGGCCTGGTGGCGCGCACCGTGCCCCAGATGAACGTCTTCGTCGTGGCCATGCCCCTCAAGGTGGTCATCGGGCTGCTGTTTGTGAGCTTCAGCCTGCCCTTCCTGGCCGGTTACCTGGGGGGGCTCTTCGGGCGCATGGGGACGAGCCTGGCGATCGTTCTCCGGGCCGTGGGGGGCTAGCGCCATGGCGGCCGAAAACGGCACGGACCGCACCGAACAACCCACCTCGAAGAAACGTTCGGACGCCCGCAAAAAGGGGCAGGTGGCCCAGTCCCGGGAGGTGCCCTCGGCCCTGATCCTGGCCACCGCCCTGGGGATGTTCTACCTGGGGGGGGGCGCCATGTACCAGCGCCTGACGCTCCTGGTGCAGGGCAGCCTGACGCGCATCGGTTCGGGGTTGATCCACGACCCGGCCTCCTTCACGCATTACCTGGTGTGGATATTCCAGCAGACCCTGTTCGTCCTGATGCCCTTCATGCTGGCGATGCTGGTGGCGGGGGTGGCCGCCAACGTGGCCCAGGTGGGCTTCATGGTGCGGGAGGACTTCCTCACGCCGAATTTCACCAAGCTCAACCCCGTGACCGGCGTCAAACGCCTGATTTCCCTGAAGGCGCTGATAGAGCTGGTCAAGGGGGTGCTCAAGCTGCTGGTGGTGGGCGGCATCGCCTACCTCATGCTCAGGGACGAAGTGGGGCGCATCCCCGCCCTGGTGGGGGCTGACGCGCATGAAATCCTGCGGTACGTGTCGGGGGTCTCCTTTGAGCTGATCTTCTTCGTCTGCCTGGCCCTGGCGGTGCTGGCCCTCCTGGATGTGGGCTTCCAGCGCTGGCAGCACGAGCAGGAGCTCATGATGACCAAGCAGGAGGTCAAGGACGAGGCCAAGCAGGCCGAGGGGGACCCCAAGATCAAGGCCCGCATCCGCCGCCTGCAGATGGAGATGGCCCAGCGGCGCATGATGGCCATGGTGCCCTCCGCCGACGTGGTCATCACCAACCCCACCCATCTCGCCCTGGCCTTGAAATTCGACGCCGACATCATGGCCGCCCCCCAGGTGGTGGCCAAGGGGGCCGACCTGATCGCCGCCAGGATCCGCGAGGTCGCCCTGGAGCACGGCGTGCCCCTGGTGGAAAACAAGCCCCTGGCCCGCACCCTCTTCAAGCTCACCGACGTGGGGGACACCATTCCCGTGGAGTTCTACCGCGCCGTCGCCGAGGTCCTGGCCTACGTCTACCGTCTGCGCGGCCGCCGCTGACCCCTCCAGGGTCGCGCCGTCAAAACCTTGACGGCAACCCCCTCTCGTTGACTGCCCGACCGCGACAGGGTCGTCTCCCCTCCGGGCCCCACCGACGCCCTCCGGCGGTCCCCCCGACCGGCGTTAACTTATAGGGATCATTGGCTTTCGCCTCGACCGGGCTGGTCCGGCCCAAGCGTCCGCAAGGTCCACCCCCATTTCGGCATGCTTCCTGCACAAGAACCCCGCACCGACCCGAACGCAGCACTGGGAGAACCCATGGAACTGGCCCGTACCGACCCACCGAACGCCCGCTTTGCCAGGCTTACCGCCAGCAGTGACCTCCTGATGGCGCTGCTCGTGGTGGGGATTCTGGTGTTCATGGTCCTGCCGCTGCCCAGTTTCCTGCTGGATCTGCTGCTCTCCCTGAACATCACCTTCTCCCTGGTCATTCTCCTGGTGGGCATGTACATCCTCAACCCCCTGGAGTTGTCCTCCTTTCCGTCCATCCTGCTCCTGTCGACGCTTTTTCGCCTGTCCCTCAACATCGCCTCCACCCGGATCATCCTGCTCAACGGCGCCGAGGGGCCCTCCGCGGCCGGGCAGGTGATCCAGGCCTTCGGGAATTTCGTGGTGGGGGGCAATTATTTCGTGGGGATTATCGTCTTCCTTATCCTGGTGGTCATCAACTTCATGGTGATCACCAAGGGTGCCGGGCGCATCTCCGAAGTGGCGGCGCGCTTCACGCTGGATGCCATGCCCGGCAAACAGATGAGCATCGACGCCGACCTGAACGCCGGGCTGATCAACGAGACCGAGGCACGCACCCGGCGTGAGGCCATCGCCCGGGAAGCCGAATACTACGGCGCCATGGACGGGGCCAACAAGTTCGTGCGCGGGGATGCCGTTGCCGGCATCGTCATCACCCTGATCAACATCGTCGGGGGCTTGCTCATCGGCGTGTTCCAGCACGACATGAGCTTCGCGCACGCCGCGGCCAACTACACCCTCCTCACCGTGGGCGACGGGCTGGTGTCCCAGGTGCCGGCCCTCATCGTTTCCACGGCTGCAGGCCTGATCGTCAGTCGGGCGGGCTCCGAAGCGAGTCTCGGCAAGGAAATCGGCAGCCAGGTGCTCATCCAGTACCGGGCTCTGGGCATCACCGCCCTGGTGCTCTTCGGCTTTGCCCTGGTACCCGGCCTGCCCACCGTGCCCTTCGCGATTCTGGGGAGCCTGGCCGGCCTGGTGGCCTACAGCGTCTACCGTGCCAAGTCCGACGGGGCCACGGAAGCCGACGTCCCTGCGGCGCAGGCGGAAGTCCCGGGCGCCGGCGGCGGCATGGAAGCCCTGCCGCCGCTGGATATCCTCTCCCTCGAGGTGGGCTACGGCCTGATTCCCCTGGTGGACGTGGAACAGAACGGCGAACTGCTCAAACGCATCAAATCCATCCGCCGCCAGGTGGCCCAGGATGTCGGCATCCTGGTGCCCCCGGTGCACATCCAGGACAACATGCAGCTGCAGCCGGGGGAATACGCCATCCATCTGCGGGGCAACGTCATCGCCCGGGGCGAGCTGACCCTCGGCCACTACCTGGCCATGGACCCCGGAGACGCCGCCGGCCGCCTGGACGGCATCGCCACCCGGGAACCCACCTACGGCCTGCCGGCGGTCTGGATCAAGGAAGAGGTCAAGGAGAAAGCCATCGCGGACGGCTTCACCGTCGTGGACCTGGCCACGGTGATGACCACGCATATCTCCGACGTCATCACCCGCAACGCCCATGAGCTGGTGGGGCGCCAGGAAGTTCAGCAGATGCTCGATCACGTGAAGCAGAGCAGCCCCAAGGTGGTGGAGGAACTGATCCCCGGGCTGCTGCCGCTCGGCGGCGTGGTGAAAGTGCTGCAGAATCTGCTCAAGGAACAGGTGCCCGTGCGGGACCTTCTGGCGATCCTGGAAACCCTGGCCGACTGGGCCCCCATGACCAAGGACCTGGATCTGCTCACCGAGCATGTCCGCCAGAGCCTGGCACGCACCATCGTAAGGCCCTACCTGGGGACCGATCAGAGTCTCGCGGTGGTCACCCTGGACCCGGCCATCGAAACGGCGGTTTCCGAGGCCGTGCGACGCTCCGACCACGGCAGCTTCCTGGCCATGGACCCGGCCAAAATGGAGAAGATCGTGGGGGCCCTGGCCCGACCCATCGAAACCTTCGCCCAGCGCAACGCCCATCCCGTCGTGCTCGCCTCGGCCCAGATCCGGCCGCACTTCCGGAAGATGGTGGAGCGCTTCCTGCCCAACCTGGCCGTGCTTTCCTACGACGAGGTGGTTCACTGCCCGCGCATCCAGACCCTGGGGACGGTGGAGTTAGCCCATGCAAATTAAACGCTTCGAAGCCAAGGACATGACCGAGGCCCTGCGCCTGATCAAGCGGGAGTTGGGCCCCGATGCGGTGATTCTGGCGGCGCGGGAACTGCGGCGGGTGAGCCCTCTGCTGGGCATCAGCCGCAAGGTGGGGGTGGAGGTGACCGCGGCGGCGGACCCCCGGACACCGTGCACCGGCAACCCGGCGGGGGAACCGCGGCCGGCGAACGCGGCGCCCGGGGAAGCCCCATCCAAGCACGAGCCCCCACGCCTGCCTCTGGCGGCCAGGGTTCAGGACATCGTGCGCCTGGGGCGTCGTCCGGCTTCCCCGACCGCGGCAGCGCAACCCCCCGCGCGTGCCGCGGCGGCCCCCGCGGGCGTCGTGGCGCCGGTGACGGCGCGTCTGATAGCCCAGGGCTTGCGCGGTCACCTGCTGGAACAGCTGAGCGGCGCGGCAGCCCAGGCAACGGGGGAGTCCGGGGGCCACTCCGCGCCGGAACTGGTGGACGCCGTCGCGCGCTGCCTGACCCAACTGGGATTGACCGCGGAGGCCTGGAGGCCGGGCGGCCGCTCCCCACGGTTGCTGGGCGTCGTGGGAAGCCCCGGGGCAGGCAAGACCACGGCCCTGATGAAGTTGGCCGTCCACCTCCAGGCGCGCCTGGGACTGCAGACGGCGGTGGCCTCCCTGGACACCTTCGGCCTGGGGGCTCCGACGGCCTGGCAGGTTTTCGCTACCATCGCCGGGGTGCGGGCGGCGGTGGCGGAGTCCGGCGACGGCCTCAAGCGGCTGCTCGAGAGCTGGCGGGAATGCGACGTGGTGCTCATCGACACCCCCGGTATCGGGTCGGCCGACGACGACCGCCTCGCCTGGGTGGCTAGTCAACTGGAGGGCTTGCGGCATCTGGAGCTCCACTTGGCCTTGCCGGCGGATCGCCGGGAAGAGGACCTCTACCGGATGCATCACCGCCTGCGCCGTCTGCCCCTGCAGCGGGTGCTGGTGACGCGGCTGGATGAAACCCTGGCCCTTGGCGACCTGCTGCACCACCTGATCAACGTGCGCCTGCCGATTTCCTACATCAGCGCCGGCCAGCAGGTTCCCCAGGATTTTGCGGAAGCCACCGTGGAAAGCCTGGTGCGCCGCCTGCTGGATGTCGCGCCGCTGCCGGGAGAGACCCGTTCCCGGGAGGCCGCGTCGCCGCCGGCGGGGCCTGCGGTGGCCGGGGGGCGCCTGCTGGCCAACCGCAGCTCCGACATTTTCCATACCGCCGCCTGCCGTTGGACGGCCATGATCAGCCCTGCCAACCTGGTGGAGTTCGCCACCTTTGAGGAAGCGCTGGCCAGGCGCTTCAAACCTTGCCGCTATTGCCATCCGCAGCAGGCGACGCAGGCGCCCTGGGTCGATGAGGACCCGCGCCGCAGCGCCGCCTGCGCAGGCTGACCGACGGGCTCGCACGATCCGGTGCTAAGGAGAACGAACCGCATGAGCGCCATCAAGAATGCCGAGAAAGTAATTCCTCTCAATCGTCTGCGTCCGCTGGCGGGTGGAACCCCGCCGGTACCTTGGGCGGGAGTGCCGCGGCCGCGCACGCGCGTGCTGGCGGTGACCAGCGGCAAGGGCGGCGTGGGCAAAACCAATATCGTCGCCAATCTGGGCTACGCCATGAGCCGCAGCGGCCAGCGCGTGCTCCTGCTGGATGCGGATTTCGGGTTGGGCAACCTGGATATCCTCCTGGGCATGGCGCCCAAGTTCAACCTGTCCCACGTGATCGCCGGTGAAAAGCGCATGGAGGAGATCATCGTCGACGGCCCCGGGAACGTCAGAATCCTGCCGGCCTCCTCGGGAATCCAGGAGTTGACCCATCTGACCCGGGACCAGAAGATCGACGTGCTCACCCAGCTGGATCGGGTGCTGGGGGACGTGGATGTCTTCCTCATCGACTCGGCGGCCGGGATTTCCGCCAACGTCCTGGATTTCAGCGTTACGGCCCACGAAATTTTCGTGGTGGTGACCCCCGAGCCCACCTCGATCACCGATGCCTACGCCCTGATGAAAGTGCTTTCCCTGAAGTACACCGGACGGCACTGCAAGCTGATGGTCAACATGGTGGCCAGCGAGCTGGAGGGCCGGGAGATCCATCGCCAGCTCAATCTGGTGGCCGAAAAGTTCCTGGGCATCACCGTCGAATATTTCGGCAGCATTCCATATGATGAGCGGCTGACCACCTGCGTCAAACGGCAAAAGGTCATGGCGGAGTTCTTCCCCGAGACCGAAACCAGCCGCTGCCTCCGGCAACTGGCACGCAAGATGGCGGCCCTCACCATAACCCAGTATCCGCAGGACGGCGCTACGTTCTTCTGGGACCACATCCTGCAAAACGGCATGAGCTCATCCATGCGTTCGTAGCGTCAATGGATCCTTTCCGCGGGATTCGGAGAGACACAAGGGACCCCCTATGAAAGTCGCAGAAACCAAGTCGTGTTGCCCCGAAGGGAGCAAAGGCGAGAGCAGGGAAGCGTTGATGTCCACCTACCTGCCTCACGTCAAGCGGATCGTCAACCGCATGGCCATTCACCTGCCGTCCAGCGTGGACGTGGAGGATCTCTACCACGTGGGGGTCATCGGGCTCATCCAGGCCATCGACCGCTACGATCCCGACATGGACAACAAGTTCATCACCTATGCCACCCATCGCATTCGGGGGGCCGTGCTGAGCGAACTGCGTTCACGGGATTACCTCTCGCGGACCAACCGCCGGAAAATCCGTGAGCTCGACCAGGTCTACGCCGCCCTGGAGCAGAAGAAGGGGCGGGAGGTGGAGGATCAGGAGCTGGCCGATGCCATGGGGGTCGATCTGGAGGAGCTGGCGGAGATCAAGAAATTCTCCAGCATTTCCTTCATCAGCTTCGAAGAGGTCGGCTTCAGTGAAACCCGGGACAAGGGGCGTCTGCTGAAATTGCTGGTGGACGGTCAGAGCGACGCGTTGGCCATAACGGCCTTCCGCCAGCTCAAGGAAGCTCTGGGGCGCGCCATCGAGCAGCTGCCGGAAAAGGAGAAGCTGGTGCTTTCCC
>DJGG01000002.1:15406-19176 GCA_002432195.1 Desulfobacteraceae bacterium UBA5852
TCCCTTTACTACTACGAAGAGCTGAACATGAAGGAAACCGGCAAGGTGCTGAACATCACCGAATCGCGGGTTTCCCAGATTCACTCCCAGGCCGTCCTGCGCCTGCGGCAGCGCCTGCGCAAAGAGAAAATCATCGAGAGCTGATCCGCGGACCGCCGCTGGCGGGAGCCGGTGCCGGCGTCCGCGGATCGCCGGGAGGCGACCATGGTCATGCGAGCGAGCGCAACGCCGCCCCTGGGCCCCCTGGGGTCCGTTACCCCTCTGGGCCAGCGGCGGCGTGATGAGCGCCGCAAGGGCGGGAAACCGGATCCCCGGGCTCTGGGGCCCTCCGGTGCCGACCCGCCCGCCGAGGTCCCCCCGCCATGCGCTGAGAGGTCCGACGGCGTGCCCTCCGCCGGACAGGATGCGGCCGAGGAGACCGCGGGGAAGCGGCACATCGATGTGCGGGTTTGATCGGCAGGGCCGCACGAATCAGGGAGGAACACGATGACGGCATGGTGGATGCAATACGGCCCCTGGGCCTTGGACCTGACCGCCCTGGCGGCCTCCCTCGGGCTGCTGCTGGTATTGGCGCAGAATCGCCGCCGCTACGGCCAATGGGTGTTGCGGCGCCCCATGGCCCCCGAGGGCCAGGCCTTCCTCCAGCAGGTCTTCAGCGCCCAGACGCGCAAGGCCCATCAGAGCCTGAGCGACATGCTGCACGGGGAATTCGAGGCGCTGCATCGCTTGGCCAGCGACGCCGCCTTGACGCCCGGGGGGCTTGCCGGCGATGGCCCCATGGCCGCGGGGGCGACGACCCCGGGACCCGACCGGAAGCTCTATGCCCAGGCGATGCGGTTGGCGGCCGGCGGCCAAAGTCCCGAGTCCATCGCCGCCCAGCTCGGGCTGCGACGGGGGGAGGCCCAGTTGGTGGTCAACCTCCAGCGGCATCCGGGGCGGCGGCCTTGAGGCCTCCCGCGGATCCGCCGGGTTCTGTCTTGCCGCCCGGGGGGCAATTTCTGCCGCCCCTTGAGGGGGTGCCGGAGAATCGACCCGGCGGGCCGGCTTGGAATACTGGTCCGGTTGTTGCATATGAGGGGTCCCGGGAGTCATCGATGGCTCCCCGAACCCCTGCGACGTGAGGAAGTGACATGAGTGGAGCGATTTACGCAGCCGCCTCCGGAGCCCAGGCCCAACGGGTGCGCCTCGAGGTGCTGGCCAACAATCTGGCCAACCTGAACACCCCGGGATTCAAGGCCGACCAGGCCGTTTTCCGCATCGACACCGATGCCGAAGCACCGGCGGACACGGGTGGGGATCTCCTGGAGCCGGGCACCGGTACCGATCTGGTGCCCCTGATTCCCGTGGCCACCCGCACGGATTTTGCCCCGGGCCCCTTGGCCCAGACCGGCAATGCCCTGGACGTGGCCCTCCAGGGGGAGGGTTTCTTCAGCGTCCAGACGGAATCCGGGATCCGTTACACGCGCAACGGGTCCTTCACCCTCGGGCCCGAAGGCCTGCTGACCACCTCCGATGGGCATGCGGTGCTGGGCGGGGGCGGGGAGATCGCCATCGACGGCGGTGTCGTGGTCATCGACGACAACGGCGGGGTGCATGTGGACGGCCAGGAGGTGGACCGGCTGCGGGTGGTGACCTTTGACGACCCGTCCCGCCTGCGCAAGATCGGTGCTTCCCTTTTCGCGGCGGACGCGCCCGGCATGGTTCCCGCCGAGCGGGAGAACCCGGGCCTGCGCCAGGGCTACCTGGAGATGTCCAACGTGGAGGCCGTCAAAAGTATGACGGAGATGATCGAGGTCCTGCGGGGCTACGAGGCCTACCAGAAAATCATCCGGACCCTGGACGAGTCGGCCGGTCAGGTGATCAACGGGGTTGGTACCCCCACTTAAGCTTCACACGCGCCGCGCCCAGTCGTGCCGGCCCGCCGAGGAGGAGAACATGATACGCAGTCTGTGGACGGCCGCTTCGGGGATGCAGGCCCAGAGCCTGAACATCGACGTGATCTCCAACAACCTGGCCAACGTGAACACCACGGGGTTCAAGCGCAGCCGGGCCGACTTCCAGGACCTGCTCTACGAGACCCTGCGTGCCGCCGGCACCGCCAGCGGCGACGACAGCGAAGTCCCCTCGGGGATCGAGGTGGGCCACGGGACGCGCCCGGCGGCCGTGCAGAAGGTCTTTATCCAGGGGGACTACCAGCAGACCGAAAACGAGTTGGACCTGGCCATCGAGGGCAACGGCTTCTTCCAGATCCTGCAGCCTTCCGGCGAGGTGGCCTATTCCCGGGCGGGCTCCTTCAAGATGGATTCCCAGGGGCGTATCGTGACCTCCGACGGCTACCTGCTGGAACCCGACATCACCATCCCCAGCGACGCCGTATCCCTGTCGGTGGGCATCGACGGCACCGTGTCGGTGCAGCGCACGGGCGCAGCGGAGCCCAGCGAAATCGGCAGCCTCACCCTGGCCCGCTTCATCAACCCGGCGGGGCTTCACAGCCTGGGGCGCAACCTGTTCGTGCCCACGGCCGCCTCGGGGGAGGCCATCGAGGGCACACCGGGAGAAGACGGACTGGGGACCATTTCCCAGGGCTTCCTGGAAATGTCCAACGTGAGTGTCGTGGACGAGATGGTGAGCATGATCACCGCCCAGCGGGCTTACGAGATCAACAGCAAGACCATCCAGACCGCAGATGAGATGCTCCAGGCGGCCAACAACGTCAAACGCTAGCCCGGAAGCACGGAAAGGTACCCTCCGCATGACCAGAAGAATTTCCCTGCACTGGTGGTTGACGGCCTTGGTCCTGTTCGGGACCGGGACGGTCGCCGCCGCCGAGCGGGCCGCCGTGCACGTGCCCGCCAGCGTGGAGGTCAACAGCGACCGGTTTTCCCTGGGAGACATGGCCTCCGTCGACACGGCGGACCGGGATCTGGGAGCCCGCCTGGAGGCCTTGAGCATCGGCAGCGCCCCCCTGGTGGGCCAGGAACGTCTGATCAACCGCGAATACGTGGAGCTGCGCCTGCGCCAGGGGGGGTTCGAGGCGGCCGCCGTGGCCCTGCACATGCCCGAACGGGTGGCCGTGCATCGCGGCCAGGTGCGCGTGGACGCCGCGGAAATGGAGGCTCTGGTGGTCCAGTTCATCCGCGAACGGCACCCTTTCGGCGCGCTGACCACCATCCGGGAAGTCGCGGTGCCCGCTGAGGTCCTGCTGCCCAAGGGCGCGCGCCAGTGCGTGATCGACGGCCCGGACCTCGGGACGCCCTCGCGGACGCTGCCCCTGCAGTTGACCTTCCTGGTGAACGGTCAGCCCGCACGCCGCCTGAACGCCATCGTGCGCCTGGAAATCATCCACGAGGTGGTGGTCGCCGCGCGACCCATCTCCCGGCATCAGCCCATCGGCCCCGAGGATCTCACCACCCGGCGCCTGGACCTGGCGGAGCTGCCGGCGGATGTGTTTCTGCGTCCGGAAGATGTCGTCGGCCACTGGGCGCAAACCGGCATCGGCGCCGGGCGTGCCCTGCGCAAGGCGCAAGTGGAAATCCCCCCGGTGGTCCGGGAGGGGGATCGGGTGCTGATCATCGCCGAAAGGTCCGGGCTGCGCGTGACGGCCCTGGGCGAAGTGCGCGACGCCGCGCGCCCCGGGGAGCATGTTCCGGTACTCAACCTGGATTCCAACAAGACGGTGGTTGCCCGGGTGGTGGATTCCCGCACCGTGCGGGTGGAATTTTGAGCGAGGAGACCAAGATCATGGCGCACCAGGCTGTGGATAAACAAGC
>DJGG01000002.1:19233-24833 GCA_002432195.1 Desulfobacteraceae bacterium UBA5852
AGCATTTTCGCGAGTGCCGCAACGCGGCATTTCGGCCTGAGGCGCAGTTTATCCACAGCCTGGCACGTGCCGTGTCGCCTTCCGCGGATCGGAAGGTTGCTGGGAATCCTTTTGCTGGCGGGCCTGGCGGGCGCCGGCTGCGCCTCGACGGGGGTCCCGCCGCCGACCCCCGCGCCGCCGCCCCCGGTGGCTGTGCCGGTCCAGGAACCCCCCGGGCACTCGGCGGACGACGGAAGCTCCCTGTGGTCGGATGACAGCCTCTACGGCGACCTCTTCCGGGACCAGAAGGCCCGCCGCGTCGGCGACATCGTCACCATCCAGGTGGCCGAGTCCTCCAGCGCCGAAAATTCGGCCGAGACCACCACCGAACGGGAATCGTCGGTGACTGCGGGCATCGAGCAGTTCTTCGGCCTGGAGCAGCGCTACACCAACCCCGACCACCCCAAGTACAAGGCGTCCAGGGAGTTCAGTCCCTTTGCCGCCGCCGGGGATGCCTCCATCAAGGGGGGCATGACCAGCGAGTTCGAGGGCAGCGGAACGACCTCGCGCAAGGGGGACCTGAACGCCTTCATCACGGCGCGGGTGGTGGAGGTGCTGCCCAACGGCAACCTCAAGATCATCGGCTCCCGGGAGATCACGGTGAACAACGAACGCCAGTACCTCACGCTCTACGGGATCATCCGTCCCCGGGACGTTTCCAAGACCAACGTCATTCTGTCCACCTACGTGGCCGATGCCCGCATCGCCTACAGCGGCTCGGGGATCATCGACGATCGCCAGCGTCCGGGGTGGATGGCCAATATCCTCAACACCATCTGGCCGTTCTGATTCCGGCGGGGGACAAGGGGTATGAAACGCATGCACGCGAGGTCAATCCGCCCGTCGGGGCCCTGGGCGCTGGTCATGTTGCCCGCCCTGGCGCTGATGGTGGCGGTCGCCGCGGCACCGGCCGGGGCCGCCCGTATCAAGGACATCGCCAGCCTGAAGGGGGTGCGCGCCAACCAACTGGTGGGCTACGGCCTGGTGGTGGGTCTGGACGGCACCGGGGACGGCAAAAGCTCGCTTTTCACGCTCCAGTCCCTCTCGAGCATGCTCGAGAAGATGGGGGTGACCATCGACCCGGACGATCTCAAGGTCAAGAACGTCGCCGCGGTGATGGTGACCTCCGAATTGCCGCCCTTCGCCCGGGCCGGCAGCCGGATCGACGCGCTGGTGAGCTCCATCGGCGACGCCAAGAACCTCCAGGGCGGAACCCTGCTGCTGACACCCATGAAAGCCCCCAACGGCCAGGTTTTCGCGGTGGCCCAGGGGGCGGTGAGCACCGGCGGCTTTGCTTTCGGCAAAAGCGGCGGCAGTGGCGTGCAGAAGAACTTCCCCACCGTGGGACGGGTGGTGGGCGGGGCGCTCATTGAAAAAGAGCTCCCCTCCACCTTCAACACCCAGGAACGCATGACCCTGGCCCTGCATACCCCGGACTTCACCACGGCCACCCGGGTGGCGCAGGCCATCAACGCGGCCTTTTCCGTGCCTCTGGCCCGTGCGGCGGACGCCGGCACCGTCCAGGTGGAGGTGCCGGCGCTCTACAACGGCCGGAACGTGGAATTCGTGGCCCTGCTGGAAGGCCTGGGCGTGACGCCGGACACCATCTCCCGGGTGATCATCAACGAGCGCACCGGCACCGTGATCATGGGCGAAAACGTGCGCCTGTCCACCATTGCCATCGCCCACGGCAACCTGAGTGTCCAGGTCACCGAGAGCCAGAACGTCTCCCAACCCCTCCCCTTTGCCGGCGGCCAGACGGCCGTCACCACCGACCGGAACATCCAGGTGGAGGAGGGCAACAACCCCCTCTTCCTGGTGGATTCGGGCGTGAGCATCGGGGAAGTGGTCCGGGCCCTCAACGCCCTGGGAGTGTCGCCGCGGGACCTGATCGCCATTTTCCAGGCCCTCAAATCCGCCGGCGCCCTTCAGGCCGAGTTGGTGATCATGTAGGCGAATCCACCGCCTGTTGAAGGAATGCGCCCCGTGTCCGGCCCGGCGTATCCCGGCGTGTCGACCCGCGGCCGGCGGTCCCAGGAGAACCCATGGAAGCTGTCAGTGCCCCGACAACGCCCGCCCAGGCGTTGGCCCGCCAGGGCGCGCCCAAAACCCCCGAGAGCGTCCGTGCGAGGTCCACGACAACGGGCGCGCCTCCCGACGCGCGCCTGGAGCAGGCCTGCGCCGACATGGAAGCCCTGTTCGTTTCCTACCTGTTCAAGTCCATGCGGGCTTCCATCCCCGAGTCGGGTCTGTTGGACGGCGGTCACGCCGAAGACATCTACACGGCCATGCTGGATGAGGAGGTGGCCCATCAGCTCTCCCGGCAGGGGGGGCTTGGGGTGCAGCAGATGCTGCGGCGCCAGTTGTCGTCGAGTGCTCCGACCAGCGCTCCGGGCGGCCCGGCGGAAACGCCCGGAGAAGGTGCGCGCCCCTGAGAAGTCCCGCGCGGGATAGTGGGACCGCGGGTTTTGGGCAAGTCGCTAAAGGCTTTGGCGTGGGTTGCCGATAATCACCATGCCCGGGGAGCGCGGACGGCCATACCGTCAGATCACCCCGAACCCTCGCCGCGAGGTGCACCCGCAGGACTCTCCGGTCCGCGGAAAAACCCGCGCGGCGGCCCCGTTCGCGGCTCAGACCCGGCATGGGAGGAACCAGATGAAGATCACCGACAGCACGCCCTATGTCAACCTTGACGCTTACACCCAGATGACGCGCGACCGGGTGTCCCTCAACCGTGAGGAGACGTCCGCCGGCGCAACGCCGTGCGCCGCCGACAAAGTGGTTTTGTCCCCCAGGGCACGCCAGATTCAGGAAGCCACCTCGCAGTTGCAGGCCATCCCGGATGTGGCCGAGGAGAAGGTCGCCCGCATCCGCAGCGAGGTCGAAGGTGGGACGTACCGCGTGGATGGCGGCAAGATTGCCGAAAAGATGCTCCAGGAGATGGCGAACTACCTGGCGCCCTGAATGAAGTTTGGCTCCATGCGGGCGCCGAAAGACTCTGATCGTTGCGTTCCATGACACCCCCCCCGGAGCGCGACGGTACTGCGGAGAACGCACATGGACGACCTGATGAACCGACTGATGCTATGCCTGCACCGCCAGTACGATCTGTATGGGAAGCTGTTGGAGCTGTTCGCCCGTGAGCGTCAGGCGGTCCTGAAATCGGACCTCGATGGGCTCCAGGAGGTCATCCGGCTCAAGGAGCGGCTCCTGCAGGAAATCCGCCGCGTGGAGGTGGAACGTTACGGGATCCTGGAAGAACTTGGCCGGGAGCTGGCCGTGGACTGCGAGGCCCTCACCCTGTCGCGGCTGGCCCAGATGAGCGAGGAACCCTTCGCCAGCCGTCTGGCCGAGTTCGGGCCGGAATTCCAGGGGCTGGTGCAGACCATCCAGGAAGAATCCAGCCGCAACCGCTCCCTGTGCCTGCAGGCCCTCCAGTTCGTCAACGGGTCCATCAAGCTCCTCTCCAGCCTGGTGGCGGCGGGCCCGATTTACCGGCGTACGGGCAAAGTCCGGCTGGAAGGGCAAGTGGGTCGCATGTTGTCCGAGGCGGTATGAAACACAACAGCGCGGACGGGGTCAAAGCGCACGGGGAAAGCCAGATGAGCAAGACTGCCGAGAAATTGCTGCCGGTGCTCCAGAAATTCATGGAGGACCTCGAGACATACAGCCTCAACGATCATGATGCCTGGGTGGGCTTTGCCCACGAAGTCCGGGAGGCCCTCAAATTGGTGCCTGGGCAGATGCGGCCCCTTCGGCGCCTGCTGGAGGTCTGTGGCGGAGCCCTGGAATCCATCGCCGCCAAGGCGCTGGAGGATTACCTGGGCATGATGGACGCCCTGGCCGCTGGTTTCGAGGCCGCCAGGGCCTACGTGGAGAAGCGGCCCGATCGGGACGCCGCGGCCGCCGCGGCCCTGGAGCGCTTGGAGCAGCAGTCCGCCCGGTGCGCGGCCAACGTCGGCGAAGACCACGACGCGGCCCCCGGCGCCGGCGCCACCCTGGACGATCTCGCGGCCCAGCTGCTGCAGATGGATGACGATGCCGGCACGGTGGAGCTGGAGGACCTGCGTCGCGCCCTGACCGTGCGACGCGACGATCCGGCCACGCCCACCGGGGTGCGGTCCCTCCTCGACGAGGCCGTCCAGTTGTGGGCCACCGGAGGATCCCCCGGCGAGGGCCTGCTGGCCGCAGCGGGCCGGATCATCGGGCAGGCCATGCTGGCCGAGGAAGCGGCCCTGCGGCCGGCCAAGGCAGCCCCCCCGGCGCCGGCAGACCCAGCGCCTTCGGCGGCAGCCGCTCCGCAGGCCGAGCCGCCGCAGGAAACGAGCCCGGCCGCGGCCTTGTCCCCTGCGGGGGACGGGGACGAGCGGAATTACATGCCCGCGGATCCGGATCTGGAACTGATCGGCGAGTTCGTCGAGGAAGGCAGCGATCTGATCGCCAAGGCCGAAGAAGCCCTGCTGCAATTGGAAACCGACCCCGAGGACACGGAGGCCGTGGGCACCGTGTTCCGTGCCTTTCACACGGTCAAGGGCACCTCGGCGTTTCTGGCCTGTCCCTGCGGGCGCTGGACATGCTGAAGGAACTGGTGCGGCGGGTGCAGGCGGCTCTGGGCGGGGGGGCGCTTCTGAAGCCGGTGGGCTACGAGGAGCTGTTGGGCCTGCTCAAGGATCCGGAGGCGGCCGGCATTTCCGAAAACGATGAAGCCCGGGGCACGCCTCGGTTGGGGGACATCCTGGTGGCCCAGGGGCAGGCCCTGCGGGACCAGGTGGAATCCCTTTCCGGGGAGGACGGCGACGATCCCCTGGGGGTGCGCATGGTGCGCGCCCAGGCCGCCACGGCCCAGGATGTCGGACGCGCGCTGCGCACCCAGCAGCGGCTGAAGACCCCCGCGGCCGCGCTGGACACCTCCGTGCGGGTGAGCACGGATCGCCTGGATCGGCTCATCGACATGGTGGGCGAACTGGTCATCGCCCATTCCATGGTGGCCCAGGACGAGATGGTGCTCAACGGCAGCCATCACGAACTGATCAAAAAGATCGGCCACACCACCAAGATCGTGCGCGAACTGCAGGATATCAGCATGTCCCTGCGGATGGTGCCCCTCAAGGCGACCTTCAACAAGATGACGCGCCTGGTGCGGGACGTGGCCCGCAAGCTGGGCAAGAAAGTCAATCTGGTGACCGAAGGGGAGGAGACGGAAATCGACCGGAACCTCGTGGACATCATCAACGACCCCCTGGTGCACATGGTGCGCAACGCCGTCGACCACGGCATCGAGATGCCGGAAAAGCGCCTGGCCATGGGCAAGCCCGAGGTGGGGGAGATCAAGCTCGCCGCCTATCACTCGGCCGGCAACGTGGTCGTGGAGATCACCGACGACGGCAAGGGGCTCGATCGCGACGCGATCCTGGCCAAGGCCCTCCAGAACGGCCTGGTTCACGAAGGGGCGCAACTGGGGGAACGGGAGATTTTCAATCTGGTCTTCGAACCCGGGTTCTCCACGGCCAGCGTGGTGACGGATGTCTCCGGCCGTGGGGTGGGCATGGACGTGGTGCGCA
>DJGG01000002.1:24943-36260 GCA_002432195.1 Desulfobacteraceae bacterium UBA5852
CACCCTGGCCATCATCGACGGCATGGTGGTGCGGGTGGCCGGGGAAAGCTACGTGCTGCCCACGGTCTCCATCGTCAAGTCCATCAAGCCGGAGCGCGGTGATGTCACCACGGGTCTGGGGCGCGGAGAAATCATCTCCATCCAGGGAAAACTGATCCCCCTGGTGCGGCTGAGCGATGTCTATGGTCTGGGCGCCCGCGAAGCCGACGACCAGAATCCGCTGGTGGTGATCGTGGAAGACGACCGCAGCCAGGCCGGCCTCATCATCGACGAGTTGTTGGGTCGCCAGCAGGTGGTGATCAAATCCCTGGGGGAGACCATGCGCCATATTCCCGGCATCTCCGGCAGCGCCATCATGCCCAATGGACGTGTGGGATTGATTCTCGATGTGGGCGGCCTCCTGCGTTACGCCAACGAAGCCTCCCACGATACCGGACGCGAGCGGCTCCGCGGCGATTGCCCGGTGGATGCCGTGGCGGCATGACGTGCGCGCGCCCAAAATTTGCCAGCCGGCGGCGGAAGTCCGCCGCAGGGACACCCCATACCCAATGAACCCCATGCCCTCATCGGCCGACCTGACCGGAGAACAGTTCGCGGAGATCAGCCGCCTGATCTACCGGCAATGCGGCATTCACCTGAAAGCCGGCAAGGAAGCCCTGGTGCGGGCCCGCCTGGCCAAGCGCCTGCGCGCCCTGAGCCTCGGCAGCATCGACGCCTACATGGACCTGGTCGGCAGCGACGCGGGCCGCGGCGAGGTCGGCCTGCTGGTGGACGCCATGACCACCAACAAGACCAACTTTTTCCGTGAAAGGGCGCATTTCGATTTTCTGGCGCAGACCGTCCTGGCCGAGCTGCCGGCCCGGCACCTGCGCTTCTGGAGCGCGGCCTGCTCGTCCGGGGAGGAGCCGTACACCCTGGCCATGGTGTTGCGCGAAGCCCTGGCGGACATCGACGGGCGCGATTTCCTGATTCTGGCCACCGACATCTCCCAGCGCATGCTGGAAGTGGCCCGGAGGGGGGTGTACTCCGCCGAGCGCGTCCGCGAGGTGCCGGTGGAACTGCGTAACCGTTATTTCGAGCGCACGGGCAGGGGGTCGGGAGAGATGCAGATCAAGTCCTCCATCCGGGACCTGGTGCGTCTGGGTTGGCTCAACCTGATGCAATCCTGGGCCATGAAAGGTCCCTTCCACGTGATTTTCTGTCGCAACGTGATGATCTACTTCGACCGCCCGACACAGCAGAAGCTGGTGAACCGCTTCTGGGACATCCTGGCGCCGGGGGGCTTCCTGTTTGTGGGGCACTCGGAGGGGCTTTCCGCCATCAAGCACGAGTTCCGATACGTCAAGCCGGCGGTCTATCGCAAGCGGTAGGGCTTTTGCCCTGCGGATGGTGATGATGAAACTCGTGGTTGTGGTTGCCGATATGAAAACCGGTCGCGCGAATGATGTGCTCGTCACCCACGCGCTGGGCAGTTGTCTGGGATTGATGGTCTACGACCCCAAGGCCAGGCTGGGGGGCCTGCTCCACGCCATGCTGCCCTTGTCGTCCATCAACCCCGAGAAGGCCGAGGCCAATCCGTACATGTTCGTGGATACCGGCGTCCCCCAGTTGTTCAAGGAACTCTACCGCCTGGGCGCCGAGAAGAGCCGGCTCATCGTCAAGGCCGCCGGGTGCGGTCAACCGCTGGGGAGGAACGAAATCTTCAAGATCGGGGAGCGCAATCACACCATCCTGAAAAAGCTCCTGTGGAAGAACGGCATCCTGCTGGCGAGCGAGGACGTCGGAGGATCATCCGGCCGCACGGTGCATTTCGATCTGGCCTCGGGGGACGTGCACATCACCAGCAACGGGGCGTCGAGGGACTTATGACCGCCACGCGGATCAACGCCATCCTGACCCAGGTCAAGGCCTTCCCCAGCATTCCGGGCACGGCCACCAAACTGCTGGGCCTGCTGGAGCAGCCCGAACCGTCTATGTCCGACATCGAAGCCCTCCTGCGCCTGGATCCGGGTCTGACCGCCAACGTGCTCAAACTGACCAACTCGGCCTATTTCGGGTTGCGCGCCCAGGTGGGTTCCATCCGCCGGGCCATGGCCCTGCTGGGCCTCAAGACCCTTCGGCAGCTGATCGTGGCCTCCTGCGTCAATGCCATGCTGGACAAGCCGATCCCGGGGTACGACCTGCCGTCCGGGGAACTCTGGCGGCATTCCATCGCGGTCTCGGTGACCGCTGAAGGGCTGGTGCGGGAATTGCGCGTGCCGGCCGAGGACGACATTTTTACGGCCGCGCTGCTTCACGATATCGGCAAGCTCGTGCTGGGGCAGCACGTCTGCGACGAGTTGGCCGCCGTGGAGACCCACACCGCCGCCGGGATGTCTTTTGAACAGGCCGAGCTGGCGGTATTGGGCATGCACCATGCCGAGGTCGGGGCACGCTTGTTGCATAGATGGTCGCTGCCCTCCACCATCGTGGAAGCCGTGCGCTGGCATCACGATCCCCAAGCCTCCGGACGCGTGAGCCGCACCACGGATATCGTTCACGTGGCCAATGTCCTGTGTCTCATGATCGGCATTGGCGTGGGTCGGGAAGGCCTGCATTACACCCCGTCGCCGGAAGCCAGCACGCGGCTGGGGATCAAGCCTGCTCACCTGGAGCGTGTGGCCAGCCAGACGCTCCAGTGGCTGGCTGACCTGGAGGGGGTCTTCGATGCCTGACCGCCGCTTTTCCCAACAGGCGAATCGCGAGGTTTTGCCATGTCATTAAATGTGCTTGTCGTCGACGACAGCAGTGTCATGCGCGCCATGATCGTCAAGACCATGCGCTTGAGCGGGCTGCCCCTCGGCGAGGTCTACCAGGCCGGCAACGGCCAGGAGGGGCTCGCGGTGATCCGGGCCAACTGGGTGGACCTGGTTATCGCCGACATCAACATGCCGGTGATGAACGGCGAGGAGATGATCGGGCAGATGCGTTCGGATCCCGAAAGCCGGGACATCCCCACCATCGTGGTCTCCACCGAGGGCAGCGTCACGCGCATCGAACGCCTGCGGGGCCTGGGGGCGGCCTTTGTCCACAAACCCTTCACCCCTGAAATCATCCGTGACACCATTCAGGCGTTGACCGGAGTGGGAGGAAATCAGGATGGCGATGCGTCATGATCAGGCCCTGGCCGAAACTGCGGCCGGGACACTGGAACGACTGGCGTTTCTCTTCGCCTACCCGTCCGAGGGCGGCGTGGAGGTCTCCGCCGACGATGCCGTCGGGTGCCGCGTGTGCTTCGAGGGTGCCTGGGCGGGGGAGCTTTGGGGCGCCTTCGCCCGGAGCCTGCTGCCCGAACTGGCCGGCAACATGCTGGGGCTGGAGGCGATCGAGACGGTCGCCGAGCAGCAGCTGGACGCCCTCCGGGAAGTCATGAACGTCATCTGCGGCAACCTTCTGCCCCAGATCGGCGGACCGTCCGCGGTGTTCGACATCAAGCGCCCGGAGATCGTCCCGGCGGCGGGAATGACGGACAGGGCCCTGGGCCTTGGGCCGTTGCTGCGCGCCGCGGGTGCGGCAGACCTCAGCCTCGATGAGGGGTGGTGCCGCTTCCTGCTGTTAACGGCCGGGGAAGAGCCCTGAAGCGGCGTGTGTCCCCGGGCGGCCATCCCGCCCGGAGGAAGCCCGCCGCACAAGCGATAGGAAATCGATCATGATCAAGGTGCTCATCGTGGACGATTCGGCCGTCGTGCGCAAGGTCCTGACGGAAGAACTGTCGCGCTACGACGATATCGAGATTGTGGGGACGGCGGTCGACCCCTATGTGGCGCGCGACAAGATCGTCAAGCTGCGCCCCGACGTCATTACCCTGGATCTGGAAATGCCCCGCATGGACGGCCTCAGTTTCCTGTCCAAGCTCATGAAGCACTTTCCGCTCCCCGTGGTGGTCCTCAGCTCGTTGACCCCCCGAAACAGTGAAACCGCCATGCGGGCGCTGGATCTGGGAGCGGTGGAAGTATTGAGCAAGGCCGGTTCGGCCTATACTCCCCAGGAAGTATCCAGCAACCTGGTGCGGGCCATCCGCGGAGCCGCCACGGCCAAGGTGAGCCGACTGGCCGTGGACGCCGAACCGGTGGAAGCGCGGCTGGCCGACGACAGCCTGTTGCGCCAGACCACCCTCAAGGTGCTGGCCATCGGGGCTTCTACCGGAGGTACCAAGGCCATCGAGTCGGTGCTGACGGCCATGCCCCCCAGCACCCCGGGCACGCTCATCGTGCAGCACATGCCCGAAACCTTCACCCATGCCTTTGCCGAGCGCCTCAACGCTTTGTGCGCCATGGAGGTGCGGGAGGCCCGGGACAACGATCACGTGGTGCCCGGCCTGGCCCTCATCGCCCCCGGCAACCACCACATGGTGCTGCAGCGCAGCGGCGGCAACTACGTGGCGCGCATCAAGGACGGACCGCGGGTCCACTACCAGCGCCCCAGCGTGGACGTGCTGTTTCACTCGGTGGCCCGCCAGGCGGGGCGCAACGCGGTGGGCGTGATTCTCACCGGCATGGGGGCCGACGGCGCCAAGGGACTCCTGAGCATGCGCACCAGCGGTGCCTACACGCTGGCCCAGGACGAGCAGTCCTGCGTGGTCTTCGGAATGCCCAAGGAAGCCATCAAACTGGGGGCCGCGGATGAAGTGCTGCCCCTGTCACGCGTACCCAAAGGCATTCTGGCGGCCCTGTCGCGCCAGTCTGCCGCCTGAGCGCCCGGAAGAGGGGAGCGAGCATGCCCGATATCTACGGTATCCTGAGCGTGGGATCACGCGCGCTGCTGACCCAGCAGAAGGCCATTGACGTGACCGGCCAGAACATCGCCAACGTCAACACCCCGGGATACTCCCGCCAGCGGGTGGTGATGCAGGCCAGCACCCCCATCACCTTTTCCCCGGGGCAAATGGGCACGGGCGTGGAGGCGACGGAGATCCAGCGGGTCTACGACCGCTTCGTGGGCAGCCAGATCAACACCGAAACCCAGAGCATGGGCCGCTGGGAGTCCCGCGAAAGCGCCCTGCAGCGCGCCGAGCTGATTTTCAACGAAACCGACGGTTCCGGCCTGAGCAATGCGATGTCGGAATTCTGGAATGCCTGGCAGGATCTGGCTACCAATCCCTCGGGGTATGCCGAGCGCACCGTTCTGTTGTCCAAAAGCGAAACCCTCGCCCAGACCTTCAACACCATGGCCGACAATCTCGTCCAGATCCAGAAGGATTGCGATGCGCGCATCAGCGGCACGGTGGCGGAGATCAACACCCTGGCAGGGCAGATCGCCGACCTGAACGACAAAATCGGCCAGGTGGAGGTGGCCGGACAGGATTCCAACGACTACCGGGACCAGCGCGATCAGCTCCTGACGGAGCTTGCCGAGAAGATCGACATCACGACCTACGAAGGCAGCTACGGACGGGTATCCGTGCAGATCGCCGACGGGCGCCCCCTGGTGGAGGGCTCTTCTTCCTGGGCGTTGACCACGGTGACCAATGCGGAAGGGCATGCGGACGTGTCCTGGATGAACCGGGACGGAACCGCCGTGGACATCACCGACGCCATCCGGGGAGGGGAAGTGAAGGGTTGGCTGGAGGCCCGGGACGGTGATGTGCAGGGATATCTGGATCGCCTGGACGAACTGGCCGACGCCATTATCACCGAAGTCAACAACCTGCACGGCGCCGGTTTCGGAACCGCCATCGATCCCTTGACGGGAACGACGGTGACGGGCGGCAATTTCTTCGCCGGTGCGGACGCCTCCAGCATGGGCATGGATGCGGCCGTGGCCGCCGACGTGAGGCGCATCGCCGCCGCCAGCACCGCCGGGGCGCCCGGGGACGGCACCCAGGCGGCGGCCATCGCCGAACTGGCCCAGCAGACGCTGATGAGTGCCGGCTCCGCCAGTTTCGACGAGTTCTACACCTCCCTGGTGAGCGCGGTGGGCAACGACGTCTCGACGGCCTCGACCAACCGCACCTACCAGGAAACCATGGTGAACCACCTGACGGATTACCGTGAGTCTGTCTCGGGGGTTAACCTGGACGAGGAGATGATCAACCTCGTCAAGTTCCAACACGCCTACGAGGCGGCTGCCAAGCTGATCTCCACGGTGGACGAGATGCTGGAAACGGTCTTGAATATGGCCTGATGCGGGCTAAAGCACAAGCGCCGGCAACGGCCACAGCGGTCCCGGCAAGGGGCTGCGAGGAGGCTCCATGCGTGTCACCAACCAGATGATGACCGAAACCGCCAAGCGGAACCTGTTCCGGCAGTCGTCCGGACTGCTCCGCCAGCAGGAGATTGTCTCCTCCGGCAAGCGCATCAACCGGCCCTCGGACGATCCCATCGGCATGGGGCAGGTGCTCGGCTACCGGCGCTCCCTGAACGCCATGGACCAGTATCAGCGCAACATGCAGGCCGGGCGCAACCGCATCGAATTCGTGGAGACGACCCTGGATGCCGCCGAGGAGCTCGTGGTCCAGGCCAAGAACTGGGCGGTCAACCAGGCTTCGTCCGCGACCACCGACCGCGACGCGGCCATCAACGACGTCCGCAACCTCCGGGAGCAGTTGCTGCAACTGGCCAACTCCAAGATGGGCTCCACCTATATCTTCGCCGGGCACCAGACCGGCACAGCCCCTTTCGCCGATGACGGCACGTACAACGGAGACAGCGGAGGGGTCACCATCATCACCGGCGAGCGCCGCCAGATGAGTCTGGAGGCGGACGGCAGCCGGATCTTCCAGGGGAAAGAGGATCTCTTCACGGTGCTGGACGACCTGCTCACCGGGCTGGAAACCGACGATGTGGACCTGATCGCCGCCCAGGCAACCCGCCTGGAGGCCGTCACGGACCAGATCCAGTTGGTACGGGCGGAAGGAGCGGCGCGCTATCAGCAGCTCGATTTGGCCGAGAACCAGACCAGCCGCCTGCAGCTGACGGTGGAGACCCTGCTGAGCGAAACCGAGAGCGCCAATCTCGAAGAAGCCATCCTCGAACTGCAGGGCCAGGAGACGGCCTACGAGGTCGCCCTCCAGGTGGCGGCGGATGTCATTCAACCCACGTTGATGAACTTCCTGAGGTAGTCCCATGACCCTGCGGGATGCGCGCATCTGGATCCTGGCGGCCTTGGTGGGGCTGGCTGCCTCCCCGAGCCTGGCCGTCTCCCCCGGGGATCTGTCCCGTCTGACGGCCGCGGGCCTGAGCGACGCCACCCTCGAGGCCGTCGTGCGGGAGCGCGTGGTGGAAACGGCCGCATTCCCGGTGGACGATCTCCTGCGCCTGCGTGCGGCCGGCATCGGTGACGATACCATCCGCGTGCTGGTGGAGACGGGGTCGTTTCTGCGGCGCTCCCCGGCCATCGTCTACGGGCGCAGCGGCCGGCCCTTGCGCCTCACCTCGGTGGCGGATCTGCTGGAGCTCAAGGCCGCCGGTTGTGATGACCGGGTCCTCGAAGCGCTGGTGGCCGCCGCCGGCGATGCTCCCGACGGCCCGTCGGCCCGGCGGGCCATGGAGATGCTGCGTGAATTGTCCCTCGAAATCGTCATTTCGCCCGACCGGTGAACCGCCGCCGGTCTGTCGGCGCTGCCGCCATTGTTTCGTGACCTGGGATCCCCGCCACCCCTGGGGCTGTCGAGCCCTGGGCTTCAAAAGCCGCCGNNCCCGGAGCGGTGGTGGCCCAAACCACCCCCCGCACCGCCTGCCTCTATTTCGCCCCCAGACCGGGCTGACCCTTTGGCGAAACGCCATTCCCGGGCGCCGCAGCGGTTCGGCGCATTCCTCGCCCACCGCGCTTCCGGTTGTCCGGAACCGGTGCATCCATGCCCGCGCGCCCGTCCCCTCCGGGTCCCGCAAACGGGGTCGAGGGCTGCGGGGTAAGCGCGCAACCGCCGGGATAGCGGGGAAAGGTACGTCCGGGTTCTGGCCATCCCGCGCTCGCAGGAGCGTGAGCGCCCGTCCAAAATGGGAGGCGGGAAGGGTTCCTTGGTGGGCGCGGAGGAGGATGCGGGGTGCGGGGGGGGCGGGCGGACGTCCAGCAGCTTGCCAAGCTCATCCTGGAGGCTGAGCGACAGGTGTTCCATGACCTGGGGGAACACATCGGCGTACCCGTTCGCCCTCAGGGCTGCGGCCAGTTGATTGCGGTAGGCGCCCCGAATGCGCTTCACCGCCTCGTCGAGCTCGTGGCACCAGTCCAGGGGGAGCTCGATCTCGGGCAGGGCAAAGTCCTTGACGATGCGCGTGGCCTGCTGGGTGATGAATTGCAGGGTTTCCTCGATGCCCAGGGGGCCCGGGAGAGCATCGGCATTGTGCCCCTGCACCGCCCGGCAGATGGACCTGGGTACCCGGCAGCGCTCGAGGATCAGCGCGCCGACGTCGGCATGGGAGACGCCCAGAACGCGTCGCTCCGCTTCCACCGACGACAGGCCGCGAATCAGCTTGAGGCGGCGGATGCGTTGGAATTCGGGCCGCATCTCCACGGCGATCACCATCTTGCCGATGTTCTGGAGCAAGCCGGCCGTCACCAGGTCCCCCGGGCGGTCGTATTCGATGACCATCCCCAGCATGCGCGCCACCGTAGCCGCCAGGTGGGCCTGGCGCTGGAAGCGCATCCGGTTGAATCCCGGCGACAGATGATCGGGGAGGGGGGGGACGCCCGCCGACACCAGCATGCGCTTGATCTCGTCGTAGCCCAGCAGTTGCAAGGCGTGGTGCACGGAGCGCACCTCGCGCCCCCCCTCACGGTCCTGGTTTACGCGCGTCAGGACCTGCAAGGCCACCTCCGGCGGCAGACCGGCGACCAGCGCGGCATAGTTGCTGGAAGGGTTTTCCAGTACCGCCAGGAGGCGATGGGCCGTCTCCACGCCGCGGGTAAGGCGGTGGTAATAGCGGTCGACGGCATCGCGTATGGGTTGGGTGGGCATGGCGGGATCCGTTCTCCTTCGAGCCGTTGCCGGGGGCGGCCGCTGCCGTGTGGCCGAATGCGGGCATTCATGCCTTCTCAGGTATCAAGCAAGTTTCGCACCAACCTTGGGGTGCCTGCGGCCGGCCGGCAAGGCCCCCACGCCGGGAAATCCCAACATGCCGATGCCGGCCGGCCCCCCCCGTGGCAAGGCGTCTCCGGCCGTTTCCGCAGGGTTCGCGGCCGCGGCTCGGATCCATGGCCGCCGGTCCCCCTGGCCGGACGCTTGACGCCCAGTCAAAATACTGGCGCCGCCCATGCGGCGGTGAATCGTCACATAACAGGCTGTTGAACCACCGGCGCGGGCCAGTCCCGGCTGCCGGGTGCCCCGGATGGTCGCCGGTGAGAGGGCGGCCGGCGCCGTGGTGCAGGGCGCCGGGAGGTTGGCCGACGGGGGTCCTAAATCATGGCACCTAACTTGCAGAAATGCTCCCCGGCAAGAATCATCCACTGGCCACACGTGCGCAAGCGAGGAAGCGTCTCATGTCTCAGGCCCCGCACACCGACATCATCATGGGCATTCAGGCGGCGGTGATCGACCTATTCGACACCATGCTGTCCATGTCCGTCAAACCCACCACCGAGCCCATGCCGGAAAGCATGGACGAACAGCTCATGGTGGGGTTTATCAGCCTCGCCGGCAAGGTCATGGGCAGTGTCGACATTCAGGTCGCCAGGGGCCTGGCCGTGAAAATGGCCGCCGGCATGCTGGGCATGGAACCCGAAGAGATCGAAACCGAAGAGGAGATCAAAGACGTCATCCGGGAAATCTGCAACATCATCGGCGGCAATCTCAAATCCAATTTTTGCGATGCCGGTCTGACGTGTGAGATCTCCAGCCCTTCCCTGACCATCGGCAGTCATTTCAAGGTGGAAACCTTGCACATGGAACGCTATGAGCGCTTCGTCTTCGAACACGCAGGCCAGCGATTCTGCGTCGAAGTGGCGGTGAAGTTTCTCGCCCAGGATGAAGCCGACCTCAGCTCCATCCTGAAGCTGAAGAAAGTCGACATCAAGCGTTTCCAGCGCCTGGACATCATTTCCTCCGTCGGGGATTCCATCATCGAGTTGTTCGATACCATGCTTTCCATGAATGTCGAGCTTTCCGACCGCGCGCCGTTCAAGGACAGTGAGGATTTCAAGCTGATGGGCCAGATCAGCTTCACGGGGAACGTGAAGGGCAACATCCAGTTCCAGGTGGCCAATACCTTCGGCCGCATGATGACGGCCGGCATGCTGGGGCAGGCACTCGAGCAGGTTCAGGATCTGGAACAGGTCAAGGATGTGGTGGGGGAGATGACCAACATCCTGGGGGGCAACCTCAAGGCCGCTTTCTGCGACACCGGTCTGGTCTGCGAAATCTCCACGCCCTCCATCACCGTGGGGGTGGATTTCCAGATCGAGATCCTCAACATGGACCGCTATGAGCGGTTCGCCTTCAAGCTCAACGACCACGATATCCTGGTGGAAGTGTGCGTCAAAATCGAAGACCAGGGCGGGGCGGGGATCTCCCCGGCACCGCCGGCGCAGGAAGAAGCTGCCGGAGCGGCCTTGGACGATGCGGCGATTCAGGCCATGCTCGCGGCGGCCGGCAGCAGTGCGCCGGCGTCCATCGAGGCGCCTGAGGTCCCCCAGGCGCCTTGCTCGACGCCGCAGCCGAGCGCCCCGCCCCCGGCGCCCAAGCCCTCCGGTCCTGCGCCCGTCGAGGCGCTGTCTGCGGAAGGGCCGTCCGGGCTTGCCGGCGCGGCGGGCGACAACCTCGATTTCATCCTGGACATTCCCGTGAAGATCACCGTGGAGCTGGGGCGCGGCAGACTGGCCATCAAGGATCTGCTGAAGCTGGGCAAAGGCTCGCCGTTGATCCTGGCCAATCTGGAAGGCGAACCCCTGGATATCCTGGCCAACAAGCGGCTGATCGCCAAGGGGGAAGTTCTCGTGGAAAACGAGAAATACGGCATCCGCATCACGGAAATCGTCAATTCCCGCGAGCGCTTCAAGTCCCTCGGGGGCTGATGCCCCGCGGCCGGCAAAATCCGCCGGCCCGGGACCAACGGTGCCGCCCAGGTCTCTCGGCGGGACCGGCAGCCTCCGCCGGTCGACGGCGCTCCGGCGATCAGCCCGCTTGCGGTGAGGATGGCGGAGGGGGGGGGTCCTCCCGGGGGTCGGTGAGGCGATTGATCAGGGCCGCCAGATACCCGGCGCCGAAGCCGTTGTCGATGTTGACCACGGCCACGTTGGAACTGCAGCTGTTGAGCATTCCCAGGAGGGCGGTCACCCCCCCGAAACTGGCGCCATAGCCCACGCTGGTGGGTACGGCGATCACCGGACGCGCCACGAGGCCGCC
>DJGG01000002.1:36271-36993 GCA_002432195.1 Desulfobacteraceae bacterium UBA5852
CGCTCGGCAGGGCGCCCTCCATTCCGGCCACCACCACCAGCACCGAAGCCTTTCCGAGCGCCTCCCCATGGGCCAGGAGGCGGTGCAACCCCGCAACTCCCACGTCGAAGAGGCCCTCCACGGCATTGCCCATGGCTTCGGCGGTGAGCAGGGCCTCCCGCGCCACCGGGATGTCCGAGGTGCCGGCGGAGATGACCAGAATGGTGCCGCGGCCGGGGGGAGGCGGGGCGGGGCACCCGCCAACGATCATCCGCGCCTCCGCATGATAGGCGATGCCGGGCAGCCGTTCGAGGATGCGGGCGGCCTTGTCGGCCGCTACACGGGTGGCCAGCGCCACGCTCTCCTGGCTCAGGATGCGCCCCAGGATGTCGGCCAGCTGATCAGCAGTCTTGCCTTCCCCGAAGACCACTTCGGGGAAGCCGCGGCGCAGGGAGCGGTGGTGATCGATCCGGGCGAACTCGATGTCTTCGAAGGGCAGGTGGGTCAACGCCGTTTCAGCCTCGGCAATGGGCAGACGGCCCTCGGCCACGGCGGTGAGAATGGTGCGCAAGCGTTGGCTGTTCATGGCACTCCAGTGTCGTGTAGCGGAAGTAATGGAAAAAATCCTGAATCGTTGGATACCGCTGGGCGGGTTCGGGGGCGGGGGCTCCGCTCCCGGGCAACGGGCAGGACCCGCCCCCAGGGGCGCCGTTCAGGCTGTAATTAGAACCCATCTCAAAAAA
>DJGG01000099.1:0-176 GCA_002432195.1 Desulfobacteraceae bacterium UBA5852
TGGCGCGCGCCACACCGAACCTCCGGGGCCGCGCTCCGGCCCCGGGGGACACGGTCTTCATCCCGGAAGAGTTGCTCCGGCGGCGGGATGCCCTGCCCCGCAGTTTCGTCCTCCAGGCGCGCTCCGCGAGGCCGGCGGCAGGGGCCGCAAACCCTGCGGCGCCGCCTCCTCCGGGC
>DJGG01000099.1:219-359 GCA_002432195.1 Desulfobacteraceae bacterium UBA5852
CCGGAGACCGACCCACCCGGGGACTCCGACGATTTTCCCGTCCGCCCCTTCGGCCCCCGGGTCTACCCGGGCGATCCCGCCCCCTGACCATGACAGCCTGTGGATAAACGAGGTCTCGGGGCGAAATGTCCCGCCGACGG
>DJGG01000099.1:440-2822 GCA_002432195.1 Desulfobacteraceae bacterium UBA5852
GCGACCCGATACGTGTTTATCCGCAGGCTGTCATGGTCACAGGGGGGCCGGCTGCGCCCGGGTTCCCCATCCAGGACTTCAGGAATCCGTGCCGCCGCCCTCGGGGAACTGCGCCAGCTTGTCCAGCAGGCGGCAGAGGAGGCGCACCCCGAAACCCGTGCCTCCGGGCTCGCAGTAGGCCTGGGCCTTCTGGGCAAAGGCCGGCCCGGCGATGTCGATGTGTGCCCAGCGGGTGCCCTCGGCGAAGGCGGCCAGGAAAAGGCCGGCCAGCAGGGCGCCTCCCCAGCGGTGGGGGCCCACGTTGCGCAGGTCGGCCACGTCGCTGTCGAGCAGTTCGCGGTAGTCCTCGGGTAGCGGCAGGGGCCAGCAGCGTTCGAAGGTTTCCCGGCCGGCGGCCAGGATGGCTTCCCGCAGGGCTTCGTCNNCGCTGAGCACCCCGGCCAGGCGTTCCCCCAGGGCCACCACGCAGGCGCCGGTGAGGGTCGCCATGTCCACCATGTACCGGGGCTTGAAGGTTCGCACGGCATAGGCCATGGCGTCGATCAGGATGAGGCGCCCCTCGGCGTCGGTGTTGCCGATTTCCACGGTCTTGCCGGCATAGGTGCGCACCACGTCCCCCGGACGGTAGGCGTCGCCGGAGATCATGTTCTCCACCAGGGGGATGACGCCGATGAGGTGCAGGGGGCTCCCCAGCCGTGCCGCCGCCGTCAGGGCCGCGGCCACGGCCGCCGCGCCGGCCATGTCCGCCTTCATCCCTTCGATGGACCCGGTCGGCTTGAGGTTGTAACCCCCGGCATCGAAGGTGACGCCCTTGCCCACCAGCACCACGCGCGGGGCGCCTGGGGGCGCCTTGTTTTCCAGGATGACCAGGCGGGGCTCGTGGCGGCTGCCCGCCGCCACGGCCAGCAGGGCGCCCATCCCCAGGCGCCGCAGCCGCCGGGCGTCCAGCACCCGCGCGGCCAGCCCGGCGGACCGGCCCGCCCGGGCCATCTGCCGGGCCAGGGTTTCGGGGCGCTTGTCGTTGGACGGCATGCTGACCCAGTCCCGGGCGGTGGTCGTGGCGTGGCAGATGGTCGCCACGCGGGCGGCCAGCCCCCGGTGGCGGGCGGCGGCGGCGCGGTCCACCAGCACCTGGATGGCCTTGAGGGGGCGGCGCCGGGCCTCGGCCTTGTAACGGTCGAAGCGGTGGTTGGCCAGGAGAGCGCCCTCGCAGAGGGATTCCAGCAGGCGGTCCGCGGCCACGGGCAGCGTCCCGGCGCAAGGTGCGGCCAGAACCGCGCTCACGGCCCGCCGGCGCTCCCAGGCCGCCTTGACCCCCCGGCCCGCGGCCTGGCGCAGGTCCTCGGCGGTTACCTTGGCGGCTTCCCCCAAGCCCACGCAGATGACCCGTTCGGCCGGCAGGCCCTCCGGGGCGTGGCGGACGTGGACGTCCCCCTTGCGCCCCTCGAAGGCCGGGGCGGCCAGCGCCGCGGCCGCCAGGCCTTTGAGCGCAGGGGTGGCGTGGATCTCGGCGTCGGAACAGACCGGCAGGATGAGCACCTCGGCCGGCAGCTTGGCCGGGTTACGCGAGGTCAGCGTCAGCATCGTCGTTGCCTCCGGCGGCGGGATGCGCGGCGGGCGCGGTTTCCGCCGCCTCCCGCCGCTGGAGTTCCGTGCGGATGGCCACGCCCAGATCCTCCAGCAGATAGGGTTTCTTGATGTAGGCGCCGGCCCCCAGGCGCTGGGCCTCGCGCACGCGGTCGGTTTCCGAGAAGCCGCTGGCGATCACGGCTTTCTGTCCCGGGCGCAGGGCGCACAGGCGCCGGTAGGTTTCCAGGCCGTCGATGCCCGGATCCATGATCATGTCCAGGAGCACCAGATCCACCGGCTGCCGGCGGACGAATTCCACGGCGGCCTCCCCGCTGGGCACCGCTTGGGTCTGGTAGCCCAGGCGCTGGAGCAGGCCGCAGGCGATTTCCCGCTGTTCGGGAACGTCGTCCACCACCAGGACCGTCTCTCCCCGGGCGGAGACGTCCATGCGCGCGCCGGGCGCCGGCGCAGGGGCGGGGCAGCTCGCCGCGGCCGGGAAGTAGAGACGCACCTCGGTGAAGCGGCCTTCCTCGCTGCGCAGGTCGATGTAGCCGTCGTGGTCCCTGACCGTGCCCCAGACAACGGCCATGCCCAGGCCGGTGCCGCTGCGGCCCATGACCTTTTTGGTGTAGAAGGGCTCGAAAATCCGCCGGCGGTCCTCCTCGGAGATGCCCACCCCCGTGTCGCTGACGGACAGGACCGTGTAGCGGCCGGGGGCGACCTCCTCGTAGGCCGCCAGGGGGGCGGTCAGCTGCCGGTATTCGGTGGCGATGACCAGCAGGCCGCCGTCGGGCATGGCCTCGGCGGCGTTGG
>DJGG01000141.1:0-2331 GCA_002432195.1 Desulfobacteraceae bacterium UBA5852
CGGACGGCCCTGGCGCGCCTCGACGGCGCCGTCGCCGCGGCCGCCCGCGTCGCCCCCTGGATCGCCAGCGCCATCGCGGTGCTGGCCGTGGGCTGGATCCTCACCGGGGTCTGGGAGCCGCTGGGGCCGGAGCGCGGCTTCGCACGCAACGCCGTCTTCGTGACCCTGCTGGTGGGGGGGCTCCTGGGCCTGTTTTTTGTCTTCCAGTTTGTCTACGCCCCCATCCTGCGGTTCGGCCTGAACCACAAGTTCCTGTTCCTGGCCTTTCCCACGGTCCTGGTGCTGTTGGGCGCCACGGTCTGGCTGGGCTTCGACCGCACCTTCGGGTTCATCCCCGCCACCACCCGCCTTGTGGGCCTTCGCCCCGAGACCCTCTGCGCCAGTGCCCCCTGGTCCTGGGCGGCCCACGAATTCCCCGGCCTGGGCCGCGAATTCATGCCGCCCCTGGACGAGGGCTCCTTCCTGTGGATGCCCACCACCATGCCCCATGCCTCCATCGGCGAGGGGCTCGAGGTGCTGCGCCACCAGGACATGGCCATCGGCGCGCTGCCCGAAATCGACAGCGTGACCGGCAAGATCGGCCGCACCGAGAGCGCCCTGGACCCCGCGCCCACCACCATGATCGAGACCCTCATCGCCTACAAGCCGGAGTACGCCACGGACGAGGCCGGGCGCCGCATCAACTTCCGCTACGACCGGCAGCGCGGCGAGTTCGTGCGCGACGGCGAGGGACGGTTGATCCCCGATCCCGACGGCCGCCCCTTCCGCCAGTGGCGCGACCACATCCGCACCCCCCAGGACATCTGGGAGGAGATCGTGGCCGCGGCCCAGATCCCCGGGACCACCAGCGCGCCCAAGCTCCAGCCCATCGAAACGCGCCTGGTGATGCTGCAGACCGGCATGCGGGCGGCCATGGGCATCAAGCTGCGGGCCCCGGATCTCGCCACCCTCGAACGCATGGCCGTGGCCCTCGAAGGCCTGGTGCGGCAGGTGCCCGCGGTCAACCCGGCCACGGTGAACGCCGAGCGGGTGGTGGGCAAGCCCTATTTCGAAATCGAGATCGACCGCACCGCCATCTCCCGCTACGGGCTGAACATCGTGGACGTGCAGGACGTGATCAGTGTCGCCCTGGGCGGGCGCACCATCACCACCACCGTCGAGGGCCGGGAGCGCTTCCCCGTGCGCGTGCGCTACCCCCGGGAGCTGCGGGACGACCCGGAGGCCATCCGGCGCGTGCTGGTGCCCGCCATGGACGGCAGCCCGATCCCCCTCGGTGAGGTGGCGACGGTCCGCTTCGCCCGCGGCCCCGAGATGATCCGCAGCGAGGACACCTTTCTGACGGCTTACGTCACCTTTGGCCCCCGCCCCGGCCTGCCCGAGGTGGAGGTCGTGGAGCAGGTGCGCGCCTTCCTCGATTCCAGGGTGGCGACCGGCGCCCTCGCGGTGCCCCCGGGGGTGAGCTGGCGCTTCGCGGGCAACTACGAGCACCAGCTGCGCGCCGCCCGGACGCTGGCCGTGATTCTGCCCTTATCCCTGCTGCTGATCTTCCTGATCCTCTACTTCCAGTTCAAATCCGTGGCCACCACCGTCATCGTCTTCAGCGGCATCGCCGTGGCCTGGGCGGGCGGCTTCACCATGATCTATTTCTACGGCCAGGAGTGGTTCGCCAATTTCGAGATCTTCGGCGTCAACATGCGGGCGCTCTTCCAGCTCCACGCCATCAACCTGAGTGTGGCGGTGTGGGTGGGGTTCCTGGCCTTGTTCGGCATCGCCACGGACGACGGGGTGGTGATCGCCACCTACCTCACCCAGAGCTTCGAGAAGCGCCGCACCGAAACCGTGGCCCAGCTCCGGGCGGCGACGGTGGCCGCCGGCCTGCGCCGCGTGCGCCCCTGCCTCATGACCAGCGCCACCACCATCCTGGCGCTCCTCCCCGTGCTCACGGCCACCGGCCGGGGGGCGGACATCATGATCCCCATGGCCATCCCCAGCCTGGGGGGCATGAGCCTGGTGATGCTCACCATGTTCACCGTCCCGGTGCTCTTCTGCCTGGTGGAGGAGATCAAGCTCAAGCTGAAGGTGGGGGCTTACCGCGACCTCGGCACCGAGGCCGGCCGATGACGGTAGCGGAGGATATGCGGCGCCATGGTGCGTGCAAGGATGTCCCCTCCTCGCTCCGGTCGAGTCCCAAAAACCGGTAAAGCTTTGCGTCGTATCGGCGGATAGCAGCCTGTGGACAGGTCCTGAAAGCAGGCGGTAACCCCTGTACCCTTGTCTGAGCCTGGATCAACTTCTATCCTCTGGAGGCGACGCGCATGGCGGCCACATTCC
>DJGG01000141.1:2348-11939 GCA_002432195.1 Desulfobacteraceae bacterium UBA5852
CCGGGCGTCCGGTAGCGGGGGGCGATGGAGGGCAGGTCCTGCAGCGCCTGGCCAAGCTGTTGACCAGTGAGCAGCGGGCCCGCATGCTGCTATCGGGCTCCCGCCGGGTCATCAAGAGCGGCCTGAGCCGGGCCGCCGCCGAGAAATATTCCCGGGCCTTGGGCGCGGCCGGACTGGCGGTGGCGGTCGAACCCGAAGCGACAGCGGGCGGTGCCACCCCGGCCATGCCGCCGAAGGCGACCGGGCCGGCGCCCGCTCCCGGACCCGATCTGCATCGCATGCTCGCCCGCCTCCGGATGAGTGTCCACCAAGTCGGCCGGGAGATCGGGCGGGAAATCGGGCATTGGGTGGGTTGCGTCGTCACGCTGCTTTGTGGGGTCGGTGTTACCGCACTGGCATGGTCCCAAATGGCATGGTACTGGGCCATCGGTATGGGCATGGCGGCGGCGATGGTTCCCGCCGGCATTTGGGGCGCCAGCCTGGAGCGAAGCGAAAAGGCGGCCGTGGATCGGTTTGTCGGCCTCCTCACCGCGGGGGCTGCGCCAGGCGCCGAGTGGCCTGCCCTGGTCCAGGCCTGCCTTCGGCAAAATGAGATCCACTTCCAGGCTTTCATGGGATACGCTCTGCCGAAGCGGCTCGACGCGTGGTGCCAAGCGCACTGGTCGCCGGAGGCCGAAGCAATGGTGCCCGGGTTCGAATTCCACCTGACCGGAAAGCGGGCGCTGTCCGCCGCGGCGCAAGTGGCGCCGGCAGCCGCGGAACCGGGATCGCCGCCTCCGCCGGAGGTCGAGGCCGTCGCCACAGCTCCCCAGGCCGCCACGGATGCGCCGGCCCCGGTACGCCACGCAAGCCCACCGGTCCCGGCGAGGGTTGCACTTGCCCCCCGGAACGCGCCTCCATCCGCCAAACCGGCGCTTGCCCCCCAATCCCCCGCGAAGCCGGCCTCCCCTGACGAGGGGGGGCAAGCCGCACCGCCCAGGACGGAGCCGCCCGCCCACCGGCCGCCGCGAACCCGGCCGGTTCCCGCCCGCAGCCCGGGGCTTCTGGGCAATCTGTTGGGCATGGTTTGCGGAGGAATCGTTTTCGGCCTCACCAGCGTGCTGATCGTTTCCCTGACGGGCCTGGAAACCATCGGCATGATCGCGGCCGCCGTTATGGGCCTGAGCGCATGGAGGGGGGTAGCGGCGAAGTTCGAGCGCTGAAAGCATCCCCATTGGAGGCTTGATCGCGGCCGGCCGTCACCGACAGGCAACGGCCTCTGATGCGCCGGGGGATAAACTGCGGCCGGTTCTGCCGCCCGCGCGTAAGCCTTCTTCAGCTCGGGGCGACCCGAATCACTCACACCCTCGAAACCGGAAACGCCGATGCCAAGGCCAACCGCCGCCGAAATCGTCCGCGAGTTCTGGCGCCTCATGGCCACCAATGATTTCCAGGCGGTGGCGGCCGTGCTGGCGCCGGGCTTTGTCCTGGAGTGGCCCCAGTCCCGGGAGCGCATCCGCGGGGCCGAGCGCTTTGCGCGAGTGAACCGGGAGTATCCCGCCCAGGGTCCCTGGAGGTTTTCCATCAACCGCCTCGTGGCGGACGGGTCGGAAGCGGTCACGGATGTTTCGGTTACCGACGGGGTGCACACCGCCCGGGCCATCTCCTTCTTCACCCTTGACAGCGGCAGGATCTCCCGCATCGTGGAGTACTGGCCCGAGCCCTATGCCGCACCGGCCGGCCGCGCCCATCTGGCGGAGCCCATGGAGTGATCCGCCGCCCGTCGGCGGCCCGCCTTGCAGCGCACAGGCCGGCTCCGGCCCGGGACGGCCCGGCCAAGCCAAACACCATGCGGCCTCCGGCTGCGGAGAAACCCGCATGGCGCCGAAAGACAAGGAGCTGACATGCCCGATTGCCTGATCCTGGTGGACCTTCAAAACGACTACTTTCCCGGCGGCCGGATGGAACTCGTGGGCATCGCGGAGGCCGCGGCGAACGCGCAGGCCCTCCTGGACCGATTCCGCAAGGCCGGCGCGCCCGTCATCCATGTCCAGCACGAGTCCACGCGCCCGGGGGCTACTTTTTTCCTCCCCGGGAGCGCCGGCGTGAACATCCACCCGGCCGTGGCTCCCCGAGGGGACGAAAGTGTGGTCGTCAAGCACTTCCCCAACAGCTTCCGCGACACCCCTCTGGCCGGGATGCTCAAGCGCCTGGAGCCCGAAAGCGTCGTCATCGCCGGCGCCATGAGCCACATGTGCATCGACGCCACCACCCGTGCCGCCTTCGATCTGGGATTCGCCTGCGTGGTGGCCGAAGATGCCTGCGCCACAAGGGACCTCACCTTCAAGGACCAAACCCTGCGGGCAGCGGAGGTGCATGCCGCCTTCATGGCCGCCCTCGCGGCCGCCTATGCCCGGGTGATCTCGACAAAGGCGATCATCGGGCGCACCGTATAGGCAAGCCCTTCCCCGGAGAGATCCCATGCCCGCGAAAGCGAACTTCGCCGGTGCGGCCGGCGGACGGCCTGGAGGAATCCTGAGCGTATGGCGACATCCGACGTCTTGACCGGCGCCGTGCTCCGGGGCATCGACACCCCGGCCGCCGATGCCGAGGGGTCCATCACCAGCGGCATCACCTTTGTCTTCGATACCGGCCGGTTGACGGTGGCCAATCCCTTCACCCTCAAGTGCGACAGCGGTGAACGGGTGGACTCCCACGCCATCTTCGGCTGCCGCGTAACGGCCGCTTATGCCACGGACACCGCTCACGTCATCGTGTTCGATGGCCGCATCGCGCTGTCGATCTCCCGGCGTGAGGAGGATTTTGTGCGCCGGGAGGCCGCTGTTTTCCGGCCGGTGACGGGCAGCATGGTGGAATTCAGGTAGGCGCGCGAGGAGACGGGGCGGAGCGCTTGTACCGGCATCTCGGCGGGACCCCCGCGGGAACGATCCCCGGGTATGCCCTGGATGCGGACGGAACCCCCCATGGCACGGTCATCTTCTACAAGGCACTGGCCCCCGCCAGGCAGGGGGCATGCTCGCGCCCCGGGCCGGCGGGGGGAGGGGAACCCTCAACAGGCTGTGGATAAACAAGCATCAGGGCGAAAGGCAAGGCGCGGGCCGATGGGAAAAGCGGAGCAACCTCATAGGGTTGTGAGCATCTTCCCGAGGCCCGCAACGCAGCCTTTCGGCCTCAGGCGCAGTTTATCCACAGCCTGTCAAGCCCCGGCGCGGGAAAGACGATCACCGGCCCCCCAGCATCCGCGTGGAATTCAGGATGGCGGCCAGGGCCACCCCCATGTCGGCGAAGACCGCCTCCCACATGGAGGCCATCCCCATCGTCCCGAGGGCCACGAACACGACCTTGATCGACAGCGCCATGACGATGTTCTGCCAGACAATGGTTCGGGTTTGGCGGGCGATGGCGACGGCCTCGACCAATTTGAGGGGCGAATCGGTCATGAGCACCACGTCGGCGGTTTCGATGGCCGCGTCCGCGCCCAGAGCCCCCATGGCGACCCCCACATCGGCCCGCGCGATGACCGGCGCGTCGTTGATCCCATCGCCCACGAAGGCCACCTTGGCGCCGCGGCCGGAGGCGGATTGGATCTCCTCCAGCAGACGCACCTTGTCTTCCGGCAGCAGCTCCGCGTGGAAGGCGTCCACGCCCAGGGTCCTGGCCACCGTTGCCGCGGTGCAGCGGTTGTCTCCGGTGAGCATTTCAATGCGCTCGATGCCGATCCTGCGCAACTGGGCGACCGCCTCCCGGGCGTCGGCCTTGATCGTATCGCCGATCAGGATATACCCGGCGTAGACCCCATCGACGACAATGTGCGCCGCGGTGCCTTCGAGCGCACAGGTATCGTGGGCGATCTGCCGATCGTGCAGCAGGCCGTCGCTGCCCACGAGGATCGCGTGCCCGCCCACCAGCGCGCGCACGCCCCTGCCCGGCAGATCCGTGTGCTCCGCGACGGATGCCTCGTCCAGGGTCAGGCCCAGTTCGACGCCTTTGGCCACGATCGACTTGGCGATGGGGTGGTTGGAATGCATTTCGGCCCGCGCGGCGAATTCCAGGAGCTGCTGTTCCCCGTAACCGTTGCCGGGCACCACGGCCTGCACCACGAAGTCGCCGCGGGTCAGGGTTCCCGTCTTGTCGAAGACCACCGTCTTGACCGCGGCCAGGGCGTCCAGGAAGTTGGACCCCTTGACCAGTATGCCCCGTTGGGAAGCCCTCCCGACGCCGCCGAAGTAGCCCAGGGGAATGCTCACCACGAGGGCGCAGGGGCAGGATATCACCAGCACCACCAGCGCGCGGTAGATCCAGGTCCTGAAGTCGGCCCCCTCCAGGATCAAGGGGGGCAGCAGGGCGATGCCGGCGGCCGCGGCCACCACGAGGGGGGTGTACCAGCGCGCGAAGCGGGTGATGAATTTCTCCGTCGCCGCCTTGCGCGCCGCGGCGTTCTCGACCATCTCGAGAACCTTGGCGATGGAGGACTCCCCGAAAGGCTTGGTCACCCTCAGCTTCAGGGAGGCGGTCAGGTTGACCATGCCGGCCATCAGCTGGTCGCCGACGCCGGCGCCCTGGGGCACGGGCTCCCCGGTCAGGGCCGAGGCATCCACACTGGACCGCCCGGCCAGGATCTCGCCGTCGAGGGGCACCTTTTCCCCGGGCTTCACCAGGATCGTCTGCCCCACCCGCACCTGCTCCGGCGGCACCTGGCGGAGGCCGTCGAGGGTTTCGAGGTTCGCCTTGTCGGGTCGCGAGGCCAGCAGCGCCCGGATCGATCGGCGCGAACGCGCCACCGCCAGGTTCTGCAGGAATTCCCCCACCTTGAAAAACAGCATCACGCCCACGGCTTCCGAGAGGCTGTGGATGGCGATGGCGCCGGCGGTGGCCACCACCATCAGCACATTCTCGTCGAAAAAATCACCCCGGCGGAAGGTCTTGAACGCGTTGACGTAAATGTTGCTGCCGGCGAGGAAGTAGGCCGCCAGGGCGAGGCCGTAATCCAGAAGCGGCCAGTTGGATTCATGGAACCGCTCTTCGAACCATGCATGCCCTGCAAAAAGCGCCACGGCGACGAACAGGAGCGCTATTTCCCGCCTGGCGCTGAACACCCCCGCCGGTTCTTCGGCCTTCGCCGCGGCGTTTTCCGGCGGCAGAATCTCCACCCCGGGCTCGATGCGCTTTACGGCGGCGCGCACGCGCTCCAGGTCGAGGGCCTCGATGTGCAGGCGCAGGTTGGCGAAATCCACCACGGCGTAGGAGACTCCCGGCAGCTTGCGGATGGCCGTTTCGAGCTTGGCGCTGCAGGACGCACAATCCAGTCCGGTGATGCGGTAGGCGCTGGCCATGGGCGACTCCGGTGGCTCAAGGCAGTTCGTTGACGTGTTCGATGCCGGTGTTCAGCACCGCGCGGATGTGCTCGTCATCCAGGGCGTAAAAAACCGCCTTGCCTTCCCGGCGGGTCTGCACGATGCGCATCTGGCGCAGGCTTTTGAGATGCTGGGATATGGCGGGTTGCTTCATCTTCAGCAGCAGGCTCAGGTCGCAGACGCACATCTCCGACAAGCTCAAGGCCCAGAGGATGCCCACCCGGGTCTTGTCGGAAAAAAGCTTGAAAAATTCCGCAAGACCGTCCAGCGCCGCCTCCGAGGGCATCTGCCTGGACACCTTGCGCACCGTGAGGGGGTGCAGGATGTTGCAGGCAGGCGGTTCATTGATGGATGGGGAACGTTCGGCCGAGGGCATCGCTTCACTCCTCCATTATTTTTATCGTATGCGCAATAGATAATATGAACCCCCCCGATGTCAACCCGGCCGGAGCCGAGGGCCCGCAATGGCATTCAGGCCGAACCGACACCGGGGCATGACCCGCGGCCGCCCGGGCCAGGGCGGCAATCCTGGAGGGATTCCGCATGGAGGCCCGCAAAGTGGAGATCCTGCAGGCGGGGATCGGGGACGAGCCCGCGATTCTCCCGTTGATGGCGGCCTTCAACCGCACCGAGGGCATCGACTGGAAACCCGGTCCCATGGGCGCGGCCCTGCGGCGCCTGCTGGGCGCAGGCGACCTGGGCCTGGTCCTGGTGGCGCGGGAGGATGCATCCCGGGCCGTGACGGGCTACATAATCGCCACCTTCGGATACGACCTCGAGTTCGCCGGCCCCGACGCCTTCATCACCGAGCTCTTCGTCCAACCCTTGTCCCGGGGGCGGGGGCTGGGGCGCGCCCTGCTGGATGCGATGATCGGGCACTTGCGCATGCGCGGCACCAACGCCGTCCATTTGATGGTGCGCCCCGAAAATGAGCGCGCCCGCGCCCTGTACGCGGGCCGGGGCTTCCGCCTCGCCCCGCGCATCATGATGACGAAGCCCCTCGTTGGCCATGACCCGTGACGAACCCGCCGACACCCTCCGCGCGGCCCGCAGCGCCGGGCTGGCGCCGGCGGAATGGCCCCGGATCCGCTTCGCCCGGGCCGTGGTCCTGCGATGGAGCCCCCGGGACATCCCCCGGGGTGCCGACCGACCCCACGGGGGCTGACCGTTGGCCCGGACCCGCCGGTGGTCGGCGCCGGAATCGCGGCTGCCCGCGGAAGCCCGATCGCCCGGCCAACCGGCAGGTACGTCGGCGTGCCCATCCCCGTGCGCATCTTTATCCAATCTTTAGTTCCCCTTTACACAGCCTTTAAGCGGCCGCCCCATCTGCGGTTCACGCGGCACACAGCGCAAACGGCCTGACACTAGGATGGGCTATGAAAACCAGCATATACCTGATGATGGCCCTGTTGTCCGCCCGCGGCGTCGCGGCGGTGGACCCCGCGCCGGACGCCAACCCGGCCCCGGCCGCCATCGACTTCTACGTGGCCTGATACGACGTCGGTCGATCGGCCCTGGAGGGGCTGAAGGGCGTTTGGCAGGTCCGCAACGGGTTCAAGGGTTTCCGGGAGATCAATGCCGTGGTCTACGATCCCCAGGTGATCACTCCCGCCGAGATGATCGCGGCCCTGCAACGGGCCGGCACCTATCGCGGGGTCGCCGGCCGGGATTGACTCCCCCATGCGCTTTCACCTCACGGGGAGGTGTGCTAAGCGCGGTTGGAAACATTCCCAGAAGCGAGGTACGCCATGAATGCCATACAAGGTCTGAAAATCGTTGCCCTGAGCCTGGCCCTGACCGGCCTGGTGGCGGGCTGCGCCGGCAGCAGCGACAGGATGGATCCCCCGGGCGCCGGCATGACGGCCATGACCATGGACGACGGCATGTTCGCCGGCAGCCAGGGGCACCATGCCGCCGGCAAGGCCGCCGTGACCCCCGGCATGAACGGCCGGTGGGTGCTGACCCTGAGCGACCTGGAGGTGGACAAGGTCCCCGACGGGCATGTTTACCTGACCCGCGACGGCGACCACATGCACGGCGTCCATCTGGGCAAGCTGGAGCGGTTCATGGGGACCGTGGCCTACGAACTGCCGGCCGGTACCGATCCGGCCAACTACGACAGCGTGGTGATCTGGTGCCGGGAGTTCAACGTGGAGATCGGCCGGGCCAACCTGCCGAAGAAAAAGACGATGTAGCCGGAGTTCCCCCAACGGCGGCGGGGTCTGCCAGGCTCCGCCGCCGGCTGGTGCATTTCTTTGTGTGCTGGCATTGCCCGCCGGGAATCCGGCGCTATGTTGGATCGAGCCCAGGCGGTGGCCGCCGGGCCAGACAGGCTTTTCCCGCCGAGGTCCGAAAATGGCGATCCGCTCCACTGGCCGCCTGCTCCCGACCCTCGCGCTCCTGGCGATTTCCGTCCTCGGCTGCAGCGGTGACACCCCCCCGGTCATCGTCGATATGGAGCGCACCGTCGTTCTGCGCCCCCCCTGTCGCCGCCGATCCGGACGTGCCGCCCTTGCGGGTGGCCGTGGCGGCCATGTTTTCCCCCCGCGAGACCTTCAACCACTACCACCGGCTGCTCGCGTACATCGGCCGCGGCATCGACCGGCCCATCCGCCTGGTGCAGCGCAAGACCTACGGAGAAATCAACGCGCTCTTCGCCGGCCGGCAGCTCGACCTGGCCTTCATCTGCTCCGGCCCCTATGCCGGCGGGGGGTCCCGGTTCGGCTTCCAGGCCCTGGCCGTTCCCCAGATTCAGGGCCGGACGTTCTACCAGGCGTATCTGATCGTCAACCGGAAGACTGGTACGCCCCCATCGTCACCATGAAGCAAGCGCTCAACGGAAATGCACCGGAGCCGTCATGAGGTCGATCCTGCTCCGACACAAGCTCCTGGTGGCCGTGGCCGTTCTGGTCATCGGCAGCGGCCTGATCGTTTCGCTGGTGGTTGCCCGGCGCTACGAGCAGTCCCTGCGCGACGCGGCCATCCTTCAGGGCCGCTATCTCTGCCAGTCCCTGGCGAGCGACGCCGCCGACAAAATTCTCATCAACGACCTGGTTGCCCTGCAGAAGCTGCTGTTCCATCACCAATCCATCAACCCCAGCATCGCTTACCTATTCGTCGCCCGGGACGGCGAGGTCCTGGCCCACACGTTCGGGGAGGCGTTCCCCGTGGATCTCCTGCCCGTCAACCCGGCGAGCCCATCCACCGAAGGCCGTCATCTCCTCATCGGCACCCCCCGGGGGGACCGCTATCTGGATTTTGCCTGGCCCGTCTTCGAAGGCCGGGCCGGCACCCTGCGTCTCGGGCTCTCCGATGCCTTCATCCGGAAGCAGTTGTCGGACCTCTGGTTTGAGATGCTGTTCATCACCCTGCTGGTCCTGTTGGTATCCATGGCCTTCAGCCTCCTGTGCATCGGCAGGATCACCCGACCCTTGCGCGTACTGGTGGCCGCCGTGGAGCAGGTTGACGCGGACAACCTCGACATCCACGCGGCCGTGGACTCCCAGGACGAAGTGGGCATTTTGTCCAATGCCTTCAACCGCATGATCGCACGCCTGCGGGACTACACCCGGAAGCTCGAAGCCAACTCCGCCGAATTGGACCGGGCCCATGCCCAGATTCGCGCGTCCTTTGAGATCCTGAAAAGGATCGGCAGCCAGACGGCCTTGAAGGATGTCGCCGCTTACCTGCTCAAGCGCTTCAGGGAGATCGTCCCCTGCAGCCAACTGGCCCTGATGATTTTCAGCGGCGATGGTAAGACCCTGCAGGTGTATTCTCCAAATCGGATGGAGACTTCCCGGCAGCCCTCCGTGGGCGCTTTATACGTGGGCTTGGCGGGGATCGAGGACATCACCTTCATGCCGCTGAACGCGATCCCGGCGGATCTGCTGCCCCCTGCGCTTCGCGAGGCCCGGCGCCTGGCGGTGTTCCCCGCCCGCCATGAAAACCAGCTTCTGGGGGCGCTTGTGGTGGCCTGCCCCGGCCAATGCGCCTGCAACCCCAAGGAGCTGAAGGTCATCGGCCTGCTGCTGCGGGAAACCGCCGGCGTCCTCCAGCGGACCATCGTCCAGGAAGCCCGCCTCCACGGGCTTGCCGATCCCGACAAGGGGTTGTCCGAATTTTGCGGCCTCGTCGGCAAGGACCCCCGGATGCGAACCCTTTACGGCCTGATCGATGACATCGCCCCCACCGACGCGTCCATCCTCATCCAGGGGGAAAGCGGCACCGGCAAGGAGCT
>DJGG01000141.1:11992-58796 GCA_002432195.1 Desulfobacteraceae bacterium UBA5852
AGCGAGCTGTTCGGCCACGAGAAGGGGGCCTTCAGCGGGGCGATCCGCCAAAAGGCCGGACGGTTCGAGCAGGCCGACGGCGGAACCGTATTCCTGGATGAAATCGGCGAGATCCCGGCCTCCGCCCAGGTGAAGCTGCTCCGGGTGCTGCAAACCCATAAATTCGAGCGCATCGGAGGCGAAAAGACGTTGGCCGTGGACGTCCGCATCATTTCGGCCACCAACCGGGACCTGGTGAGCGCCGTAAAATCCGGCGGCTTTCGCGAGGACCTGTTCTATCGGTTGAATGTCATTCCGGTCCATTTGCCGCCTTTGAGCGCGCGCGGCAACGATATCCCCCTCTTGGCCAGGCATTTCATGGCCCGCTTCGCCGGCGAGCAGAAAAAGTCGGTCGACGATTTCGCCTCCGAGGCCATGGCCGCCCTGCTGGCCTATGACTGGCCGGGAAACGTGCGGGAGCTCAAAAACGCCGTCGAGCACGCCGTGGTCCTGGCCAAGAGCCATCTGATCACCGTCGCGGACCTCCCGGCGGCCATCCGGGAGGCCGAAACCGCCGTGACGGACGGCAAGGGCCGCATCATGGCGGATACCGAGGTCCGGCTCCTCCAGGAAGTTCTCGAGGCGTGCGATTGGAACAAGAAGGCCGCCGCCCGCCGGCTCGGCATCAGCCGCAACACCCTCTACCGGAAGCTCAAAAAATACGGGCTCCAGCCCCCCACCATCCACTGACCTCCCTCCCCGCGACCCCCTGACGCGCCGTCGTCATTGAAAGGGTGTCCCCTTGTGGCACACACGTAACCTTCTGTAATATCATCTGATAATTAATTCCCGACCAGTCCGTGTCCCTATCCGGCGCGGACAATGCGCGGTGGGCACCCGCGTGCGCCCGGGATCTCCTCGCCCCGGGGTGAGTGCGCGCGGAACCCCGGCATGTTATTTTATATAGTAATTTCTATTTCTTGCACGATTACCAGGGATGCCTTGTCCCCCAGGAGCCCGGGGAGGCCGGCGCCCGCGCCCGGTTGGCACTCATCTTGTAATGGCCGTGGGCAGGCCTTTGATGATCGCCGGCGTGGGGAAAGGACAGGGCATCGATGGTCACACCTATCCTCCTGGTCACCCCGGACCATGCACCATCCCAAGAGATCATGCGACTGGCCGGGGATCAGGCGTTTACGGTCGAGCTGTGCGCGTCCGCCGAAAAAGCCGCCGGCATCCTGTCCGCATCCTCCAAGGGCATCATCGCCATCTTCGATCTCGACCGGCTGGACCTGGATGAGCGCTATTTCCGGCAACTTCCCAAAACACCGGGTCACTGCCTGATGGGACTGTCGCACAGCCCCTTCCATCCCGACTTGAAGGAGGCGATCGGCCGGCACCTCATCGCCTGCCTGCGAAAGCCCATCGATACCGACGAATTGCGGTTTCTGCTGGACAGCTTTGCCAAGAATGGCTGTGCTCCGGAGTGATGGCCGGAGCCATTTGGGGGGGCGAACCGTTTCCGGCTCGCAGGCCCACGGTTCACCCAAGCCCGCCAACGGGCCATGCCCATCCTGATCGAAGGAGGCTTTCATGAAACCCAGACCCATGCCAACCCGTTGCGGGGCGGCCATCCTGTTTGCGGTCCTCATCGCCTGCGGATCGGAACACCCGGTGGATATCGCCGCCGTCAAGGCGCAGCCCCAGGAATTCGTCGGCGCGGATACCTGCAAGCAATGCCATTTGGAGCACTACGACTCCTGGAAGATGACGCTGCACAGTCGCATGCTCCAGGATGCGCGGCAAAACGAGGATGCCATCATCGTCCCCATCGATGAAAAGCACATCCGCGAAGATCTCGCCACGATCGAAGGCCTCAAGGTGCCCGCCGACCAGATTTATATCCCCAAGAAGGAGGAGATCCTCTACACCATCGGCAGCCAGTGGAAGCAGCGCTACCTGGTGGAAAAGGATGGCACCCTTTATATTGCCCCGGCCCAGTACAATGCCGAGACCCACCGCTGGGTGAACTACCATGAGCAGGACTGGGACAAGCGGCCGTGGATCGACGGTTGCGGCGGCTGCCACGCCACAGGTGTCGATTTCGCGAAGAAAACCTTCAACGAGCCGGGCGTGACCTGCGAAGCCTGCCACGGCAAGGGCTCCTGGCACGCGGCCCTGCCCAAGACGGCCGTTTTCGAAAAACGGCAGACCATTGTCAACCCCGCCAAATTGACCATGGGGGTTGCGGTCCAGATCTGCGGGTCCTGCCACAACCGGGGCAAGGCCACCCAGGCCAAGGCCTCATGGGCGGTTGGGTATGCGCCGGGCAAGGCCCTGGAGGCCTATTTCCAATCCACCTCCTTTGCGGCCGGGGACAAGGCGCATGTCTATGCCAACGAATTCTCCAAGGGCCACCACCAGCAGTACATCGACTGGGTCCAGTCCAAGCATTACGCCGAAGGCGTCACCTGCACCTCATGCCATTACGTCCACCAGATCGGGGTTCCGCCCACCCGCTACCAGACCCAGGCCGCCGGCTCCAACCAATGCCTGCAGTGCCACCCGGTGATCAACAACAACCAGGCCCACTCCATCCATTCCTTTGCCAATTGCGTGGGCTGCCACATGCCGCGGATCGCCAAGAGCGCCGAGTCCGGCGATATCCACAGCCACGTGTTCATGGCCCTTCTGCCCTCCCATACGCTGGCAAACCCGGTCGTTCCCAACTCCTGCCAGACCTGTCACAAGCACAAGGATGCCGATCTGAAGGAACTTCAGGCCAAGTTCGATGCCTTGACGAAGCTTCCCAAGCCGGTCGGGGCCCCCGTGGCCGCGGTGGACTGAAACGCCAGCACGTCGTCAGGAGGGCGTCATGAGGCAAGGAACGCAAACCAAATGGCCGGCCGTCGTGCCGATAGCGATGCCCTTGCTGGTCATGCTGCTTTTTCTCTCCGGGAAGGCCGCCGGCCAGGAGGAAGTCGCCTCGGCCGCCCGTCGCTACAAGGCCTACGAGGAAAGCACGGGATACTATGAGCAATTCGAGGTCCTGCCGGGCCGCCGCCAAGCGGTGCGTCGCATCCCGGGCGTGGGCCAGGAGCCCTTCGCCTATAGCCCCACCGCCGCGTTGGTGCGCAGTCGCACCCACCTCGCGGATTCGCATCAAAGCCTCAAGTTTTATGAAAACCTCCGCTGCGAATACTGCCATCCGGACCAGGCGCGTGACCTCCACACCGTCCGGGCCAACCTCACCTGCCGTCAATGCCATGGGGGGGAGCCCATCGCCAGCATGGATCACTATTACTCCCTCATGAACCCCATCCGGCGTCATGCCTACGTGTGCGCCAAATGCCACGAAGGCGCCAGCGCCTCCTTTGCCAGCTACGTGATCCATGCGCCGGCGGCGGGTTCCCGTCTGGCCCGGCAGACCTTCCCGGTGCTCTATTATGCCTACTGGTTCATGCTGGCGCTCCTGGTGGGCACCCTGGCCTTTTTCATCCCCCATAGTTTCCTGGTGGGGCTGCGGGAACTGCTCCCCCCCAGGACGAAGGAAGAAACCTGATGGAACCGAAGCGCATCAGACGTTTCAGTCCTCTGGACCGCATGTTTCATCTGGCCCTGATGCTGACCTTTATCCTGCAGTCCGCCACCGGCTTCGGCCGCTTGTTCATCACCACCCCGTGGGGGCAGGGGCTATGCCGTGTTTTCGGGGGGTATGACAATGCCCTGGTGGTTCACCAATGGGTGGGCGTGGTGATGATCTGGGGGTTTCTGGCGCACATCGGGTTCCTCCTCGCCCGAATCCAGTGGAAGCGGCTCCCCGAAAGCGTTTTCGGCGGGGATTCCCTGGTGCCCAATGCCCAGGATCTCAAGCGCTTCGGCCAGCAGGTCCGGTGGTTCCTGGGAAAGGGAGGCCCACCGCGCCACGATCGCTGGACCTACTGGGAAAAGTTCGATTACTGGGCGGTCTTCTGGGGGATGCCGCTTCTGGCGGTCACCGGGTTGATGCTCATGCACCCGATAGCCTCCAGCCGGTATGTGGAAGGCTGGGTGTTGAACGTCGCCGCCCTGCTGCATCGGGCCGAGGCGATCCTGGCCGTGACTTACATCTTCGTGGTCCATTTTTTTATCGGCCACTTGCGCCCCACCAGCTTTCCCATGAATGAGGCCATGTTTTCCGGCACGGTCACCTTGAAGCACGCGGTGGAGGAAAAGCCGGAGTGGGTGGCCCGCCTGGAGGGGGAGGGGCGGCTGCACGACGCCGCGGCGGCGCCGCCGGCGTCCTGGTACCGAACCCTCTACTTCATCTTCGGTTACCTGGTGCTGTGCACGGGAATCTACCTGCTGGCCAGTGCCATTGCATACAGCCGGCACATACAGCTTCATTAGTGACCCTGCCCAAGGGGCGGATTTGAGCCCCGGCCGGCGTTCTCGGTCCCTTGAAATCCTCGACGTAGCTCCCGCGGCCAAGCTTGATCCCCCGGAAGCATTTTGCTAACAATCCACATCCGGTGACGGGTGCGCTTCCGTCCACCTTGTCCGTTGGGTGAACCTTGCGCTCGCCCTCCTGCTTCCCGACCAAAGGAACCCCATATGCGCCTCACTGCTCATCCTAACCGACGCTGGTTCCCGGGCCTGCTGGCAGCTGCGCTGGTTCTGGGTGGATGTGCCGGCCAGGTGATAATGGACGATGCCGGCCGGCCGGAACGCATGGCCATTAAATCGGCCCCCGCCCAGACCCCCGGTTTCGCCGCCACGGATATGGCGGCCCCGTTGGCCCGGGGCGGCCTGGTGGCCGCCGAGGCCGAAGCCGCGCCGGCGGGCGCGCCGGCGCGCATGATCCACCACGACGGCTTCCTCCATCTGCGCGCTCCCCGGCCCGACGCGCTCGTGGACGAGGCCACGCGCCTAGTGGAGGAGAGCGGCGGCCACGTGGAGCGCCTGGAAGGCGATACCGTCGTTTTCCGCGTGCCGGTGGCCGATTTCCAAACCGTCTTCAAAAAATTGCTGGCCCTGGGGGACGTGCTCGACCAGTCCGTGACCACGGAGGACATCACCGAAGCCTTCATGGATGTGGACCTGCGCCTGAACATCGCCCGGGCCACGCACCAGCGCCTGGTGGCACTGCTGGCCAAAGCTCCGGGGGAAAAGGAGAAAATCCGGATCCTGAAGGAAATCCAGCGGATCCGCATCGAGATGGAGACCTTGAACGCCCAGCGGGAACGCCTGCGCTCCCTGGCGGCCTTCTCCCGCATCACCCTGCGCATCGAGACCCGCAGAAGCGATGCGGACACCGGCCGGCAGGAAAGCATCACGGCTTTTGAATGGATTCACCAGCTTTCGCCTTTCAACGCCCAGGTGGCCGGCAGCGGCCGGCCCCTGGAATTCCACGTGCCCGAGGGCATGGTGGCCCTGGAGCGCAAGGGGCTGTGGGTGGCCGAAAGCGCCATTGGGGTCGTCATGCGGGCGAGCCGGCACACACGGCAACCCGCAGGGGACACGGCCTTCTGGCTGGAGGCCGTGCGCCTGCGCCTGGGCCCGGACTACGCCGAAGCCCGGGTCATGGACGTGGGGGCGTTCAAGGTGCTGCGCCTGGAAGACCGTTCGGAGACCCCTTACATCTACCTGGTGGGCATCCACGTGACCCCGGCCCGGACCATCGAGATGGTGGAGGTCTATTACCCTTCCCTTGAGCATGAAAGGCGCTATCAGAAGTCGATCCTGGCGTCCATTGGCGGAGGTGCCCGATGAAAGCGGCGGGGTGGCGTGCGGCGGGATGCGGTTTGGGGCTGGCGGTCGTCCTGCTGCTGGCAGGCGGCGCCGCTGGGGCGGAGGAAACCTCCGCCGTCCAGATCCAACTGGTGGTCAAGGTCAGCGACCGCGACCTGGCGGCGGAGAGCCTCGTGGCGAGCGCCGAAAAGCTCGAGGGCTATTTCACCCGCAAGGCCCGGAACGCGGTGGTTCTGCGGGTCCCGGCCGCGGGCCTCCCGACGCTGCTCGCGGAAGCCGCGGCCCAGGGCCAGGTGATCGACCGGCAATTGCGCCGGGAAGACCTGGGGACGGCGCTGCTCCAGAAGGAGGCGGCTCTGAAGGCCAAGACCGAGGTCCAGGGCCAGTACCTGGCGCTATTGGAGCAGGCGGACGCCGACGGCGCCCTGACGGTGGAAAGGGAGCTGATTCAACTGGCGGCCGAGATGGAAACCCTCATGGGGCAGATCCGTCATCTCCGGCACCGCGTCGCCTTCGCCAGCCTGGAAGTGCGCTTCGACTACCGCGACCGTCCGGCGCCGGTGCCGGACGGCAGCTCTTCCTTCGCCTGGCTGAACACCATGAACCTGTCGGATCTCCTCGAGGAGTTTTAAGATGCGCCCGGCCCCCATCCTTGTCGCCACCCTGCTGGTGATCTGCGGCACCGCCGCCGGATGCGTCCATTTCGCCGGCGGTGCGTCCCCCCCGCCCGTGCCCGTAGGCTTCGCTCCCTACACCGACACCCGGGAGATCAAGGCCGTGAGCCCGGAAGGGGTCGTCTACCGCGTGCGCCGGGAGGACAACCAGCCACCGGCCGAGCTGCCCTTCTGGAAAGAGGCCCTCAAAAAGCGCATGCTGGATGCCGGCTACATCTTCCTGGAGGAGGCCCCCATTGCCACCGGCGCCCAGCCCGGCTACCTCCTCGAACTCACCGCCCCCTACGGCCAGCAGGACGTCACGTATCTGACAGCCATCTTCGTCCGGGCGCGAGAGATCGTCATCGTGGAGGCCGCCGGTGAGGTGGGCGCCCTCAGCCGGCGCCGCGCCGCCATCCTGGAGGCCATCGGGCGCCTGGCGCTCGATTAGCCTGCGGCGCGCACTCTTCAGGCACACCTGCAGCTCCCCGGGCCTTGCGCGGTATCCCCCATGATGCCGGGGGGGGTGAACGCCCTTGATTCGGCCTCCGCCAGGCGCATGACCTAGATACCGCCGCTTGACCGCCTGCCGGCGGTCGTATCGTCGGTGAACCGGGGAGCTACGGCTCATGACCCCGCCGCATCTCCGCCCCTCCCGGCCGGGGGGCGTGGGCAAATTCCTCCGCGTGGCCGTGCTGGCGACGGTTCTGGCGGCCTGCACCGGCCCGCCCCCTGCCTCCCGCGCGGAGCCCGGCCAAATCGCCAAAACCATTTATGCCGTCAATCACGGCTGGCACGTGGGTTTGGTGGTGGAGGGACCGGACCTGGCCGCCGCAGCACCCTTCCTGGCCGACAGCCTGCCGGGGGAACGCTTCCTCGAGATCGGCTGGGGGGATGCCCGCTACTACCAAACGGCCGAGCCCGGCGCGGGCCTGGCCCTGCGGGCGGTCCTCTGGCCCACGGAGAGCGTGCTGCACGTGGCCGGGTTCCATGACCCGCCAAGCCGATTCTTCGGGGCGGCGGAGGTCGTGGCCCTGGGGGCCACGGCGGCCGGCCACCGGGACCTGTTGGCCTATATCGCCGAGAGCTTCGACCGCGCCCCCGACGGGCGTCCCATCGTCCTCGGGCCGGGGTGGTACGGCGCCAGCCGCTTCTTTGGGGCCCGGGGATCCTTCCACGCGGGCAACACCTGCAACACCTGGGCGGCGCGGGCCGCGGCCCGCGCGGGCCTGCCGGTCACCAGCCGTCTGACCGTCACGGCCGGCGGCCTGATGGACCAGTTGCGCCCCCTGGGGCAACCCCCACGGCCGGGCATGCCCGGGGAGGCCCGCTAGCCGCCGGGCGTCGGCCACCACCGGTGCGNNCCCCGCTTGCCCTCTCCCGCCGCTACCGCCAGGCGACGACGCCCGATCTCCGCGTCGTCGCCTGACACAGGAAACCAGGCGCCATCATTTGGCGCTTTCGTCGGATTCCCAGAGGCCGAAGGTATTGTTCTCCGTGTCCTGGCAGACCGCGAAGTAACCCATCCCCGGCACCGCCGTGGGGGGCATCAGGACCTTGCCGCCCAATTGCTGCACCGTCTCCAGGGATTGGTTCACCGACGGCACGTCGACGTAGTGGACCACGGGCTGGTGCGGGTGCTGGCGCGCCATCATCCCGCCGTTCAGCCCCTCTTGCCCGGCGCCGGTGTCGATCTGCCAGTAATCCTGCATGCCTTGAAACAATTCGATCTTCCAGCCAAAGAGGGCACGGTAGAAGCGTCTGGCGCGCTCCACATTGTCCGCGGGAATTTCGAACCAGACGATGCGCGCCCCGCTGGCGCCTTTTTGATCCCCACTGGCCTTATGCTCTGCGGATGCGGTCATTGAACACCTCACTTTCGCTGGTATGTATAGAACCCATCTCCAAATACGGATTTTGGCCCCCAGATCAAGGCGGAGGCGGATTTCCAACCGCAGGCAACCTGCTGGTTGTCGAGGATTGGAAAACGCCTCCAACGTCGAGATGGGACCAAAAGACTTTTTTGAGATGGGTTGTAGGCATCTCCCGACGGCGCGAAGCACACGCCGCCGCCGGAGTTCACCCGTCACGCCCCGGCGAGCGCCAGTTGGTCCATGGCCCGCTGCACGGTGGGGCACTCCGCCAGCACGGGCCGCACCTCGATCGTGGCGCCATAATCCAGCACCGGGAATCCCTTGGCCATCTCCAGGGCCTCGCCGAGGTCCTGCACCTGGACCAGGAAGTAGCCGGCGATGGCCTCCTTGGACTCGGCGTACGGACCATCCACCACGGTGCGCCCCTGCCGGCCGTAAACGAGCTTACCCTCAGGGGCCAGCGGTTGGCTGGCCTTGACCTTCCCCTGCCGGGTCAGGCGGTCGATCCAGGCGGTCCAGCGGTCCCGGAATTGCCGGATCTCCTCCGGGGAAAGGTTTTTATCCCAGTGGGTGCCCCGGATGAGCAGCAAATATTCAGCCGGCGTTGTGTGAGTTTCCATTTTTCCCCTCCCGTTGGCGGCATGGGTACCGCGTCAGCCCCATCTCGCGCGACCCGTTACCGTTCAGGACGGCGTCGGGCTGTTTTCGGCGCCCTGGGGCAGGCCCGTTGGGACGAGGATAAGGCGACGGTGGTGGCCTGTCATCCCGGGGTCCCACCGCACACCGGCGGCCCGACCGGTCTGGCCGCGGCCTTGGCATCCGTCCAGGCCGGCTGGACCGGTGGGCCGAATCCCTGGCGAGGGGAACCGGAGATCCCGGCGGCCTGCCGGTCCACCGGATATGAGGAGCCCATCCGATGATCCGGTTTTACCGGGGCGCCTTACTCCCGCACCATGGCCGTCAAGGCCTTCTTCCCTTCGGCGCTCAACCCCAGGCGGTCGATTTCCCGGCGCAACTGCCCCCGGCTGCCGTTGCTCCCCGCGTATCCATTGAGGCGCGCCACGGCGGTGGAATCCACAAAATCCTCGTGGCGCGGAAAGATGCGTTGCATCTCGGCCGTCAAGGCCTCGTGCCGCTTCAGGGCATATTTCTGATGGTAGTCTTCGGCCAGGGTGAAGGCGCGCAAGGGCAGCACCTCGGTTTGGACCGCCCGCCCGATTTTCTGCTCCACGGCAGCCTTGGAGGCCATGGCGATCCGCCGCTGGGCGTCGTCATGGAAAAAAACCGCGTTCCAGTACTGCCGGCTCCACGGCTGCCGGGTGGGCTGGTGCGCTTCCCAGAAGATCTCCAGCAGTTGGGCATAGGTGAGGCGCGCGGGGTCGTAATCCACCTGCACCGTCTCCGTGTGGTCGCCGATGCGGGCATAGGTGGGCGTTGGCGTCAGCCCGCCGGCGTACCCCACGCGGGTGCGAACCACGCCGTCGATAATCCCGAACCGGGATTCGATGCCCCAGAATCACCCCAACCCGAAGGACGCCGTCTCCCAGGTGGAGGGCGCCTCCATATCCATCCGGGGCCGCTCCGGGGTTTGAACCGCGGCCGTGTTCTGCGTGCGCATGGTACCGTCCTTTGTCTCCGATTCTTGGGGAGCCGCCGAGTGCGAGCCGGGAGAACAGCTCAGCAGCAGCAGTGTCACCAGCATCATGCCGACGTGCCGCGGACCAAGGCGGCGACCGTTTTTTCCCATGGCGATTCCTCCCGGGCCAGGCGCAGCCCCCCTGCCTGAAGGTGAAAGGCTTCCACGCCTCAAGGGCGCACGCCTACGATAACCATGAACACGGGGAATTCTGTAAAGATGCGGTAAAGATTGCCGCCCTGGCCCTGGGACAGGGAGCGGACGAATTCCTGGGACCCAGGGGGACCACTGGGACACCTCGTCCGACATGTTTCCGGCCCTCATCGGCGCCCTGAGCGGCCTGCTGTGTTTTTCCCGCATCCAGGACCAGATGGAGAGGCGACTCCCCCTGCGCGGCCTTGAGTTCCGGCCCGGCAACATCTTTTGGCCGGAGACAGCGAATTATGACCCAATCCCCGCAAAATCTGGCCTCCCCATACTATCCGATGTGGCCCATGATCGCCCCCCCAGGCCTGGCACACCGTAATTTCTCGGCGCCAACCGGCTCCATTCCCTCGTTTTAGATCGCCGGACCGGATTCACAAAATTAGGAATGATTCCCACTTGCGCTGGTGTTTATGAGAATTATCTTATAACCCAATGCATCGAATCCCCGCTCCCGGATGCCCATCCCCCCGGGCGCCACATTTCACCCAACATTAAAAGGAGAATGTTCATGGACCAGAGTTTTCCCCTCATCGGCAGCCGCTTCCCCGAAATGAAGGTCACCACCACCCACGGGGAGATGAACCTGCCCGCCGACAAGGCCGGCCGGTGGTTCCTCCTTTTCTCCCACCCGGCCGACTACACCCCCGTGTGCACCACCGAGTTCGTGGCCTTCCAGAAGCGTTTCGCGGAGTTCCAGGCCCTCAACTGCGATCTCATCGGGCTGTCCATCGACCAGGTCTTCTCCCACATCAAGTGGGTGGACTGGATCAAGGATACCCTGAAGGTGGAGATCCAGTTCCCCATCATCGCCGACGACATGGGGCTCGTGGCCCAGAAGCTGGGCATGATCCACCCGGGCAAGGGGAGCAACACGGTGCGCGCCGTCTTCATCGTGGACGACAAAGGCGTGATCCGGATCATGTTCTATTACCCCCAGGAGCTGGGCCGGAACATGGACGAGCTCCTGCGGGCGGTCAAGGGCATGCAGACCTCGGATGCCCACGGGGTCGCCATCCCGGCCGGCTGGCCCAACAACGAGCTGATCGGCGACCGGGTCATCATTCCGCCCGCCAAGGACGTCCAGACGGCCCGCAAACGGCAGCAGGAATACGACGGCTACGACTGGTGGTTCTGCCACAAGAAGCTGTAACCGAGGAGGGACGCGTGTATTTCAATCAAATTGCGGTACCCGGATTGGGGTGCCTGTCCTATGTCATCGGCTGCCCCAAAGCCAAGGCCATGGCCGTGGTGGACCCCAAGCGGGACATCCAGGACTACCTGGCCATCGCCCGGGAAGAGGGGATGCAGATCACCCATGTCTTCAACACCCATGTGCATGCCGACCACGTGAGCGGGGACCAGGAGCTGCACTACGCGACAGGAGCGGATATCTACATCCATGCAAGCGCGCCGGTGGCGTATCGCCACAAGGACTTGCGGGAAGGCGACGTCTTCGAGCTTGGGGCCGCCCGGATCGAGGTGCTCCACACCCCCGGGCACACCCCCAACGCCGTCTCCCTCGTGGTGACGGACCGCATGCGCTCCGAGGAACCCCAGATGATCCTCACTGGGGATCTGCTCTTCGTGGGGGACATCGGCCGGCCGGACCTGCCGGGGGCCGAAATCCTGGAGGAGCAGGTGGCCAACCTCCACCATAGCCTCTACGTAAAGTTGGCGGGCTTCCCCGACCACCTGGAGGTATTCCCCGCCCATGGGGAGGGATCCCTCTGCGGCCGGGGCATGAGCGCCAAGAAGAGCTCCACCCTGGGCTACGAGCGCCGAGCCAACCCCATGCTGAAGTTCCAGGATTTCGAGAGCTTCAAGGCGGAAGTCATGTCGGCCTTCCCGGTGCGCCCCAAGAGCTTTTCCCACATTATCCAGACCAACCTCAAGGGGGCCCCCACCCTGGACGCCTGCCCCCTGGACAAGCGCCTTTCACCCAAGCAGTTCGAGGCAATGATGGCCGGCGGCGCCGTGGTCATCGACGCCCGCGACTCCGCCGCCTTCGGGGGGTTCCACATTCCCGGCAGCATCAACATCGGCTTCGAGAAGCAGCTGGCCAACTGGGTGGGCATGGTGGTGGACCCCAAGGCGGAGATCATCCTCGTGGTGGACGACCAGGCGGACTACGACCGCATGGTGACCGAGCTCCACCGCATCGGCTACGATCTCATCTTCGGCTACCTCTCCGGGGGCATCATGGCCTGGCTCATGAGCGGCCGGCCGGTGGACCAGCTCGAGCAGACCTCCCCCCAGCAGCTCGCCGCCCGCCTGCAGGCCAACGGCCTGCGGGTGATCGACGTGCGCACTCCGGCCGAGTGGGCCGCCGGCCACCTCCCGGCCGCCGAGCACTTCCCCCTCACGCGGATCCTGGAGGGGGAGCGGCCGGATGCCCGCCCGAATGAAGAACTCGTGCTCCAGTGCGGCAGCGGCTACCGCTCCAACATCGCAGCGAGCCTCCTGCGCCAGGCCGGCTTCCCCAAGGTCAAGTCCCTGGCGGGGGGCATCTTCGCCTGGTCCAACGCCGGCCTGCCGCTGACGGCCTGAAACCCGATCCCGCCGCCGCGCCCATCGGGGCCGGCGGCGGCCTGCACCAAAGGTTTCCCGGGCCTCCGGCCTGTCCCGTCTCAGGTCCGCTTCACCACCACCACGGTGATGTCGTCGGAGGGCTTGGCGCTGCGGCGGAAGGTCTGCACCGCCTCCACGATGGCGGCCTTGACCTCGGCCGCCGGCTGCGCCGCGTTCCGGCGGACCACCTCCCGCAGGCGGTCCTTCCCGAAGAGGCGGTTTTCCGGGTCACGGGCCTCCCAGACGCCGTCCGTGGCCATGATGAGCATCTGCCCCGGCCGGGAGAAATCGACGACCCGGCTCTCGAAGCGCGCCTCGGCCAACACCCCCAGCGCCGCCCCTGACCCGCCCAGCTCCGCGCAGGTGCCGGAGTCCGGGTCGTAGAGATAAGCCGGGTCATGCCCCGCGCGCACCCAGCGCAAAACTCCCGTGGGCACGTCCAGCTCGGCCAAAAACAGGGTCATGAAGTGCCCGGAATCGCCGACATCCTCAAGGAGCAGCCGGTTCAGCCGCGCCACCGTCGGGTGGAGTTCCCCCCCCTGGCTCGCCAGGGCGCGCAGCATGCCCCGGGCATCGGCCATGAGCAGCGCAGGTCCGATCCCGTGGCCGGAGACGTCGCCCACGGCCAGCAACACGCGCCCCCCATCGTCGGCCTCCGGGCAGAGGACATCCACGTAGTCCCCGCCGGTCTCGTCGCAGGCGATATTGGAGACCGCGATGTCCAGGCTCTCCGCGCAGGGGGGGTGCTTGGGCATGAAGTTGCGCTGGATCTCCTGGGCGATCCCCAGGGCCTGCTGGGTCTGGACGTGCGCCTCCAGGCGCGGCACCATGGCGTTGAAGGCTTGGATCAGGCGGTCGCGCTCGTCGCGGGTGCCCTCCGGAAAGCGCACGCTGAAATCACCGGCGGCCAGACGCTCGAGGCCATCCACCAGCATCCGCAGGGTGCCCGTGACCTTGCGGGCCGCGTAACCGCCGGCGGCTGCCGCGAGGAGCCCCAGAAGCGCCACGGCGGCCACCTGGGATACCAGGGGCTGCCGGATCCGGTCGCGCACCGCCGCGGCTACGGCCGCCTGCAACCGCAGGTTCCCCTCGGCAGGCGACGCCTCCGGGGTCCGGGCCCGGAGCACCTCCGCAATGGCCGGGGCCAGCCGGTCGGGCAAGGCCCGGTAATGCTGGTATTGCAGTGCGAACAGGCCCAGGACCGGGGCCCAGCCGAACCCCAGCAGAACCCAGAACAGATGTCGCCGGCGTTTCATCGCTTACCCTCCATGCCCATCCGCTCTCCATCCGGCGTTTCAGGACCAGGACTGGCCCACTCCCGCACCAGCTCGCACAGGGCCTCCTGGTCGGCGGGGGGCACGGCCGGGGAGGCGCGGCGCAATGCGATGCGAAAAGCGAGAGCCAACCCCAGTGCGTTGAGCGCCTTTTTGCAGGGGTCGCAATCCCGCCTGCGGCGGGACATTTCGGCCCTGAGAGGCATTTTTCCACGGCCTAGGATTTCCGTCCGTCGGACGCGGGGGCCCGCTCGGGCAGCCCGATCCCCAGGACCTGGCTGTCGAGACCCAGGCTCTCGCCGAGCAAGTGGGGGAAGAGCACCGCCGCGGGCCTCGGGACCGCCGGCAAGGCCATGCGCCGGATGGGGGCGAACTGCAGGTGGCAGTAGGTGCACCCCGTGCACAGGCGGTCCGCCCCGGCGCCGTCGGCACTGGCCAGCCGGCGGCGCATCATGTGCACGGCCAACGCGTCGTTTTTGCCCCAGAGGGGGTTCCCGCAGCAACTCACGCGCTCGGACCAGGCCACCGGCTCGGCACCCGTGGCGGCGATCAGGGCCTCGAAGCGCCGGGGCGCCAGGGGGTTGTCGAACTGCACCACGCGGGCCGGCCGCAGCCCGTGGCAGCCGTAGTGCGCGGCGACCTTGAGACTTTTGAGGGGCCGGCGCACGCGGGAGCGGATGGCGGCGGGCCCGATGTCGTCGTGCAGGACCGCGAGCAGGTGGCGAACGCCGATGCCCGCCTCCCAGCGCAGATCCTCCGCGGCCAGCAGCCGGTTGACGGATTCGGCCAGAGGCGGGTGCTTCCCCAGCCAATGGTCGGCCAGCTTCAACTGCCCGTAACAGCACATGCAGGGGGTCAGCAGGGGGAGGCCGCGGCGGCCGGCCAGCGCCATCACCCACGCCGCCGAGAACACGGCCGCCTCGAAGCTGCGGTGGCGGACCGGGTAACCGCAGCAGTTCATGGGAGTGTCCCACAGCGCGATGTCGAAGGCCGCCAGCACCGCCCGCGTCGCCACGTCGTAGGCCGGCAGGTGGTAGGCGATCTTGCAGCCGGGGAAGTAGGCGAAGGTCAGCATGCGGAGGCCTCCGGCCGGCTTCCGGCCGGCCCTTGGGCCGGGGCCGCCCCCGCTCCGATCCGCGCCCAGGCCTCGTTGCGCAGCTCGTAGAGGATGTCCGCCACCGCGATGCCCTGGGGGCAGTGCTCCTGGCACTGATAGCAGGTGACGCAATCCCAGACCATGCGCGATCCCAGGGCCAGTTCCCGGAGGTTGAGCCGCAGCAGGTTCATAACCTGCTGGGGGGTCACGTCCAGGTCGGTGGCCCCTTCAGCATGGGCCTCGACCACCGGGCACACCCCGGTGCAGGTGGTGCACTGGACGCAGTGGAACAGCTGGACGCGGGGATTTTCCAGGACGGGATACCGGGGAACGGCCGCGTCTCCGGCCGGAAGCCCGGTGCCGGCCGGCCCCATGCCGTCCGCCCACTGAACGGCCGAGCGGCCGGCCGCCCGCACCGGCACCTCGGGCATGCCGGCACCCGCCGCCCAGCCTCCTGAGGCCAGCCAGAGATCCTGGAGGTCGATCCCCGAGGGGCAGACCTGGGTGCAGCGCAGGCAGCGGGTGCAGACGGCGTTGGCCTCGGCCAGGGTCGCCAGCGCCTCAGTCCCCGGCTTCCCCCGGCGCAACAGCGCCCCTAAAGCGGCCAGCTTTTCCGAGGGCAGGATTTCCGGGGTCCCCAGCACCCGTTGGATGGGAGCCACGCTGCACACCTGGCTGCAGACCCCGCAGTGGGTGCAACCCTCTATCGCCGCCGCGCGTCGGTTGGCGGTGGCGGCCGGCTCGGGATCGGCCAGATCCCGGCAGCGCCGCAGGAAAAGCGTCAACGGTGTGGTGACCAGGTGCGCCATCTTGCCGAAGGGGGCCAGGGCCAGGAGGAGAAAGCAGGCCATGTAGTGCAGGTCGTTCAGCCAGGCGTCGGCCCGCCAGCGGTTGAGGGTGCCGGCGAAGGGCGCAAGTCCCCGGGACAGGGGATAGGCGACGAAGGCCGAGGTCGTCGGGCTGTGGCAGTAGGTGCAGCTCTGCTCGTCCAGCACCCCACCGGCCTCCAGGAGCCCGGGAGCGGCCGAGTCGGCGGGGGTCTCGAAAACCACCCCGTAGGTCTCCTGCCACCAGGCCCTCAGGGCGGCCACTTCCTCCGGGTCGTCCGACCCCAGGTAGTCTGCCACCATCTCGTCGAAAACGGGCTCGGAGATGATCTTGGCGCTTTCCAGCAAGAAGCCCGACCCCAGGATGAGGGCGATCAAGGCCAGGGGCAGCCAGTCCCCGGGACCGCTCAAGCGGCGGTGCCCCGCCGCCAGGAGCCGGCGGCCGGCGGCCAGGGCCAGGCCGATGGCGGCCAATAGACCAAGGGCATTCCGCAGGAACTGGTAGGGGTTGAGAGTGGAGGCGTAGTCCCGGAACAGGGGGCGGGTGATCTCGTCCTCCAGGGCGTGGAAGACCAGCAGAGGCAGAAACCCCCAGAACAGGCACATGTGCATGACCCAGCCCAGACGGTCTGTCCGCCAGACCCGGAGCTGGAGCAGCCCGTCCAGCACCGCGGCAGCCAGCATGCGCCCCCAGCGCCGCCCGGCCGAGGGCCCCGCCAGACCGCCCANNGCTCCCCTCTCTCCGGGCCGGTGGCGGTGCGCGGCCCGGCGGATTCCAGCAAATGGTGAACGGCGCCGAAGGCGGTGCCGATGGCCAGCCCCGCGCCGCATTTCATGCGTTTCCAGTCCTGGTGGGCCAGAATGGAGCCCGCGGCGTACAGGTTCGCCGCCTGACAGCGGCCCGCCCGGTCCACCGGGTGGAAGGCGGAATCGATCATGATGCCCGCCCGGTTGATGGGGTGGCCGGCAGGGGCGAAGGCGTCGAGGTCATGCCATTGGTCCCGGTGCTCCGGCTGGTGGACGGGAAGGTCCAGGAGCGCTTCGCGGATGCGGCGGCGGTCAGCGCGGAGGCCGCCCCCGAAAAAGCGCCCGGTGGCCAGGAGCACCGCCTGGGCGTGGACCACCGCCGGAGCGGCTTCGGCCGCGAGGCGCAGCCGCCAGCCGCGGCCCGCGGGTTCCACCCTTGCCACGTGCCGTTGGTAGAGCTGGTTCACGCCGACGGCCGCCAGGCCCTGCTCGAAGGCCTGGCGGAGCCGGATGCCCGCCATGGACGGCGGCATGGTGGGCACCTCGAACACGGCGACGCCCAGACGCGCCGACAGATCCTGGAGGATCTCCCCCCCCCGCAGCAGCCCGATGACGGCCGGAAGGCCCACCGCGCGGGCGTCGCCCACCATCCCCTTGAGGCCCTCGCAGAAGGCGGCGCGCCGGGCGGTATTTTCCAGCAAGGCACTGAGATGGGCCGTGTGCACCTCTCCCCGGGTGCCGGGGAAGCGCAGGCTGACCGCCCGCAGCCCCGGCCATTCGGCCCGCAGGCCGTCGACGATTTGCGCGGCACTGAAGCCCTTCAGGCCATCGATGGCCGCGATGCAGCAGGGCGTCCGGGCCTCCAGGGCCTCGACCCCCGCCCACATGCTCAGCGGAACCCCGAGGGTCCGCTTCCGTGTCCCGGCAAAGGTAAGGACCTCGACATTGCTCTCCCGGCGGCGGTAGGGCAACCCCTGGGAGGCCAGAAAGGCGAAAACCTCGTCGAACGCCTCGGCTACCGCCCCCGGGGACAACCGGCTCAGGGGATGCTCGGGCCGATCCGCGGCCAGGGCGGCCAAGGCTTCCCAGGGGTCCTGCCACTGGACCCCGCGATCCACCGGGTGGATCCCCAGCAGGTCCATCAAGCCGCTGGTGAGCTGCAGTTCGCCGGAGCCCCCGATCTGAACGGTGGCAACACCCCGGTTCGCGGCAAACAGCGCCGCGGCCATGCCGCAGAGACCCGCGCCGACCACGGCCAGTTCGCAGTGGATTTCGGGAGGTGGCGCCATCAGGGGGGGGGCCCTTTCCGGGGAGGCGCACCGGCCTCCAGACCCAGAAATCCGCAGAGCAGCGCTTCCTGGAGCTCGGCCTGCACCAGGGGCATCTCCCAGAGCAACGCCTGGAGGCCCTTCCAGCGCTCCCGGGCGAAGGCGCGGATCTCGGCCGCGCCGGCGCCGCCGCTATAGCACCCTCGATTGTGGAGGTGCGCGGCGATCCGCAGGCTGCAGAAGGTGCCCTGGCAGGGCCCCTTGCCGATCCGGCTTCTCCGGCCGAGGGCTTCGAGACTCGACGGGGCGCCCGCCTCCCGGAGGGTTTCCAGAATCTGGTCCACGGCGCTGGCCGGCACCATCTCACACTCGCACAGCATCCGATCGTCGGCCGCATGGCCGCGCAGCCACTGTTTCGGCGCGATCCCCGGTTCGGTCCAGTGGCCCTCGGCCGAAACCGGCAACGGCTCCGTCCGGGTGCGGCAGGGGGCGCTGACGCCCAATTTGGCGCACACCAGGTCCGCGGTCTTTTCGGCCATCAGACGAAAGGTCGTGAGTTTCCCCCCCGTGATGGTGGTGAAATTGCCGATGCCCTGGGGGGCGTGATCGATGAGCACGAATCCCCGGCTGACGCAGCGGTCGTCGCAGGCCGTGGACAGGCTCACCAGGGGACGGACGCCGCAATAGGCCCGGATGTAACGGGTGGCGGCCAGCACCGGCAGCATGGCGGCGCCCTCCTCGATGATGCGGTCCACCTCCTGCACGGTGGGCGCGATGCCGTCCGGGCAGGGGATGCGCATCGAGGTGGTGCCGAGAATGGAGACCGTCCCTCCCGGGACCAGGATGTCGCCGTCCGTGGGCCGGCGGAGGCGGTTGATCACCCGCCGGGCGATTCGTTCCTGGGTAACGAGGAGGCTGCCTTTGGAGTAGACCATGGGGATCTCGATGCCGGCCAGGGCCGCCACCCCTCCGGCCCAGGCCCCGGTGGCGTTGACCACCTGCAGGGCTTCGATCTCCACGGAGTCGCCGCTGGGGGCGTGCACCAGGCGCACGGACCGGATCTGCCCGTTGCCCAGCCGGAAACCGCATACCTGGGTATAGCGGAGGATCCGGGCGCCATGCCGCTGGGCATCGGCCATGTTTTGGAGGGAAAGGCGGAAGGGGTCGATAACGGCGTCCGCCACGGCATAGGCCGCCACCGTCCCGGGGGCCAGGCCGGGTTCCATACCTCGGGCCTCGCGCGGGTCCAGGGCCTCCACGGGGATGCCGCATTGGCCGCACATGGCCGGGAAATCCGCGATGTAGCGCTCGTCGTCCCCCTGGACGGCGACGAACAGGCCGCCGGTGTCCTCGATGCAGTGGCCCGCCATGCGCCGCAGCAGGCGGCCTTCCTCGCGGCATTCCCGGGCCGCTTCGCTGTCCGAGGCCACGTAGCGGGCGCCGCTGTGGAGCAGGCCGTGATTGCCGCCGGAAGCCCCGGCGTTGAGGTCGTGCTTCTCCACGAGGACGCAGGGCACCCCCCTCAAGGACAGGTCCCGGGCCAGGCCGGTGCCGGTCGCGCCGCCGCCGATGATCAGCACCGTTGTCTTGTCGATGGCCTGCATGGCGGGGAACACCTCCAGAGAAGCGGACGCGGTTGCCTTCCCAGGGAATCGGTCGGAGAAATGGTCCATTTCGGACGGTAGGTGCGGCGTGGGAATCCTGCTGAGGCGAAGCGCGATGGAGCGACCAACCAAGATGCCAGTCCGGCGGATTTTCGCTTGAGAAAACCCAAACCCGATGCTACCGTCCCGACGGTGGCAGACCAATCCACAGCCGCCGGTGGCGGCACGATCCCTTTAATCGCTCCGTTAGCACAGCCGTCCCGGATTGTCACGGGGATTTGCGTTTTAGAAAATATAATTGAAAATTTTCTTTTTCGATCATCAGCGTCCGCACCCCATGGAGGTCCCATGACCCTGCGCCCCCCAACCACCCCCGCCGCACCCCCAGCGGAGGCCTCCGGCGCAACGCCGCTGCGTCAGGGCCAGGGCGCCGCCCGGCGCCAGGCGCAGATCGTCGATTTGGTGCGCACCAAGGGCTTCGTGACCATCGAGGACCTGGCCCTCCGGTTCCGTATGACGCCCCAGACCTTGCGGCGGGACATCAACCGGCTGGCCGCCAAGGGCATCCTGCGGCGCTACCACGGCGGCGCCGGGATGGTCACCAGCGTGGAGAACGTGGCCTATTCGGACCGCCAGGTCCTCTGTCAGCGGGAGAAGCAGGCCATCGCCAAGCTGGTGGCCCGCAACATCCCCAACAAGGCCTCCATCTTCATCAACATCGGCACCACCACCGAGGAGGTGGCCAAGGCGCTGTGCCGCCACGACCACCTGCGGGTGATCACCAACAATCTCCAGGTGGCGTCCATTCTCAGCGGAAACGAAAATTTCGAGGTCATCGTCACCGGCGGGGTGGTGCGCAGCCGGGACCGCGGGATCATCGGCGAGGCCACCATCGACTTCATCAACCAGTTCAAGGTGGATTACGGCATCATCGGCATCAGCGGCGTGGACCATGACGGCACCCTCCTGGATTTCGACTACCGCGAGGTGCGCGCCGCGCGGGCCATCATCGACAATTCCCGCCGGGTGTTCCTCGTGGCCGACCATACCAAGTTCGGCCGCAACGCCATGGTCCGGTTGGGCAGCATCGGCGAGGTCGACGTCCTGTTCACCGACCGCAAGCCGCCCCAGTCCCTCGTGAACGTCCTCGCGCGGGACGAGGTGGAGCTCTTCATCGCCGGGAAGGGTGAGATGCCGGAAAACCCTTCCATCCCGTGACACCGCTGGCCCATTGCCGGACCACCGACCCGCAACCATCCGCCGCGCCATTGCCGCAGCCTGTTTCTTAAAGCCACTAATTCCCGATAAGTTTTTCGTCTTCGAAAATTTAACACTTTTCATACCCTCCGGACCGCGATTCGAACGCGTTTTGAGCATTGACAAGGACCGTCCGAACGCATAGGGTCGGCAGTCAATTCCTGTCTGAAGATAGGGTTGTCGACAGCGTTCACACCGAGTCGTCCGAACCAGGCCACGAAGGTTACCGTCCATCTCTCACGGGGCGGTATCACGCGTGGCTTTTTTGTTTTGGGGCCTGCGGGGTATCGGCCTCGGCGTCCGTCGGAATACCGCGCTTTTTGACACTCGGCACGGGAGACAACCTGAAAGGGCAAAGGAGACAGGTATGCGCGCAGCACGTATCACTCTGGCGGTTGCGGCGGCGGCCGTATGGGCGTTGACGGCGGGACCGGTCGCGGCCCATTTCGGCACCATCACCCCTTCCACCGATATCGTGACCCAGGAGGATGACAAGACCCTGACCCTCGAGGTGAAATTCATTCACCCCCTGGAACGGCACTACATGGAGATGGCGAAGCCCAGGCGGTTCGGCGTGGTGCACGCCGGCAAGCAGACGGATCTGCTCGGCACCCTGACGGCGGCCAAGGGGAAGGCACCGGACCAGACCGAGGAATTCACCTTCTGGACCGCCGGCTTCCAGGTCCGCCGGCCGGGAGACTACCTCTTTTTCGTGGAGCCCACCCCCTACTGGGAGCCGGCCGAGGACGTGTTCATCGTCCATTACACCAAGGTCTGCGTCAACGCCCTGGGGTTGGAGGAAGGCTGGGACGCGCCCATCGGCCTGGAGACCGAGATCGTACCCCTGACCAGGCCCTACGGCCTTTGGACCGGCAACCTCTTCACCGGCCAGGTGCTGCTCAAGGGGCGACCCGTGCCCTTCGCCGAGGTGGAGGTGGAGTACCTGAACGCCTCCCCGGGCAACCCCGGCATCGTCCAGGCGCCGGCGGACGCCTTTGTCACCCAGGTGGTCAAGGCGGATGCCAACGGAGTATTCAGCTATGCCATGCCCCGGGCCGGCTGGTGGGGTTTCGCGGCCTTGGGCGAGGCCGACTGGAAGCTCGCGCAGGACGGCCAGGAGAAGGGTGTCGAGATCGGCGCCGTGATCTGGGTCCACACCCGGGACATGAAGTAGCGGTCACCCACTGCAGGTGGGATATGCTATGGAGGTGGAGGATGGCACCATGAAGACCCTCATGCGCTTAGGCGTGCTGCTGGCGGTTTGCGGATTGGCCGGCGGCACCGCCCTGGCCCACAAGGTCAACCTGTTCGCCTATGTGGAATCCGGAACCGTGCACACCGAAAGCTATTTCCCGGATGGTCGGCCGGTGGAAAAAGGCCGGGTGACGGTTTTCGACAGCCGGGACCGGCTGCTCCTGGAAGGGGCGACCGACCACCAGGGGCTTTTCAGTTTTCCCGTGCCCAAGGTCGATGATCTGCGCATCGTCCTGGACGCCACCATGGGGCACAGGAACAGCTTCACCTTGAAAAAAGCGGAAGTGGAGGCCGGAAAATGACGCGTTTCCCCAAGGGACTGCGGGTGGGTGCCCTGGCGCTCTGCCTGCTGAGCCTGCCAGTTTGCCTGCCGGCCCAGAGCCCGCCGGAAACCGACTCCCAGGCAGTGGTGACCCTGCTGAAGGCCCAGCACAGCCAGCTGGCCGGTGATCTGCGGCGCATCCAGAGGGAAATCGCGGCCTTGCGCGCCGATCTCGACCGGCCGGGATTGCAGGAGATCTTTGCCGGCATCGGCTACATCCTCGGCCTCTGCGGCGTGGCCGCCTTCGTCGCCGCGCGCCGCAAGGAGTAGGGCATGCACATTTCCGACGGTGTTCTCCCCACCGCCGTTGCCGTGGGGTGCTATGGGTTGAGCGCGGCGCTGGCGGTCTGGAGCGCCCGGCGGTCCCGCAGCCGGGAGCTCCCCAAGCTGGCGGTGATGACCGCCGCCTTCTTCGTGGCCTCCCTGGTCCACGTTCCTTTCGGGCCCACCAGCGTCCACCTGATCATTCCCGGCCTGACCGGCGCCCTGTTGGGACCCTCCGCCTTTCTCTCCATCGGCCTCGGCCTGCTGCTGCAATGCCTGCTGTTCCAGTTCGGCGGCCTCACCGCCCTGGGCGCCAACGCCTTGATGATGGGACTGCCCGCCCTGGCCTGCGGCTGGTTTTTCCAGGCCTTCAAGGGGGTGCCCCCCCTGCGGCAGTCCATCGTCGGCGGCCTGGCGGGAGCCCTGGGGACGGTGCTGGCGGCCCTGGTCCTGGCGGGCCTGCTGATGACGGGGGGGGAGGATTTTGCGGGCGTGGCCAAGATCGCGCTCCTGGCCCACGTGCCCGTGATCCTCATCGAGGCGCTGGTGAGCGGATTTACCGTGGGCTTCCTGGCCCGCGTCAAGCCGGAACTGCTCAAGCCGGCATACCTGCGCGGCGCCTGAAGGAGGCCCGGGGATCCTTACCCTTCCCGCCATGGTCAACGCCATTCACATCCACCTCCCCCTCTGGCAGCTCTTCCTCCTGGTGTTGGCGCCCCTGGCGGTGCCGGCCATCCTGGTGGCCTGGCTGCGCCATGTGGTGCGCCGCCGCAGTGCGCCCGGAGAGGATCCCGACTGGTCGGTGCCGCCCCTGGCCGACGAGGCCGGGGGCGGCTCGTGGTTTCACCGCTGGGATGTGCGCAGCAAGATCGTCACCCTCCTGGCCTACAGCTTCATGATCGCTTCCTTGCAGCGCCTCGGGCCGGCGCTGGCCGCCATCGGGATATCCCTCCTGGCGCTGATCATCGCCAGGGCCCCGCTGGCCAAAGTGCTCATGCGCCTGCTGGCCATCGCCGGTTTCGTGGGCATGTTTCTCGTGGTCATGCCGTTTACCGTCCCCGTGCGCCACGCCGACACGGTGCTGATTGTCAACGGCCTCACCGGGCTCGGCTTCAACCTCCGCGGGCTGGCCCTGGCGGCGGCCATCACCGCCAAGGCCGTGGCCATCGCCCTGCTGATGGAGCCGCTGTTGTCCACCGCGCCGCTGCCCGTCACCCTCCATGGCCTCTCCCGGCTGGGGGTTCCCGAGATGCTCGGACAGATGGTGCTGCTCAGCCACCGCTACCTGCACGTCTTCCGCCACGAAGCCCAGCGGATGGTTGCCGGCATGCGCGTCCGGGGGTTTCGCCAGCGGACCGACCTGGAAACCCTGCGCGCGCTTTCCAACTTTTTGGGGATGCTCTTCGTGCGCAGCTTCGAACGCACCGAACGGGTTTTCGAGGCCATGCAGGCGCGCGGCTATAAGGGCCGCTTCCCGGAGCCCAGGCCCCTGCGGCTGCGGGCGGCGGATCTGCTCCTGGCCGTGGCCTGGCTGGCCCTGGGGGCGGCTCTCATCGTCTGGGACCGGCTGGCGGTTTAGGAGGCCGCTGCGATGCACGAACCCTGGCCATCCACCCCGGGCCCTGAAATCCCGGAGCCCCTCTTCCGGGCGCAGGGGCTCGTCTACCGCTACCCGGACGGGACCGAAGCGCTCTCCGGCATCCACCTGGACATTGCCGCCGGTGACCGGATCGCCCTGGTGGGGCAGAACGGCTCCGGGAAGACCACGCTGATCCGGCATCTCTGCGGGCTGCTGCGGCCCACGGCCGGGGCCCTGCTTTACCAGGGCGAACCCCTGGAGGGGACGCACCTGGACCGCAGCCGGTTCGGGATCGGCGTCGCCTTCCAGGACCCGGACGACCAGCTTTTCGGCCACACCCTCCTGGAGGACGCGGCTTTCGGCCCCCGTAACCAGGGCCTATCCCGGGAAGCGGCGGAAAACGCGGCCCGGCGGGCCCTGGAACGCGTCAGTCTCCTGGACATGGCCTACAAGGCGCCCCACCATCTCAGCTTCGGCCAGAAAAAGCGCGCCGCCCTGGCCGGGCTCCTGGCGATGCGCCCGGCGGTGCTGCTCCTCGACGAACCCACCGCCAACCTGGATCCCCGCCAGGAGGAAGTGTTCCTCGACCTGCTGAAGGCTTTCGACGGCACCCTGATCTGCACGAGCCACGATCTGCTCTTCCTCTACGAGCTTTGCGAGCGGGCCGTGGTGCTGGACCGCGGGCGCATCCACCACGATTACGGCATGCGCGAACTGGTCTCTCAACGCCGGGCCCTGCGGGAGCACGGCCTCGATTTCTCCTTTCGCCTGGTGGTGTCGCCGGCCGGNNCGAGCCGACCGCCTCGGGGCCGGCCGGCCCGGCCTGCCCGGTCGAGCCACTGGGCGACGCGGCGGCGCTGCCTCCGCGGGTGGACCTGTGGGACTACCATTACCGGTATGCGGATGGCACGCGGGCCTTGTGCGGCATCCACCTGAGCCTCCCGGCCGGCCAGCGGGTCGCCATCGTGGGCGAAAACGGCGCCGGCAAGACCACCTTGTTGGCCTGCCTGCTGGGCCTGCGGGAGGGGCAGGGGGAGTTTCGCGTGGACGGCCGGCCGGTGACGCGCCGGCGGCGCAAGGTTCTCTGGCGAGAGGTGGGCATGGTGTTCCAGGACTGCGCCGACCAGCTTTTCTGCGCGAGCGTCGGGGAGGAGGTGGCCTTCGGCCTCCGCCGGCTCGGCTGTTCGCCGCCGGAGATCCGGCGGCGCAGCGCCGGGGCGCTGTCCCGGGTGCACCTGGAAGGCTACGAGGCGCGTGTGCCCCTGCACCTGTCGGGCGGGGAGCGCAAACGCCTGGCCCTGGCCTGCGTGCTGGCCATGGAGCCCCGCCTGCTCGTGCTGGACGAACCCACCGCCGGCCTCGATCCCCAGGGGGAGGAGTTGCTTCTGGACATCCTGCGGGATCTCGACGCGACCCTCCTGGTGGTCAGCCACGACATGTTCTTCATCCGGGAGCTCACCTGCCGCACCATCGTGATGCACCAAGGCCGCATCGTCGCCGATCTCCCGACCGCCGCCTTTCTCCAGGACGAACGCCTGGGCAACCTCAACGGCCTGGCGTTCGCCTACCGGGAGCGCTCCAGCAGTGCCATCCGCACGCTCCAGCACGCCCATGAGCACGCCCACGCGCACGATCACCTGCACGCCCACCCCCACCGCCACGGCGACCTGACGCACGACCACCTGCACGCCCATGTCCACGCGCACCCCCACCGGTACCTCCACAGCCACCCCGGGGAGGCGAGCCCCCACGAGCATGCGCCGCGCCGGGTTCACGACCACGACCACCCGGAGCATGGGCAGGATCCGCACCTGCACGACCACTGAGGGCCAGGCGCCCACCGGCGTCCGTCTCCCGGCTGGCCGGACGAACCGAACGCCATCTTGGGGGCCCACGTTGCAGGCATCGGTTGGATCATTCGGCAAAGGGGAGATGGGAGCCGATGGACAGGCGGATCGATGGACGGATAGTCCTGGCGGCGGTCAGCCACCCGGGGAATGGCCGTCCGCCGCCGGAGCGGCAGAAGAGGACCTGAACCGCCGGCGCTTCAGGGGGCCTTGCCCGCTGCCGTGAGCTCCAGCTTGGCCGCGGGCGCCTCCCCGCCGTCCACCGGCGCAGGCTCTCCCAGGCTCAAGCGCTGGGGGGCCATGCCGCCCGCCTCGGAGAGCTGGGCGGATACGGCCAGGCCCCTGGCCTGGGCCAGGTCACGCAATTCCGTTTCCGTCAGGGGCTCGGTCTCCACCAGCCGCGCGAACAGGGCTTTGGCCAAAAGCCCCGGATCCTTGGCCGGCGGCGACTTGGCCTGACCGGCCACAGGGGGTGCGGACTTGGCCGCCGCCTCCGCCGCCGCCTCCTCCGCCTCCACACGGTCTTCCAGCGCCTTGAAGGCGGCCCTGTCGAATCGCTCCCGGAAGAGGTCCTCCAGGGCATCCTCGGTATCCGCATTGCCGAAATCCACCGGACCGGGATCCTCCCCCGGGGCCAGCTCGATCTCCAGTTGGGCCGCCAGCGCCCGGCGCACGTGGAGGTTGCGCAGGGCCTGGCCGTCCTGCTCCGGGCTGTAGCGTCCCTGGACCGCAATATGGAGCTGAGGGCGTTTCTCCAAGGCCTGGGCGAGCTTGAGCAGTTTCTCCACCTCGGGGGGCGGCACCTCGGCCCTGCCGGGGGCAAAGGCCACGCTGTCCAGGTTATCCGATTCCTCCCCCAGGAGCGCCCCCAGGGCCCGGAAGGGGGCGCTGACGATCCTGGTGATCAGGTTCACCAGGGCCTTGCCGATGAGCCGGCCGAAGCTGAACTCCGGGCTGGCCAGGTCCCCCTTTACCGGCAGACCGATGTCGATGACCCCGTTGCCGTCCTCGAGAAGCGCCACGGCGAGGTCCAGGGGCAGGTTCACCGCGTCGGGGCTCTCCACCCGCTTCCCCAGTACGAGGCGTTCCACGATGATCTGGTTGTCTCCCAGCAACTGGCGGTCCTCGATCCGATAGGCCAGGTCCAGGGACAGCTTGCCCGAATCGATCGTGCGTCCCGCAAAGCGTCCCGAGTAGGGCGTCAGGTTGGTCATTTCCACGTTGCGGAAGACGACACCCATGTCCATGAAGGCCGTGGGGTCGAAGAGGTTGATCTCGCCGTCGATCTTGGCCGTGCCGAACTCGTCCACCTGTCCGCCGAGCTCCACCTGGGCCCGGCTGTTCGCCGCCGAGGACGCCCCGATGACCACCCCGGAAAGGTTGTGGATCCGGGTGGCGAACTGGGGCACCAGGCTCAGGTCGGCGAACAGCACATCGCCGCCTTCCACCTGCAGCTTGCGCAGGCTCATGGGAAATCCGCCGCCGGCGTCCCTGGCGGGGGGCTCCGCGGCCGCGGGTGAGCCGCCCGGCTCCGGCTTCTTGAAAATCTCCGCCACATTCACCGAGCGGTCCTCGGCGATGATCAGATCGCCCACCGGCTTTACCAGCCGGAGTTCCGCCAGTTCGAGCCGGTTGGGATCCAGGCGCAGCTTGAGGCTGGAACTCTTGAGGCTCCTCCAGCCGAGAAAGGTTTTCTCCGAACCCGGCTCCGTCAGCTTGAGCCCGGCCAGGTCGAAGCCGCCGTCGTAAGCCAGGCGCGCCTGGGCGGCCTCCACCCCGTACAACAGCTTCCCCTGGGTGGCGAAGGTTCCGGAGCGCAGCAGGAGCCGCACCTGGGGGTCCAGGTAGGGCTGCAGTGGGAGCAGGGCCACATCGGTCACCTGGATGGCGGCGTCCACGGACGGCCCGGAGGGATCCACGCTGCCCTTCACGGCCACGCTGCCCCCCTGCACGATACCGAGCTGCACATCGACCCCCATGGGGGAGCGGCCGTCCACCGGCGACAGGGCCACGCGGAGCGGATCGATATCGACAATCGTCCCCTCGGCCTTGACGGAGCGGTCGGCCAGCGTCACCCGCACCCCGGCCATATCGAATTCTTGGGAGGAAACTTGCCAGGAATGACCCGTCGCCACGGCCTCGTCGGCTTCCCGGCGCAGAGCCCCGCTTTCCGGCGGCGCCAGCAGGTGCACCAGATTGACCCTCCCGTCCGCTTCCCGCACCAGGTCCACGCGGCCGCCCTCGACAACCACGCGGGCAACCCGCAGCGCGCGCTCCGCGAGCTCGAATTCGCCCCCTTCCACGCCGATCCGCTCCAGCTTCACCATCGGTTCGGCCGAATCAGCGGCCAATTGAGCGTCGATCAGTTCAACCCCCAGCCCGGACAGGCGCACCGAGGGCTCTGCCCCTCCGAAGGCGGCCTGCAGCGCGGTCCCCAGGCGGATGTTCCCGATACCGGCGTTCAGCTCCGGCGCGCGGCTGGCATCCCGGTAGGCCAGGGAAATGCCGTCAATGCGGATGGCGGGCACGCTGAGCGCCAGGGGCGTGCCGTCCGCAGAGTCATCGGCGGAACCCGCCGCAGGCGCCGGGGTGTCGGGCTCCGGCAATGGGCGCATCAGGCGGGATGCGTTGAGGGTGCCATCGCCATCCACGGACAGATGCACTTGACCGTCCTTGAAAGCGAGGGTTCCGAGCTCCACTTTATTGGCCGCCAGATCGAACCGGCCGTTTTGCAGTTCGGCCGCCTTCAGGGCCAGGAAGGGTCCGGCTTCACCGGCGATGGTCAGCCCCAGATCGCTGACCCGCAGCGCCATGGCGTCCAGGGTCAATAGGGGAGCCTGGCCGGCCAGGTCCAGGACATAAGTACCCTCCAGGGCCACTTGCCCGGCCGGCGGCGCGGTGTTCACCCGGTCTCGGAAAAATTCCCACAGGGAGGCGAGGGACAGGCCTTCGAAATGCAATTTTCCCTCGGAACGAAAGGGGTGGAGGCTGATCTCCCCCGTCCACGCCACGGTGCCGCCGTCCCCCAAATCGGCGACCAGGGAATACGGCCCTTCGCGCTCGGGCAGGGTGGAAATCCCCTTGAAATCGATGGTCAGGGGGGCCAGGCGGATGCTGGCGGGCTCCGACGGCCGCCGGTCGGTGAAATCGATACGGCCGTCGGCGATGCGGACCGCCTGGAGCAGCAGCCTGGGGGGAGGGCCTTCCTCGGCGGGCGCGGGCGGCGGCTCCGCTGGCGACGCCGGCGCCAGGCGCGTGAAGTTGAGGACACCGTCCCCTTCCATCACCAGGTTGACCTGGGGCTGCTCCAGCTGGATGCTCTTGAAGGTCCAGGCCCAGCGGAAGAGGCTGCTGGTTTCGAAATCGATGAACAGGCGCCCAAAACCCGCCAGAGGGGCCCCGTCGGCCTCGGAAAGCATGAAATCCCGGGCTTCGAAGGTAAACACGAAGGGGTTCATCCGTACCTTGCCGATTTGCGCCGGCCGCTGGAGCCGGTCCTGGGCCAGGCGGGGAACGAAATGGCGCACCAAGAAAGGCATCAGGAAAAAACCGGCCAGGGTGTAAAGGAGGAGGAGGGCCACGGCGATCAGAAACGGCCGGCTGCGGAGGACACGTTTGCTTGTGGCGATGAGAGCGGCGGGGGTCACCGATGGGGCCGGGGGCATGGGTGCCTTCCTTTGGCCGAGAGGGGTCAGGGGTGCGGGGCATCCCGGGAGATGCGGCTGCACTAAATGCCCCACGAGATCGGGTTACGAGGTAATGCTCAACTGCGTATGTTTAACGACGGGCGCGCGGAATGTCAAAGGATCCCCTTCCACCATTGGGAATTGCACCCCCACGGACACCCCCGGGTGGCGCCCGGCCCCCCGAGCCGACCACACGATCCGCGCTGCGGGTCGGCCGCCGGATCGACGGCCGGCAGCGCCGGCGGCGCTTGACGGCACGCCCCGCCTGCCATAAAGATCCAGGATCGCCGCTCGCCCTGCGCTTGCACGCCCCCGGGGAGGCTCCCATCATGATCACGGACGACAGCCTGAAGATATTTTTCGACCGCCTGCCGGTGGGCATCTGGGAACAGGGGCCGGAGCGCAAGTTTGCCTGGGCCAACCAGGCCTTTGTGCGCCTCACGGGCTATCCCCTGACGGAACTGCGGGAAATGGAAACCATCGGCCTGATCAAGCCCAGCTGGCGGGGCTACGTGCTGGAGAGAAACAAGGCCATCCTGCGCGGTGAACTGGCCGGCCCCTACTACTTCCCCACGCGCACCAAGCGGCGGGAAGAACTCATCGTGATGGGCACCCTGGGGGTTTTGGGAGAGCGGGTTTATGGCGGCTACATCGCCCCGCTGCACGTGGACCAGGAGCACGAACAGGTCAGCGGGCTCCTGAACGAAATCGCCTTCTACCGCCGGGTGAGAGTGGCCATGGAGGCCTGCTACCGTCAATCACGGCCCCCTTTTACCCTCATGTTCCTGGGAATCGATCGTTACAAGGAGCACCTCCAGACCCTGGGCTACGCCGTCATGGACGACTACATCCGGTGGGTGGCCGGCCAGATCGCCGCCTTGCTGACCCCCGAGGAACTGGCCGCCCGGATCGGCGACGCCCAGTTCGGCCTGCTCTTCCCCAACCCCCCGACGCCGCGCCACGCCGATATCGCCCGGGCCTGCGTGGACTTCGCCGACCGGGAATCCCGGGCCCGCCTCAACACCGCCATCACGCTCTCGGCGTCGGTGATCGCGTACAATGAAGACATTCACGCCGATATGATCATGAAGCTCATCAGCCACGTCCACCGCGCCATGCTCCGGATCCAGGCCCGGGGGGGCAACGACCTGTCCGTGGGGGACGCGCCATGAGCAAACCGATGTTCAGCCGGGGAATTCTGCTGCTGCTGGTGGCACTGATCTCGGCCGTCTTCCTGGCCATGATCCGCCAGTTCCTGATGACCATCCTGCTGGCCGGCATCTTCGCGGCCCTGGCACGGCCCTTCTACTGGCGCCTGGCACGGCGCCTGGGGGGGCGGCGCCACCTGGCCAGCCTCCTGACCCTGTTGCTCCTGGTGGTCGGGGTGCTGCTGCCCCTGGCGGGCCTCCTGGGCCTCGTCACCGCCCAGGCCATCAAGGTGGGCCGCTCCGTCCAACCCTGGATCCAGCAGCAGCTGGCCACGCCGGCGGCCTTCTCGGACCTGCTGCGCCGCATCCCCTTCTACGACCGCGTGGAACCCTACCGGGACGTTCTCTTCACCAAGGCCGGCGAGCTGGTGGGCAGCCTCAGCGGCTACCTCATCGACAGCCTCTCCTCGGCCACCCTGGGTACGGTGAACTTCCTCTTCCTCTCCTTCGTGCTGCTCTACACCATGTTCTTCTTCCTGATGGACGGCGAGGGAATGCTCCAACGCATGCTCTACTACCTCCCCCTGGAGGACCAGGACGAGCGCCGCATGCTGGAGCGCTTCACCTCCGTCACCCGGGCCACCCTCAAGGGCACCGCCGTAATCGGCATCCTTCAGGGGGGGCTGGCCGGGGCGGCCTTTGCCGTAGCGGGCCTGCAGGGCTCGGCCTTCTGGGGGGCCGTCATGACGGTACTTTCCATCATCCCCGGCGTGGGCACCGCGGTGGTCTGGGTTCCGGCGGTCATCATCCTGGCGGTGGAGGGTCAATTCGCGGCGGCGGCCGGCCTTGCGGTCTTCTGCGGGCTGCTGGTGGGCAGCGTGGACAACTTCCTGCGCCCCCGCCTGGTGGGTCGCGACACGGAGATGCATGAACTGCTGATCCTCTTCGGCACCCTGGGCGGCATCATGATGTTCGGCATCGTGGGAATTGTCATCGGCCCCATCGTGGCCGCCCTGTTCACCACCATCTGGGAGATTTATGGCGTGGCCTTCCGGGACTATCTCCCCGCCTCGGTCCGCACCTCGCGGGGGGAGGAGCCGGTACCGGCCGCCTCCCCCCCGGCGCCGACCCCGGGCGGCCCGCCCCCAACCGATCCCCCTTGACCGCCGCATGCGGTGGGTCTGACCATCGTGGCCTTCGGCACCAACACCCCTTGAAGATTGGGAATTCAACGACGGCATGAAGCAAAACCCGCAAATTCTGGGCGACCGGCCGATGACGGCCAGGGTGGGCTTAGCGCCAGGCGCGCAGGCGCAGACCACTGCCTACCGTAGGCTTGCCCAGGGCCTGGTGGGCCTCGCGCTGGTGGCTCTCTATCTGACCAGCTGGCACAACTACCTCCTGTTTCACAGCCTGGTGGAGCTGTTCAGCATCGTGGTGGCCTTTTCCCTCTTCATGGTCGCCTGGAACTCCCGCGCCTACATTCAGAATCCCTACCTGCTGTTCGTGGGCATCGCCTACCTCTTCATCGGCGGGCTGGACCTCCTGCACACCCTGGCCTACAAGGGCATGCCGATCTTCACGGACTACGATTACTACGCCAATCAGCTCTGGATCGCCGCCCGTTACATGGAGAGCCTCACCCTGCTGGCGGCCTTCGGGTACCTGTTCACCCGCCGTCGGCCCCGTACCCTGGTGGTTTTCGGCGCCTACAGCGGCATCACCCTGGTGGTGGTCGCCAGCATCTTTATCTGGAAGATCTTTCCGGAATGCTTTTCCGACGCCACCGGCTTGACACCCTTCAAGATCATCAGCGAATACGTCATCTGCGGGATCCTGGCAGGCGCCATCCTTCTGCTGCATCATACGCGGGACGCCTTCGAGGAGAGCGTCTTCCGACTTCTGCGCTGGTCGCTGATATGCACCATCGTCTCCGAACTGGCGTTCACCTTCTACGTCAGCAACTACGGCCTCTCCAACCTGGTGGGGCATTACTTCAAGCTCGCCTCCTTCTACCTGGTCTATCGGGCCGTCATCCAGACGGGCATCCGCAAACCCTACGAGCTCATTTTCCGTGAGTTGGACCGGGCCAACCATCAGCTGCATGCCGAGGTCGGCGCCCGCCGGAAGACGGAACAGGAGCGCGAAGATCTGATCCGCAGTCTGCAGAATGCCCTGGAGGAGATCCAGACCCTCAAGGGAATCCTGCCCATATGCATGCACTGCAAGCGCATCCGCGACGACCAGGGGTACTGGAACCAACTGGAGAAATATCTCCACGAGCATTCGGGGGCCGAATTCAGCCACGGTATCTGCCCCCAATGCCTGCAGCGGCACTACCCCGACCTGAAGTGACGCCGCCCGTCAGATGTCGAGGACCAGCGTGCGCGCGACCCGGGCACGGCCGCCGGCCATGAGGCTCGCGATCCGCCCGTCCCCGAGGGACAGCCGCACGTGGATGAGGCTGGGGGACGGCGGCCGCATCAAATGCCCCTGCTCGATGCGCAGGACCTCCCGGGGGAGCCGCAGGCGGTCGTGGAGGAAGGCCGCCAGGGGACCCGCGGCCATGCCGGTGGCGGATTCCTCCGGAATCCCGAAGCGCGGAGCGAACATGCGCGCTCCGGCATCGCGGCCGGGGCGGCGGGTCTGGCAGGAGAAGATATAGTATCCCACCAGGCCGAGCTCCTCGCAGAGCGCCGTGACCGTCTGGCCGTCGGGCTGCGCCGCGACCACCGCCCCTTCACCGGCCAGCGGCACGATCAGAAAACCGTTGCCCGTGTCCACCACCACGGGCGCCTGCCCGGCCATGAGGTCCTTGGCCCCCAGCCCCAGGGATCCCAGCACCTCCCCCGCGCGGCCGGGGAGTTCCCGGTAGCGCGGGGCCAACTGCTCCATGAAGGCCATGTCGCCCTCCAGCACGATCTCGCGCCGGCCTTCGATGGTCTCCTTGGAACTTCGGGAGCCGCTGATCCGGCCCACCTGGCGCAGGTAGGCGAAGGCGGCGATGGTGGCATGCCCGCAATGGGCGATTTGCCGGGTAGGCGTGAAGAACTCCAGCTTGACCTCCGCCATGACCGAGGCCGAGACGAAAGCCGTCTCCGAGAGGCCGATGGCCCCCGCCACCCGCTGTTTCTGGTCCGCGCTCAGGTTGTCGGCGTCCAGCACCACGGCAGCGGGGTTGCCCCCCCGGCCCTGGTCCACGAAAGCATTGACAATCTCTACCCTGATGTACATGCGGCCCCCTTTAGGCGCCGGCATTCCCCTCACCGCGGGCCGATGGGAAAAGCGGAGCCACCTTAAAGGGTTGTGGGCATTTTCGCGAGGCCCTCAACGCAGCCTTTCGGCCCCGGACACCGTTCATCCACCGCCTGCTAGCCACGATCTTCGGAACCGTCAAGGCACCCGGTCCTGGTGCGGCGGTGTCGGGTCGCCCACCTGAAAAATGGATTTGCCGTCCGGGTCCCTTCTGCGCTATCGTCGCGGCACGTTTCCACGGCCACGGCCCATGGCCGCCCCACCCAAATCGGGACCACGATCCCCGGGCTGCCGCGAGCGGCACCCTGACGGCGCCGGTCGCGGCGCTCCGGAGGCTGCGCGATGCACGCACGAACATCGGAAAGACGCCGCCAGCCGCGGCTGTCCCTGGACAAGGCGGACGGCCTGGTGGGCATGGTGGCACGACCCGACAGCGCTCCCGGTGCGGTTCCCGCCTCCATCGTGGACATCAGCCGCATCGGCTTCCGGCTGGTCCTCGAGGGCAAGGATGCCGGGGACATGGTCCAGGCACCGGTCCTCCTGCTCGAGAAGATCGTAGGCACGGCCACGATCCGCTTCAGTGAACCCGTGCAGCTGGCCGTCAAGTGGCTCCAGGCCGATTCTTCCCACAACCGCATGACCCTGGGGTGTGAAATCGGCCGCATCGCCGATGCGGATGTTGCCCAGGTGGCGCGCTACGTGGATGCCGAAATGCGTTGGACGCGCGCCGCTCTCCGGGAGCACGCTGCCAGTGCACCCGCGGATGCCGGCCACCCGCCGCTGATGGCCGACGAAGAAGCCATTGAGGAGCTTACCCCCATGGCCCCCGAAAACGATCAAGCGCGGCCCCGCCGTTACCGCCTGGCCGGCTGTCTGCTGGCCGGCCTTCTGGTGGCGGCGGCCTTCTGGTGGCTCCGCGGCCCGGGCACGGCATCCGACCCCCGTTACCCGGCGTTGGATGATCGCCTGCGTGCCCTGGAAGACAGCGGCGCGGACCGGACGCCCCTGGACGAGCGGCTGCAGCAGCTGGAACTCGAGATCCAGGCCCTGGGGCGCGCCCTGAGCGACGCCCACCAGGCCCGCGAGATGCTGACCCGGCGCCTGGAGGAACTCGACGCCCGCCTCACGCCGGCCGCAGCGCCCGCCGCGGCCGCGGCCGACCCCCCCGCGGCCCCCGTCGGCGGCACCGCTTACCACACCGTGGGGCGGGGCGAAAACCTCTTCCGCATTGCCCTGCACCACAAAACCACCGTGGCGGAATTGCGCGCCGCCAACAACCTCCAGGCCGACGACCCCATCCGCCCGGGGCAAAAGCTCAAGCTGCCCGAGTGAGGCGCAACCTGCGGCCACGGTCCCGGCTAAGACCGGCGGGTGACCCGGCGCCGCCCTGAACCGCCGGATCTTGCGCGCCGCTGCGGGCTTTGCGCACCAGAGCCTGTCAAGGAGCCGGAATGCCCTCCCGAAGCGAAGCCCTCCGCATGCCCGTATTCGACGGGCACAACGACACCCTGCTGAATCTGCACCTGCCGGAACGCGGCAAAGGTCGCTCCTTTTTCACGCGCAGCGCCACCGGCCACCTGGACCTGCCCCGCGCCCGGGAGGGCGGCTACGCCGGCGGCCTGTTTGCGATCTTCGTTCCCACCCCCGGTCCCGCGGGGCCCTGGGTGCCGGAGATGATCCATCAGTCGGCCGGCGCCTACGAGGTGCGGCTCGCCGATCCCATCGATCCCGACCACGCCGCCGCCTTCAGCGCGCGCCTCCTGGGGGATGCCCGGCGGCTGGCGGCCGACTCCGGGGGCGGGGTGGCGGTGGTGCGCACCACGGACGAACTGCACGCCTGCCTGGCGCGCGGGGTGCTGGCCATGGTGCTGCATTTCGAGGGGGCCGAGGCCATCGACGCCCGTCTCCAGCGGCTCGAGGACTTCTACCGCCAGGGATTGCGCTCCATCGGCATCACCTGGAGCCGCGCCAATGCCTTCGGCTGGGGGGTCCCGTTCAAATTCCCGTCAACTCCGGACATCGGCCCGGGGTTGACCGCCGCCGGCAAGGAATTGGTGCGGGCCTGCAACGATCTCGGCCTGCTGGTGGACTTGGCGCATCTGAACGCCCGCGGCTTCTGGGACGCGGCCCGCATCTCCCGCGCCCCTCTGGTGGTGAGCCACACGGCGGCGCATGCCCTGGCTCCCCGCTCGCGCAACCTCACCGACGACCAACTGGCCGCAGTGGCCGACAGTCACGGCGTGGTGGGGGTCACCTTCGCCATCAGCGATCTCACCCCCGACGGCCGGCGCGAGGGGGATGCGCCCCTGGACCTGGTGATACGGCACTTCGCGTATCTGGTGGAGCGCATGGGCATCGACCACGTGGCCTTCGGGTCGGACCTGGACGGCACGTCGATTCCCCGCGATGTCGGGGACGTCACCGGATTCCCTCGGCTCCTGGACGCCCTCGCGGCCCAGGGGTTTGGCCCCGAGGACTTGCGCCGCCTGGCCCACGGGAATTGGCTGCGGGTCATCGCGGCAACCTGGAAACGCCCATGAGGCACCGCAAGGCATACACTCTGCGCTGCCTGCCGACCGGCCGACGGCCATGCACGCCTTGACCGTGCGCCAGGCGCGCCGCCTGGCCTTGGCCCGGGCCGGCTTGCTGAAGCCGGAGTGGACCGGTTTCCCCCAGGCCGGAGCCGGCGCTGGCGCACCAGCGGCCGCCCTCGAGGTTATCGGCCGCTTCGGCTACCTCCAATTGGACACCGTGAGCGTGGCCGGGGCGCGCAGCCATGTGATCGTCCTGCTGTCGCGGCTCCAGGGGTTCGACCCGGCATCGGGGGAAAGCCTGCTGCAGCCGGGGGCCCCCCTGTTCGAGTACTGGGGCCATGAGGCAAGCTGGATCCCCCTCGAGCTCTACCCGGCCTTCGAATTCCGCCGGCAGACCTTCCACCGCCACCCCTGGTGGGGGGACCTGGTGGGCCGGCATCCGGCGGTGGCCACGGACCTGCTCCAGCGCATCCGCGATGCGGGTCCCTTGCGCTCCGCCGACCTGGAGGGGCGCGGGGGCCGCGGCTGGTGGGATCTCAACGTCGCCAAACGCGTGGCCACGGCGCTCTGGTCCCGCGGCGATCTGGCCGTGCGGGAACGGCGGCACTTCCAGCGCACCTACGACCTGACCGAGCGGGTTATCCCGGAAGCCCTGCGCCTCCGGCCCCTGCCCCCGGAGGAAGGCCTGGAGCGCCTGCTGCTGAAGGCCTTGGAGGGTCATGGCTGGGCTTCCTCGGGGACCCTTGCGGCCACCTGGCGCCTCACCGGACTCAAGCCCCAGGTGGATGCGGCCCTGGCGCGCCTGGCGACCAAGGGGATGGTCGCCCCCTGCGCGCTCGCCCACCCGGTGAACCGTCCCACCCCGGGCTGGATCCGGCCCGCCGACCGGGAATTGGCCCTGCGCCTCGACCGCCTCCGGCCCCGGCGCCACCGGGGAGTGCTGCTATCCCCCTTCGACCCCCTGCTGTGGGACCGCGGACGGGTCCGGCGCCTTTTCGGCTTCGATCAGGTCCTGGAGATCTTCAAGCCCGCAGGCCAGCGCCGCTACGGCTATTTCTGCCTCCCCGTCCTGGCCGGCGATCACCTGGTGGCCCGGGTGGATCTCAAGGCCCGGCGCCGGGAGGGCACCCTGCAGGTGTGTGCCCTGCGTTTCGAGGCTACGGGCACCGCCATCCCCGCCATGCCGGTGGACGGCGAGGCCGTGCGTACGGCCCTGGAGCGCTACGCCCGGGCCCTGGGCCTGGCGGTGGTCCGCTGAGGGACGTGCCCCGCCTGGGGCCGCCACCGGCCATTGGCATCGCGTCCCTTTTGACGTAAAGTGTCCGGGCGGTCGCCGGGAGTACCGGCGGACGGGCGGGCAGCCTCCCCGGGGAGGCCACGTGCCCGCGATGCCAACCATCCGCGGAGGATAAGGCGTGTTTCACGAAATTGTCGCCTGGTTGACCCAGACCATCGGGCACTGGGGGTATCCGGGCATTGTGGCCCTCATGTTCTTGGAGTCCTCCTTTTTCCCGTTCCCCAGCGAGGTCGTCATCCCCCCGGCCGGCTATCTCGTGGCTGCCGGCGAGATGAGCATGTCAATGGTGCTGCTGGCCGGCACCCTGGGCAGCCTCCTGGGAGCCGTCTTCAACTATTGGCTGGCCTTGAAGCTCGGCCGCCCGTTCCTGGAACGCTATGGACGCTATCTCCTGATCAGTGCCCACTCCCTGGAAAAAGCCGATCGTTTTTTCCATCGCCACGGCCACATCAGCATGTTTATCGGACGCCTGCTCCCGGGGATCCGCCAATACATCTCCCTGCCCGCCGGCATCGCCCGCATGAGCCTGTGGCGCTTCTGCCTCGCCACGGCCCTGGGGGCGGGAATCTGGGTGACCGTCCTGGCGCTGGCAGGCTACTGGTTCGGCCAGAACGAGGAACTGATCGGACGGCATCTCCACTGGGTTACGGCGGCGCTGGTGCTTTTTTGCCTGGTCCTGGGGTGGGCCTACTGGCTCCGCTGGCGGCGGGCCTCCGGCGGCACGCGCACCTGATCCGTTGGGCCGGGGGCCGAAAATCCGTCACAGGGCCGAAAGACAAGGCGCGATGCCTCTTTTACTCCCAGCCGAGATGCGCTAATAATGGATGGTGGCCGCCTCGACGGCTGGCCGCCCGCCATTCGCATCCGCCGGCCCGCGTGGTGCGGGGCACTGCCCCGGGGCCCGCGCAACCCTGTTCAACCGAGGAGGAAGACGGTTATGAAACGCCTGTCGGCAGTGTTGGTGGTCATGACAATCGTGGTGAGTGTCCTGATGGGGAGCGCCTGGGGGCAGTTTGCCAAGCCCGAGGAGGCCATTGCCTACCGCCAAGCGGTCATGGTCCTGATCGGCCAGCACTTCGGGCGCCTGGCCGCCATGGTCAAGGGGGACCGGGATTACGACCTGGACGAGTTCGCCAACAATGCGGCCCTGGTGGAGACCTTCGCGGGACTTCCCTGGGAGGCCTTCATGGAACCCGGCAGCGACAAAGGCGATACATCGCTGAAACCCGAGGCCTTCAAGAACAAGGACACCTTCGAACAGGCCGCCCAGGCGCTGGAAAACGAAACCTCCCAGTTGGCGATCGTGGCCGAGGGTGGAGACCTGCCGGCCATCAAGGAGCAGTTCGGCCGCACGGCCCAGAGCTGCAAAAACTGCCACTCCGCGTACCGCAAATAGCCGACCGGCAGGGGATCGCCAGGGGGCGGGATAACCGGCAGGCCCTGGGTGCGCGCACCGTCAACGTACCAGGAAATAGACGGCCAGGGCCACCGACCCCGCAATCCAGGCCGCCCGCCCGAGGCGATCGCCTTCGGGCGCGGGGGCGGTGCCATACCACTCCTTCCGGCCCGTGATCATGGGCGTCACCAGGTTTTCGCCCCGAAGCCAGTAGAACATGATGGCGGCGAGGTGGAGCGCCACCAGCGCCACGACCACCTGCTGGTTGAGACGGTGGAGCCGGGTGAGGAAATCGCTGGCGGCCTTGCTCACCAAGGGCATCAGAGGGCCTTCGGTGAGAATGTCATCGCTGGCGAAGAGACCGGTGACAGCCTGCAACAGGAGGCTGGCGAGCATCGCCAGGATGGACCAGCCGCCAAGGGGATTGTGCCCCGGATGCCGGGGAGCCTGCCGGCGCCAGAGGTCCCGGGCGTAACGGGCCGCGGCCGCCGGCCCGCGCACGAAATCGGCGAAACGCGCGTGGCGCCCGCCCACCAGGCCCCAGGCCAGACGGAACAGGATGAGGCCCAGGATCGCTCCGCCGCTCCAGAGGTGGTAGCGCATGGCATTGCCGCCGGTCCGGCCGCTGACATAGGAAAGAGCGACGCAAACCACCAGCAGCCAATGGAAGAGGCGCGTCGGCAGGTCCCACACCCGGATAGTGGGCGGGCCGTCCGAGGTTCCGGGGCCGTTTTCCTTGCGCCTGGCCATGCCTATCCCTCCTCGTACGGTGAACGGCCGGCCGCGCTGACGAGCGTGCGCGCGGCCTGGCCTTGGGGTGATGGGTGGCGGGGGGTGTGGCCGGAGGAACCGCCCCACCCGGACCGGTGGTGTCCGCTGGGGGGCGTTGCCGCCCCCCCTCGAGAAAGGCACGGGTCCAGGGGCCCCCGCTCACCATCAGCATGCCCGGATTGCACATGATTGGCAAGTCGGAATTCCCCGCGGCGCCGGCGGCCTGTCGCTGGCCTTTGGGTTCTTGCGGGCGCAACCATGCGGTAAAAGGGGGCCGCCATCGTGTACGAGGTGCTCTTCTGGGTCTACCTGCTCAATGCCGTCCTGCTGATCAACCACGAAATCGACTCCGCCTACTGGAAGGAATGGGAACTCTTCCGCCTTTCGGGGGGCATCACGCTCTTCCTTCTGCTCCACTTCCCCATGCTCTTCCTGATTCTCTATGGATTGGTGCTGGTTGACCGCCGATCCCCGGCCGGCCTGGCCATTTCTCTGGTGCTCAGCGCCGGGGGGCTTTTGGCTTTCCTGATTCACATGTACTTTCTGAAAAAGGGGCGCGACGAGTTCCGGCTGCCCATCTCGCTTTTTATCCTCTACGCCACCATGGCGGTGTCCGTGGTGCAGGCCAGCCTGGCCATCCGCCTGCTGTTCTGAGCACTTCGGCCGCAATCCTCCGCCCACGGCCCGGCAGGGGCGGGCGATCCCCCCAGCGCCTTCAGGCGCCCGCCGGAATGCGGCACCCGCGGCGCCTTCCCGGGAACTGACCCGGAATCCCGCGCTTCGGAAAACGGCATAACCCGACCGGGTTTTTCCGAAGCGCCCACCAGAGGAGAGGCCAACCATGGAACTGGAGGCAATGGAAACCCCCTGCCTGGTTTTGGACAGGGGGAAGCTGGACCGCAATATCGCCGCCATGGCCCGTCGCCTCGCCGACCGCGGTGTGACCCTGCGTCCCCATGGCAAGACCGCCAAGAGCATCGACGTGCTCCGCCGGGCCCTGGAGCCCGGCCAGGGCATCACCGTGTCAACCCTCAAGGAGGCGGACTATTTCTTCGCCCATGGCATCACCGATCTCCTTTACGCCGTGGGCATCGCTCCGGTCAAACTCGACCACGCGGCAGATCTCATCCGCCGCGGGGCCCGCTTGACCCTGCTCCTGGATTCCGTGGAACAGGCGCAGGCCGCCTCCGTCAAGGGCCGTGAACATTCCGTGGTCTTCCCCCTGCTGATCGAAATCGACAGCGACGGGGAACGTTCCGGCCTGCTCCCCACGGACCCGCGCCTGGTGACGGTCGGGCAGGCGCTGCAGCGCCTGGAGGGCGTGTCTCTGCGGGGGGTCCTGACCCATGCCGGAGGAGCTTATGCCTGCGACAGCATCGAGGCCATCCGGGCCATGTCCCTCCGGGAACGGCAGGCCGCCGTAACCGCAGCGGAAGCCTTGCGCGCCGCGGGCCTGCCCTGCCCGGTGGTGAGCATCGGATCCTCCCCCACGGCTCGTTTCGCCGCGGATCTCACGGGGGTAACCGAGGTCCGGGCCGGAGTCTACATGTTCCACGACCTGGTGATGGCCGGCCTGGGGGTATGCGCGGTGGAAGAAATCGCCCTCTCCGTGCTGGCCTCGGTCATCGGCCACCAACCGTCCAAGGGTTGGGTCATCGTGGATGCGGGATGGATGGCCCTGTCCCGCGACCGCGGCCTGGCCGACCCCCAGCGGGACGAGGGCTACGGCCTGGTCTGCGGTCTGGACGGCGCGCCGGTGGGCGACCTGATCGTGCGCAGCGTCACCCAGGAGCACGGCGTCATTGCCCGTCGCGGGGGCCTCCCCCTCCGTCCCGAGGCTTTCCCCGTCGGCGGGGCTGTTCGCATCCTGCCCCAGCATGCCTGCGCCACCGCGGCCATGCACGATCGCTATGTGGTGGTGGACGGTTCCAGCGCGGTGCTGGGCACCTGGGGGCGCATCAACGGTTGGTAGCACGGCGGCGCTGGTGTTGCGCAAACCCCGCGGCGATCGGGGCGGGCGGGAGAAAAGCGGCGCTTCAGCGCAGCAGGCAGCGGGTGACGACCGGCGCCAGAATGGCCTCAAAGCGCCGTATCTGGGTTTCGTCACAGGCAGCGTAGGTGCCGGGCGCGCTGAAGGCCTCGGGCCGCAAGAGCGGACCGGAACCCCGGAAGCGCTGCAGGGCGTACCGGCGCGCACCTTGCACCAGACGGGCCAGGCGCCGCATGACCTGCTCGTCCACCAGGGGCCGCACACAGGTGGTGCGAAACTCGTAGTCCACCCCGGAGGCCATGACCAGTTCCAGGCTGCGCCGCACCAGTTCCGGGTCACCTCCCGGCCAAAGGCTCGCATAGGTCTCGGGAAGGGTTTTCAGATCCATGGCGACGTAGTCCAACAGACCGGCGTGAAACAATTGGGCCAGCACTTCCGGCCGGCTGCCGTTGGTGTCCAGCTTGATCCGGTACCCCAGGGAGCGCAACCGTGCGCAAAAGTCGGCGATGCCGGGCTGGAGCAGGGGTTCGCCGCCGGAAACCACCACGCCGGCCAACAAGCCGCGCCGGCGCTCCAGGAAATTCCACAGGCGATCGCTTGCCACCAGCGGCGCGTCGTCGCCCTCCACCATTCGGGGATTGTGACAGAAGGGGCAGCGGAAATTGCAGCCCCGGGTAAAAACGACGCAGGCCACGGTCCCCGGGAAATCGATGAGGCTGTGGGGCTGCAACCCGCCGAGGACTATCTGTGATGCCGGCACCGCGCCCTCAGGAAGTCCGCGCGCGCGGCGCATGGGCCGGAATTTTCGCCTCCGGCTCCTGGGGTTCACCTTCCCGGCCGAGGGGGTGCACCGGCCGCTCAGCCATGGAGGCCTCCCAGGTGATCGTGCGCCGGAGCCTGAATTCGGCCTGCTTGCCGTCGTTCCACTGCTTGAGCGGCCGCAGGTAGCCCACGATGCGGGAATAGACCTCCGTCTCCTGGCGGCATTCGGGGCATTCCGGTTGCTCCCCGCGCAAATACCCGTGCGCGGGGCAGACGCTGAAGGTGGGCGTCAGGGTGAAATACGGCAGCTTGAAGGCATGGGCCACCTTCCAGACCAAGGCCTTGACGGCGGCCGTGTCGTCCACCATCTCCCCCAGGAAGAGATGCTGAACCGTCCCCCCCGTGTACTTGGCCTGCAGCTCGTCCTGGAGCATGAGAGTTTCGAAGAGATCGTCGGTGTAGTCCACGGGAAGTTGCGTGGAGTTGGTGTAATAGGGGGCGGCACCGGAGGCCACCGCATCCTCGTTGGCGCAGCGGATGCCGGGGAAGCGCTCCTTGTCCAGGAGACTCAGCCGATAGGAGGTCCCCTCGGCCGGCGTGGCCTCCAGGTTGAAGAGATCTCCGGTGGCCTCCTGGACCTCGCCGATGAGGTCCCGCAGATAGTCCATGGTCCGGAGGGCGAAGGCGCGCCCTTCGGGACTGCCGATGTCCGTGCCCAGGAAGTTCAGGCAGGCCTCGTTCATGCCCACGATCCCGATGGTGGAAAAGTGGTTCTTCCAGTAGGCGCCGGCGCCGGCCTTAACCTCTCGAAGATAGTACTTGGAGTAAGGGTAGAGGTTCTTGTCGGTGAAGTTCTCCAGCACCTTGCGTTTGATCACCAGGCTGTCCCGGGCCAGAAGAACCAAGCGGCGCAGGTGGTTGCGAAAGTCTTCTTCGTCACTGGCCCGATACCCCAGGCGCGGAAGGTTGACGGTGACCACTCCGATGGAGCCGGTCAGGGGATTGGCGCCGAACAGCCCCCCGCCGCGCTTGAGCAGCTCGCGATTGTCCAGGCGCAGGCGGCAGCACATGGACCGGGCGTCATCGGGGGACATGTCCGAGTTGACGAAGTTGGAAAAATAAGGAATCCCGTACTTGCCGGTCATGCGCCAGAGAGGCTCCAGCCCGGGGCGTGCCCAATCGAAATCAGCGGTGATGTTGTACGTGGGGATCGGGAAGGTGAAAACACGGCCGCGCGCGTCGCCCTCCATCATCACTTCGGCGAAGGCCCGGTTGATCATATCCATTTCCGCCTGGAATCCGCTGTAGGTCTCCTGCTGGTACGCGCCCCCCACGATCACCGGGTGATCCTTGAGAATGGCCGGGACCTGGAGGTCGAGGGTGATGTTGGTGAAGGGTGTCTGGAAGCCCACGCGGGTGGGAATGTTGATGTTGAAGACGAACTCCTGGAGCGCCTGCCGCACATCGTCGGCCCCTAGGCCGTCGAAGCGCACGAAGGGGGCCAGCAGCGTGTCGAAGTTGGCGATGGCCTGGGCTCCGGCCGCCTCCCCCTGGAGGGTGTAGAAAAAATTGACGATCTGCCCCAGGGCCGACCGGAGGTGCCGCGGCGGACCGCTTTCCACCTTGCCCTCCACGCCCCGGAAGCCCTGCAGGAGCAGATCCTTGAGATCCCAGCCCACGCAGTAGACCGACAGCAGGCTGAGATCGTGGATGTGGAAGTCGCCCTCCCGGTGGGCCCGCCGGATCTCCGGGGGGTAGATCCGGTGCAACCAGTACTCGGTGGTCACATCCGAGGAGATGTAGTTGTTGAGCCCCTGCAGGGAATAGCACATATTGCTGTTTTCTTTTATCTTCCAATCGAGCTTCTGAATATAGTGCTCCACCAGGTCCACGTTGGTGCGGGTGGCCAGATTGCGAATCTGGGCGTGCTGCTCGCGGTAGATGATGTAAGCCTTGGCCGTGCGGTAGTAAGGCGAGTCCAGCAGCACCCGCTCCACGATGTCCTGAATGTCCTCCACCGAGGGCGGCGGCGGGAGCCGCATCTCGTGGGCCAGGGTGAGCACCCGCAGCGTCAGCTTGCGCGCGTCACGGGCAGTGAATTCTTCCGTGGCCTCACCGGCCTTGGCGAGGGCGGCGGTAATTTTGGAAGAGTCGAAATCGACCACACGTCCGTCGCGTTTGCGGATCAGTTCGAACACGGGCACCTCATTGGATAAAACGGGTTTTCGGTAAGGGCTCTGGAGACTTGACGGCCCACCGCCGCCCGCCGGACTGGCCAGGAGACCGTCGGCCACCGGCGGCCGGGGTGGCGGCCCGGACTGGCGATCGGGAACGGATCAGTGAACCGGGCAACGCTTGAGGGGGTGATCCAGGCTGGCCTGGACGGTCTCACCCGTCAAATGAGCGGCTTCTAGCACAACATCTTGTGTGCTGTCAACATTTAACATCAACATATGGAATCGGATGGGAGGAGACGCGCTCAGGGCGTGGCCCAGATGTAATCGGCATCGCGGCCCTCGGCCCGGGTGCCCACCGGCGCCAGGTAAACCGTCCGGAAATCCAGGCCGTTGCGGCGCAAGGCCCGGTTGGGTATGCCGAACTTGCGCACGATATGCCCGTTGCCGCACAAAACCACCATGGACCTGCTGCCAATCTTGCGGGCAATGGCGTCCGCCATGGTGTCTTCCCAGGTGCACTGGGCCTCGTAGAAATGCTCGAATTTTACGGGTCGCGGAAAGGGATGCTGCCGAAATGTGGGTTCCACATGCGCCCGATGCTCCGCATCGCCGAGATCGATGCTGTCGGGCAGCAGGCGCCGCTCCTCGGGCAGGAGGCTGGCCAGCCCCCCCGCAGCGATCTTGGGGGGCAGGTGGAAGGGCGCGTTCAGACCCACCATCGGCAGGCCCAGCTCCCGAACGGCCTCGAACACCGGCGCGTAGAGGTCGAAATCGAATTGCCACCCGACGCAGCGCGCGTACCAATGGGAAGCGGCCACAAACGCCGCCCCCTCCAGGGTTCCGGCGCTCCAGCGGGCCAGGACCGGGTCGTAGCGGTGATCGAACATCTCCAGTCCCACCATCAGATCGGGGTGGCGCCGCGCCAGCTCACGGATCAGACGGGCCTGGATGGCGTGGTGCTCCGGATTGGTGTGGATCTCCCCCACATAGACGACCCGCGCCGTGGCCAGGTCTTTCACCAACGCTTCCCAGGTCAGGGGACGGCCGTTCGCGCCGGCCAGGATCGTGCCGGAGGCATGGCGGGCCTGCGTGTCGGTCATCGTCAGCATGGCCGGCCGCACCGCGCACCCCGGAATTGCCGCCAGCCAGAACATCGCCACCAGCACAACCAGACCGCGTGTGCCGCCCCGGGGACCAGCAACCATGATGACCTTACCTCCTTGGCCGAACTTGCTTTTGGCTTCGGTTTATGGCATGGGCGCAGGATGTGGGGAGCGCATGCCTGATCGCGCTCCCCGATCAAACCGACCCCATCCGCATCCGGCACCCCCACGGGGTGCCGGGAAGGTGGCTGCGCCATGAACGACGACCGCGTCCCGGTGTTCCGACGGATCATTGTTCCCTGGTACGACTCCGATCGCACCTGCCTGATCACGGCGGCCGTCATGCTCCTGGTGATGGGTTTCGCGGCCTGCGGCTTGTCGGTGGCCCTGGAGTCCCCGGCATGGCTGCGTTACGCCTGGCTGCCGGCTCTGCTCCTGCTGATGGCCCTGGGGGTCGCCGCCTCCCTGCTGCGCCGGTTGATCCGGCGATATCTGGCCCGCGCCGCCCGCCACACATTTTAGTCGATCCCCCATGGTTCCCGGTGCCTGGCCGGCAGGCGTCGGCGAGCCCACTATAACGTCAAGCGCGTGCCGGACACAACCGTCCGGGCCTAAAAACGCCGCCGTCTCGAGTAGGCATCGGTCATCGACGGCCATTGAATGTATGCCCAGGATCGCCTAACAGCCTGTGGATAAACA
>DJGG01000219.1:0-3660 GCA_002432195.1 Desulfobacteraceae bacterium UBA5852
CGGCGAGTTGGATGCCACGCGCGGCCAGTTGCCCGGCCAGACGGACGAGCATCTCCGCCTGGGTTTCCGGCGCCGGGGCCTGGAAGCGGAGCCCCGGCCGTTCCTGGATGCGCCGGCGGACCTTGGCGTAGTCGTCCACGAAACTGGTGATGCAGCGGGTGATGCCGCAGGCGGCCGCCCCGTCGGCGATGCGCTCGAAATCCCCCAGGTTGTCCCCCGGGCGGCCGTCGGCCGTGGTGAAGCAGCAGATGGGGTCGAAACGCCAGGTGACGGCGGCGGGGCCGCAGCGCCGGCTCAGCTCCCGGAGTTGGGCGAGCCGCCGGGCGAGGGGGGGCACGTGGGGCTCCAGGCGGCGGTCCGCGGAATTGACCGTGAAGTGAAAGAAGAGCCGATAGCCCCGCCGCTGGAGGCGCTCGTCGGCCCGCGCCGCGAGAAAAGGCCCGAAATTCTTGGACCAGAAGACGATGCTGTGCACGTCGGCCGGTGCCGCGCTCACGGTGGTGCGGCGGCCGTTGTAGGGGTTTTCCACCGTGAAGCTCCCGGAACGCACACCCGCCAGGAACCAGTCCAGGTAGAAAGCCGGAATGTCGGTGCGCCGGGAGGCCGACAGGATCACAGGGGCTGAGGAACTCACGGCTTGCGCGGCCNNGAGATCACCCGGCCCCCCTGGCCGGAGGGGGATGGCGCCTCAGGCCCCGGGTCGGCGGGATGGCCATCGGGTTCCGGCGGGGCCGCGACTTTCTCCAGACGCATGCGCTTGCCGTTCATGGTGAATTCGGCCCCGTCGATATAGATGTCCCGCAGGATCCAGGTGGCCACCTGGGGCGGCACCTGGAGGAGCAGCAGCTTGACATGGTACCAGTCGCGCTTGGCGTCGGGCAGGATGGCCTCGATGCGCGCGAAGGTCATGGGTTGGCCTTCGAAGTGGATCAGCACGATGTCGTTTTCCACGGCCATGGCGAGGGCTCGGATTTCCGGGAGGGATCGGCGACACGGTTGGCCGCCGGACGGTTCGATGGTTTCAGTATGGCGACTCCGGAGCCGGCTGTAAACCCCGGGCGGCGTCCGGCCCCCCGGCGGTCGGGCCGGCGGGCGGCCAGGGTCACGGGATGGTGCGGCGCCGCCCCACGGCCACCTCGTGCACGGGGATCAGGATATCGGCCAGGCGCTTGATTTTCTGCGCCGAGTCGTAGGCCTGGGAGGCATCGATATGCACCCCGGAGGCCACGGCGGGTCCCGAGGCCGGGAAATTCTTGGCGTTGCAGCAGAAGCCGGTGATCACGGCGCGCCCCGCGCGGGTGCGCACGGCCACCGACTGGCCCCCCACCGTGTGGCCCGGGGAGGCGATGACCTCGATACCGTCGCAGACGGCGGCGTCCCCCTTGAGGGTCACCACCGTGAGCCCCTCGAGGAGGTCGGCGCTGTAGCGGTGGTCGATGGGGTGGGGGGCGCGGCAGAAGGCCAGTTCATCCTCCTGGACATAGATCGTGGCCCGGGGGCACTTGTAGTCGTTTTCGCANNTTGTGCAGGTGGGTGTGGATGATGACATCGATGCCCTCGGGGCGCAGCCCCACCGAGGCCAGGGCCGCCTCGAAGTCCAGGATCGGGAAGCCGCAGGCTTCCTCGGCCCCCGGTGGAACCATGAACTCGTCCATGCCGGTGTCCACCAGGATGCTCCGCTCCTCCCCCTCCAGGTAGAAGGCGTAGATGGGCAGCAGGATGCGCTTGCCGTAGTCCCGCAGGTAGGTCATGACCCCCTGGTCGGTCTCGTTGATGCCCACCGCCAGGGGGTGGATGGTAAAGAACGTCATGGGTGTTCCTTTCGTTCCCAAGCCGTGGGCGCCTGGCGCAGGCCCCCCGGCAAGGTCATGGGGCCCAGGTTACGCAATTGCGCCGCCGGGATCAAGCCCCCCGACTGGGGGCGATTTGCCGCGCCCGGCGATATGGTATATAAAATCCCGGTCATCCATCACCTGCCACAAGGCGTTGGCAGCCTGCCGGAAGGGGAATCGAACCCATGACGACGTATGCCCACCGCATCCACTGCCTCCTGGCGCTGCTGGCCGGGATGGCGCTGCTGATCATCCCTGCCGCGGCCCCGGCCGTCCCCGGCGCCGCTGCGCGCCCCCCGGTGCTGATCCAGATCAACGACCTGGAGGGCCTGTTGCGCCTGGTGGACCGACTGGCCGCCCTGGACGGGGCTTCCGGGACGGCCCCCTCGGCCGGTCTGCGCGGCCTGTTCCAGGGCACCGACTGGCTCGATCCCGCCCGGGCCGTGGTGCTGGGGATGCGCCACGACGGCCAACGCAGCGCCTGGCGGGCCCTGATCCCCTTCCGCACCCCCAACGAAAGCTTTCGCGCCGCCTTCGGGGCTTCGGCCAGGGAGGACTATTATGTCCTCACCCTGCCCCCGGGAGGATCCACCGTACCGGCCCCGGGCCTGGAAAGCGCCCTGGTGGAGGCCGCGCGCCGGCCGGGGCGCGGCCTCCTGAGCCTGGATCTGGCCGCCGCGGAGATCCTGAACCTCTGGCGGCCCAAGCTGCGGGAAGCCCTGCGCCAACTGCCTCCCCCGGCCGCGGGGGCCACGGTCACGGATGACGCGGCGCTGGAAAGCGTCCTGGACACCCTGGCCCAGTTGAACCGTCTCCGCCTGGGGTTGGAGGGGCTTGGCGATGAGGTGGTGCTGGACCTGGAGGCCGTGGCCGCCGAGGGCAGTTTCATGGCGGGCGTCCTGCAGCCGGGCGGCGGCGCGGACCGCCTGGGGGGCTACGCCCTGGATTACCCGGTGCGCTTCCAATCCCGGCCGTACAACCTGCGCGGTATGATGCAGCTCGCGGAGGCCGCCCTGGGGCCCGTCTATCGCCGGCTGGGCCTCGACCTGGGCGTCGTGGCCGACCTGACCCGGGATTTCACCGGCGAAATGGCCGGTGGGATGCGTCCCACCGCCCGGGGCGGGGTGGACTTCGAGGCGGTTTACGTTCTGCACCCCTCCGCCGATCCGGAGACATTCGTGGAGGCGGTCTATCTCCCCGGCATGCAGGCCTACAGTCGGCAGATGGCCGCGGCCCTGGCGGCCACACAATCCGTTGCCCCCCAGCCGATCCTGGAGCGCACCGCCGATTCGGTGGTGGCCGGCCGCCCGGTGGCCGGTTACCGCAGCGCCCTGCGCCTAGGCCCGCTTCCGGGGGGGGCTTCCCCGGCGGGCCGTTCTCCTGTGGAAACCCGGGTGACCACCCTGGGCGACCTGCTGCTCACGGCCTCCGACGACGCTACCCTGGCGCGGCTGCTGCGGCAAGCGCCGGCGTGGAGNNCGGGTCCCGCCGAGGGGCCCACCATGCGCCTGGAGGCCGACCTGGGGGCGATTCTCCAGGCCTGGTCGTCCCCGGCGGGTGCGGAGCCCCGCGCGGCCGCGTGGCGGCCGGGAACCCTCACGGCCCAGATGCGCCTGGACGGCGGGCGCGCCTCCCTGCGCACGATCATGGCCGCCGCCGACCTCCATGACCTGATGCGGCGGCTGCCGCGCCGGCAGGCCGCCGGGGCCCCCATGGGCGCGGTCCTCACCGCCCCGGTGGTGCGCGCCGCGGCGGGCGCGTCCCCGGGCATCGGTGCGACGGCACCGGAGGAGGGCACCGCGGATTTCTGGATGGACCGCGGCGGCCT
>DJGG01000219.1:3702-4443 GCA_002432195.1 Desulfobacteraceae bacterium UBA5852
GCCTGCTGTCGGCCTATGGGAACTACCAGGGGGCCGTGCGCTGCTTCCAGAAGGCCCTGACGCTGGAACCCCGGCTGGCCGAGGCGGCTTTCCAGCTGGGGGTGGCCTACGGCGAGCTGGGGCTTTTCGAGCGGGCCGTGGAGGCGCTCTCCCGGGCCATCGCGCAGGAGCCCGCGCGCGGGCATTACTATTACGGGCGCGGGCGGGTTTATCTGCTGGCGGGGGAGGAGGACCTGGCCATGCAGGACTTCATGGAGGCCGCCTTCCTCGGGGACGTCGACGCCCGGACCTACCTCCGGGAGACCTCAGGGGTCTCCTGGCAGTAGGCCGGGGGGCGGGTTGCCCGGGGAGCATTCCGGCGGTTGGGGCGCGTAGGTGGCGGTGATGCCCAGGCGCTCGGTCCAGACGTCCGGCCGGGGCTGCCAGAGGAGACCGCCCAAGGGCGCCGGAGCCCCGGGGGCGGCCCGGATGTGGATTCGGCCGGGCCGGGCGGCGAAGTCCCGGAGGGCGGCCATGAGATCGCCCAGGGCCGTGGCCCCCGCGGCCCGGCGGCGGCGTGCGAGGTCCGCCACCAGCGCCCGGCGCAGGTCCTCGGCGGAAACGCCGCGCTGCCGGGCGGCCAGGTGCAGCAGGCGCTCCCCCAGGCCCCGGTCCGCATAGCGCACATCGCCGTGCGCCACGGTGGCGCCGGCCAGGGTCAAGGGCAGCAGCCAGGGGCTGGCGGCGGCCGCCGCCAGCCGC
>DJGG01000273.1:0-5556 GCA_002432195.1 Desulfobacteraceae bacterium UBA5852
CACCGGCCTGGGCCTGAAGGAAGCCAAGGACCTGGTTGAAGGCGTGCCCAAGCCCGTCAAGGAAGCGGTATCCAAAGAAGAGGCCCAGAAGATCAAAGAACAGCTTGAGAGCGCCGGCGCTCAGGCCGAGATCAAGTAGTCAGGGCCCTCTCCGCAGAACCCTTCGTCGGGGGGAAGCCTACCCTTCCCCCCGACCCACGCCACCGCGACAACAGACCCAACGGGAGAAGCCATGGCTGAAACCCTAGCCAAAAAACGCATCAGAAAAAATTTCGGCAAAATTCCCCAGATTGTCGAAATACCGGACTTGATCGGCGTCCAGCGCGATTCCTACAACCGATTCCTGCAAATGGACGTAGCGCCCGAAAAGCGAGCCGAAATAGGCCTGCAATCGGTCTTCAAGTCCGTATTCCCCATCAAGGATTTTACCGGCAGCGCTTCTCTTGAATTTGTCTCCTACCGCTTTGCCGAAGTAAAACACAGCGTGGAGGAGTGCATTCATCGCGGCATGACCTACGAGATTCCGATTCGGATCACCGCGCGACTGGTGGTCTACGACGTGGATGCCGAAACGGGGGCCTCCAATATTCGCGACATCAAGGAGCAGGAGATCTATTTCGGCACCATTCCCCTGATGACCGACAAGGGGACCTTCATCATCAATGGGACCGAACGGGTCGTGGTCAGCCAGTTGCACCGTTCTTCCGGGGTTTTTTTCGATCACGATAAAGGCAAAACCCACTCCAGCGGCAAAATTATATACAGCGCCCGAATCATCCCCGTGCGCGGCTCCTGGATCGATCTGGAAATCGATCCCAAGGACATCGTGCACATCCGCATCGATCGACGCCGCAAGTTTCCCGTCACGATTCTCTTCAAAGCTTTTGGCTACACCGCTGAGGACCTGCTGAACTATTTTTACGGCCAGGAGCGCATCGTCGTTCAGGGCAAACGCTATTTCAAGGCCTTCAATGCCGACCTTCTCAAGGGGCAGCGCGCCAGTCGCGATGTCAAGGATTCGGAAACCGGCGAGGCCATTGTCAAGAAGGGCCGCATATTCACCCAGCGGGCCGTCAAGCGCCTGGCCACCCTCAATACCGACCTGATCCCCATTGCTCCTGAAGATCTTCCAGGCAAGGTGTTCGCCAAAACGCTGCGGAACCCCGCCACCGGCGAGGTGCTATTCCGTTCGAACGAAGTGCTCGAAGAGGAGACCCTCGAAAAACTGGCCGAAGCCGGCATTCATGAGTTCGAAATTCTTTTCATCGATGGGATGAGTTCCAGCGACGCCATCCGCAAAACCTTGCTCCTCGACAAGGTGGAGAGCAAGGAAGAGGCACTCGTCGAGATCTACCGGCGGCTGCGGCCGGGAAACCCGGCCACCCCCGAAGTGGCGCAGGATTTTATCGACAATCTTTTTTTCAAGGCCACCTACTACGATCTCTCCGGTGTGGGCCGCATGAAGATCAACCAGCGCCTGGGGATCAACAGCGACATCGGACTGCGCATTTTGCGGAAGGAAGACATTCTGCTGACCGCCAGGACACTGGTGGAACTCCGCGACACCCAGGGCATGGTGGACGATATCGACCATCTGGGCAATCGGCGCGTGCGCGCGGTGGGGGAGCTTCTGGAAAACCAGTATCGCATCGGCCTGGTGCGCATGGAGCGCGCGATCAAGGAGCGCATGAGCCTGCAGGAAGTCGATGCCTTGATGCCCCACGACCTGGTGAATCCCAAGCCGGTATCGGCGGTGATCAAGGAATTCTTCGGCACCAGCCAGCTCTCCCAGTTCATGGACCAGACCAACCCATTGTCCGAGACCACGCACAAGCGCCGTCTGAGCGCCCTGGGGCCTGGTGGCCTTACGCGGGAGCGCGCTGGGTTCGAAGTGCGCGACGTCCACCCGTCCCACTACGGCCGCATCTGCCCCATCGAAACGCCGGAGGGGCCGAACATCGGGCTCATCGTGTCCCTGAGCACCTACGCCCGGGTCAATGAGTACGGATTCATCGAGACCCCGTACAGCGTCGTCAAGGAGGCCACGGTTTCCTCGAAGGTGCGATTCTTGAGCGCGTTCGAGGAGAAGGCGCACCCCATCGCCCAGGCCAACGCCCCGCTGGACAGCCAGAAGCGCTACGTCAACCCCATGGTGACCTCACGGGTGGCCGGCGAGTTCATGATGGTTCCCAGGGAAGAGATCGAACTGATGGATATCTCTCCCAATCAGTTGGTGAGTGTCTCGGCCTCGTTGATTCCTTTCCTGGAAAATGACGATGCCAACCGTGCGCTCATGGGCTCCAACATGCAGCGCCAGGCGGTGCCGTTGTTGATCAACCAGGCACCCCTGGTGGGCACGGGGATCGAGGGGGTCGTGGCCCGGGATTCGGGGGTCGCCATTGTCGCGCAGCGGGATGGTGTGGTGGTGGATGTGGACGCAGCGCGCATCGTATTGCGCCACGATGACGCGGAGGCGCGCGGTGCGCGTAATCGCCTGGTGACCATTTACAACCTGTCCAAATTCGTGCGCAGCAACCAGAACACCTGCTTCAATCACCGCCCGATCGTGCGACGCGGCCAGGTTGTAAAAGCCGGCGAGATCATCGCCGACGGACCGGCCACGGATCGCGGCGAACTGGCCTTGGGCAAGAACGTGATCGTGGCCTTCATGCCCTGGGGCGGTTACAACTTCGAGGATTCCATCCTGGTGAGCGAGCGCCTGGTGCGTGACGGTGTCTACACATCGATTCACATAGAGGAATTCGAAGTTGTGGCGCGGGACACCAAGCTGGGCAAGGAGGACATCACCCGCGACATCCCCAACGTGGGGGACGAGGCTCTCAAGGACCTGGACGACAGCGGCATCATTCGGCTGGGGGCAGAGGTGGAACCCGGCGACATCCTGGTGGGCAAGATCACGCCGAAGGGTGAAACCCAGTTGTCGCCCGAGGAAAAACTCCTGCGTGCCATATTCGGCGAGAAGGCCGGGGACGTCAAGGATACCTCCTTGCGCGTTCCCCCCGGCGTGCAGGGGATCGTGATCGATGCCAAGGTTTTCTCTCGGCGCGGATCTGCCAAGGACGAGCGAACGCGCCAGATCGAGGAGGACGATGCCGCCAATTTGGCCAAGAACCGCGACGATGAGATCGCGGTCATCGAGGATGTCATTCGTGAGCGCCTGATCGCCAAGCTCGTGGGGCAGAAATGCTTTTCCTCCATCAAGGTTGGGAAGAAAATTCTCATCGCCAAGAATAGCGATATCGAACGCGATGCCCTTCGGGAGGTGCCCCTGGCGCAACTGGAGGGCATCGTGCTTAGCGATCCCAAGCTCTCCGAGGAAGTCCACGACACCCTGGAAGACTACCGGCGGCTGACCGACGGTGTGCGGGAAAAAACCGAGCAGCTGATGACCCGCTTTGAGCGCGGCGACGATCTGCCGCCGGGTGTGATCAAGATGGTCAAGGTCTATGTGGCCATGAAGCGCAAACTCTCGGTGGGTGACAAGATGGCCGGCCGGCACGGCAACAAGGGCGTGGTTTCCCGTATCCTGCCGGTGGAGGATCTGCCCTATTTCGAAGACGGTACCCCCGTGGACATGGTGCTCAATCCGCTGGGGGTGCCATCGCGCATGAACGTCGGCCAGATCCTGGAAATCCATCTGGGGCTGGCGGCCAAGGGCCTGGGCGACCAGATCAACGCGCTGCTCGATGCGCACAAGCTCAAGGCGCTGCGGGACAAGCTCAAGCGAATTTTCGCCGAAGAGGCGACGCGCAAATCCATCACCGCCATGACCGACCAGGAGGTACAGGAATTTGCGGCCAACTACCGCCGCGGTCTGCACATGGCCACACCGGTTTTCGACGGTGCCAAGGAAGAGGAGATCAAAGCGCTGCTCTCCGAGGCCGATCTGCCCTCCACGGGCCAGATGACCCTCTATGACGGGCGCACCGGTGAGCCGTTCGATGAGAAGATCACCGTCGGGGCCATGTACATGCTTAAATTGCACCACCTGGTGGACGACAAGATCCATGCCCGCTCCATTGGTCCCTACTCGCTGGTGACCCAGCAGCCCCTGGGCGGCAAGGCGCAATTCGGCGGCCAACGTCTGGGTGAAATGGAAGTTTGGGCCATGGAGGCCTACGGCGCCTCATTCGCCTTGCAGGAATTCCTGACGGTCAAATCCGACGATATGGCGGGCCGGACCCGCATGTATGAAAAGATCGTCAAAGGGCAGAACACCCTGGAACCCGGTCTGCCTGAATCCTTCCGGGTAATGACCAAGGAACTCCAGGCCTTGGGTCTGGATATTCAACTCATGGAAGGCGATCAATCGTAAGGAGAGCACCCCTTGGAAACGTTATACGACTTTTTTGCCAAACCCACGGATCCGCGACGCTATACCGGCATCCGCATCGCCCTGGCCGCTCCCGAGCAGGTTCGCAAGTGGTCCTATGGCGAGATCAAAAAGCCTGAAACCATCAACTACCGAACGTTCAAACCGGAGCGCGACGGCCTGTTCTGCGCCAAGATCTTCGGGCCCACCAAGGATTACGAATGCAACTGCGGCAAATACAAGCGCATGAAGCACCGCGGCGTCATCTGCGAGAAATGCGGTGTGGAGGTGATCCAATCCAAGGTGCGCCGCGAGCGCATGGCGCACATCGAACTGGCTACCTCGGTCTCGCATATCTGGTTCCTCAAGAGCCTCCCGAGCAAGATCGGCAACCTGCTCGACCTGACTCTCAAGAACATGGAGAAGGTGCTGTATTTCGACAGCTACATCGTGGTGGAACCCAAGGAGACGCCTCTGGTGCGCGGGCAGATGCTGACCGAGGAGAAATACCGGGAAGCGCTGGAGACTTACGGCAACAAGTTTGACGCCGGCATCGGGGCCGAAGCCGTCAAGAGCCTGCTGGAGCAGATCAATCTGGATGAGCTGTACAAGGAGCTGCGCAAGGAGATTCGCGAAACCGGGTCGGCCGCCAAGCGCCAGAAACTGGCCAAGCGGCTGAAAATCGTGGATGCCTTCCGCAAATCGGGTATCGACCCCGCGTGGATGATCATGGACGTGATCCCCGTGCTGCCGCCGGATCTGCGCCCCCTGGTGCCCCTGGAAGGCGGGCGGTTCGCCACCTCGGATCTCAACGATCTCTACCGGCGCGTGATCAACCGCAACAACCGGTTGAAACGACTCATTGATCTGCGCGCTCCGGACATCATCGTGCGCAACGAGAAGCGCATGTTGCAGGAATCCGTGGATGTGCTCTTCGACAACGGGCGCCACGGCCGCGTGATCACCGGCACCAACAAGCGTCCCCTGAAGTCCCTGAGCGACACCCTCAAAGGCAAGCAGGGGCGCTTCCGGCAGAACCTGCTGGGCAAGCGCGTGGACTACTCCGGTCGTACGGTCATTACCGTAGGCCCCGATCTGCGCCTGCAACAGTGCGGATTGCCCAAGCAGATGGCCTTGGAGCTCTTCAAACCCTTCATCTACTATCGGCTCGAGCAGAAGGGCCTGGTTTCCACGGTCAAGAGCGCCAAGAAGATGGTGGAGCG
>DJGG01000273.1:5675-9172 GCA_002432195.1 Desulfobacteraceae bacterium UBA5852
GCGACCAGATGGCGGTGCACGTGCCGCTTTCGGTGGAAGCCCAGATCGAGGCCCGGGTGCTGATGCTCTCTAGCAACAACATCCTTTCCCCGGCCAACGGCAGCCCCATCATCGTGCCCAGCCAGGATATCGTGCTCGGGATCTACTACATGACCCGGGACATCGATGGCGCCCCCGGAGCGGGAAAGATCTTCGCCAATCCGGGCGAGGTGCGCATCGCCTTCGACGAAGGCGCGGTGGACCTGCACGCCCGCATCCTGGTGCGGGTGGAGGGGCAACGCGTCGAAACCACGGTGGGACGGGTGCTGCTCTGGGAGATCATGCCCAACGACATTCTCATGGCCTTTCATTACCTGGCCGCCGACAGCGTGGAGGAGATGCAGAAACTCGAGGATGAGGTGGCCTCCGGAGCGTCCCTGGCGCAACTGGCGGTGGATCGTGCCCTGGCGGCGGATATCCCCGACGAAGGTTACACCGGCCTGCTCAAACGGGATGAACTCATGGGTCTCTACGACCTGAGCCCGGCCGACGCCACCCGGGTTTTCAACCTTCCGCCCGGCCAGCGCAGCCCACGCCTGGAGGGGGGGGGGCGTTACCTCCTCCTGGAGGCGGCGACCAAGGAAGTGGCCGTGCCTTTCGGGTCGGTCAACCACGTCATGGACAAGAAAGCCCTGAGGGAACTGGTGGATTTCGTCTATCGCCGCCTGGGCGCCAAGGCCACCGTGATCCTCTCGGACCGGCTGAAGGACATCGGCTATCGTTACTCCACCAAGGGCGGGCTTTCCATCTCCATCGACGCCATGATCATTCCGGAAAAGAAATGGGAAATCCTCAAGAAAGCCGAAGTCCAGGTTTCCGAGATCGGGCGTCAATACACCGAAGGTCTCATCACCCAGGGGGAAAAATACAACAAGGTCGTGGACATCTGGGCCAAGGCCACCGATGACGTGGCCAACGAGATGATGGAGGCCATGAAGGCGGCCCCGTCGGTGGGTGGTACGCAAGCCCCGGGCTTCAACCCCATTTACATGATGGCCGACTCCGGGGCCCGCGGCAGCAAGGACCAGATGCGCCAGTTGGCGGGCATGCGCGGCCTCATGGCCAAACCGTCGGGGGAGATCATCGAAACGCCTATCCAGGCCAATTTCCGTGAAGGCCTGTCCGTGCTCCAGTACTTCATTTCCACCCACGGCGCGCGCAAGGGGCTGGCGGATACCGCCCTCAAGACAGCCAACTCCGGCTACCTGACCCGGCGTTTGGCGGATGTCTCCCAGGATTGCGTCATCTCGGAAATCGACTGTGGGTCCATGGTGGGGGTGGAGGCCGAACCGCTGATGGAGGGCGGCGAGGTGATTCAACGGCTGGGAGAGCGCATTCTGGGTCGCTACGGGGTGGAGGACATCGTCGACCCTTTCACCAACGAGGTGTTGGTGAAACTGGGGCGTGAAATCGACGAAGCCGCGGTGCAGCGCATCGAGGACGCCGGCATCACTACTGTCAGGATTCGCTCGGTGCTGACCTGCAAAACGAAGTACGGGGTTTGCGCCACGTGCTACGGGCGGGACCTTGCCCATGGGCGCAAAGTGGAGGTCGGTCAGGCCGTCGGTATTCTTTCGGCACAGTCCATCGGCGAACCGGGAACCCAGCTGACCATGCGCACGTTCCACATCGGCGGTACCGCCAGCCGACGGGTGGAGCAGGCCGATATCCGGGCCCGGGTGGACGGCAACGTCAAGTTCATCGACTTGAACGTGGTGGTCAATTCGGAAGGCAAGCGCGTGGTCATGAACCGTCGTGGGGGGGAGTTTGCCATCATCGGCGAGGGCGGCCGCGAACGGGAGCGCTTCCCGGTGATCTTTGGGGCCCACCTGGCGGTGGACGACGACGCCGCGGTCAAAGCTGGCGAGTTGCTGGCCTTCTGGGACCCGTTCACCACCCCGATCATCGCGGAGGTGCCCGGGACGGTCAAGTTCGGCGATATCGTCCCCGGCAAGACCGTACAGGAAAAGGTCGATCCGGTGACCGGAAAGTCCAGTCACATGATCATCGAGTCCAAGAGCGCCGAAGCCCGTCCACGGATTTCCATCAAGGATGAGGGGGGCAAGACGGCCAAGCTGCCCAACTCATCGGCCCTGGCGCGCTATATCCTGCCCACCAACGCCATTCTGCTGGTGGAGGAAGGGGATGCCGTGCAGGCCGGTGACGTGGTGGCCAAGCTGCCGCGGGCCACCACCAAGACCAAGGACATCACCGGTGGTCTGCCCCGCGTGGCGGAGCTTTTCGAGGTCCGGAAACCGAAGGACATCGCCATTCTGAGTGAGATCGACGGGTATGTCTCGATTTCCAAGGGCACCAAGAAGGGCAAACAGAAGGTGACCATCACCCCGGTGGACGTGGGAGAGAAAAAGGAATACCTCATTCCGCGCGGCAAGCACATCAACGTGTATGAAGGCGACTATGTGCGCGCCGGAGAACCCCTCATCGGCGGATCGGCCGTTCCCCAGGACCTGCTCAAGATCAAGGGGGAGGTCGCTCTGGCCCGCTACCTGGTGGATGAGGTCCAGGAGGTGTACCGGCTTCAGGGGGTGCGGATCAACGACAAGCACATCGAAGTCGTGGTGCGCCAGATGATGCGACGGGTGAAGGTGAAAGAGGTGGGCGACACCGACTTCATCGCGGAGGAACAGGTCGACCGCGTAACCTTCGAGGATGCCAACCAGGCCGTTCTGGCCGAAGGCGGCCGGCCGGCCACGGCTGAGCCCCTGATTCTGGGGATCACCAAGGCCTCCCTCAGCACCGATAGTTTCATATCGGCGGCTTCCTTCCAGGAGACCACAAAGGTCTTGACAGACGCGGCCATCGGGGGTACCATCGATCATTTACGCGGCTTGAAGGAAAATGTGATTATGGGAAGGCTAATTCCTGCCGGAACCGGTTTTCCGCTTTACAGCGATATCGAGCTGGCTCAGTAAGTGAGCGCCGTCGCCCCGCAATCCGGGGCGACGGCCGTTTCCGCCTTTTCATGTCATATGTTGACTGGAACGATCCGCTGCGGCGTTCAATCGTTTTAAGAACATAGGGCGTATTCTCGTTAGAAAACACAATTTGAGATCGCGCTGGGGCCATCCGGGCTCAGTCGGTGCCATGCGCAGGGCAGTTCGGGCAAAAACTGCTTGACAACGGCATGGTAACACTTTACATATGCCGACTTTGTGGCGCCGCCAATTGGCCGTTTTAACCCGATCCGGACGCTGAAGGAAAGACAATGCCGACCATTAATCAACTAGTGCGTAAGGGTAGGAAAAGAGTTCAAAAGAAAACCAATACGCCGGCCCTGAAAGGCGCACCCCAAAAACGGGGGGTCTGCACCCGGGTGTACACCACCACGCCCAAAAAGCCCAACTCGGCCCTGCGGAAGGTCGCTCGCGTGCGCCTGACTTCTGGCGTGGAGGTGACCGCTTATATCCCGGGAATCGGCCACAACCTGCAGGAGCACT
>DJGG01000273.1:9194-9842 GCA_002432195.1 Desulfobacteraceae bacterium UBA5852
GTTCCAAGTACGGCGCCAAGCGACCCAAATAATAGCAATCTCAACTGGCAAAGATGGTGTGAGCTATGCCCAGAAGAAGAGAAGTTCCGCATCGGGACATTCATCCGGACCCCAAGTACAGCAGCAAGCTGGTGGCCAAGTTTATCCGCTCCATCATGCGCGACGGCAAGATGAGCGTTGCCGAGTCGATCGTTTACGGGGCCTTCGAAATGATCGAACAGCGGGCCAAGGAGCCACCGCTGAAGGTGTTCGAGCAGGCGCTCGACAACGTGCGGCCCACGATCGAAGTCAAGTCGCGCCGCGTGGGCGGCTCTACCTACCAGGTGCCGACGGAGATCCGGCCTTCCCGACGTACGGCGTTGGGTATCCGGTGGATGATCAGCTTTGCGCGCAAGCGGTCCGAAAAAGGCATGCCCGCCAAGTTGGCCGCCGAGTTGCTGGACGCCGCACACAACCGCGGTGCGGCGGTCAAGAAGCGTGAAGACACTCATAAGATGGCCGAGGCCAACAAGGCGTTTGCTCATTTCCGCTGGTAAGCGCGGCGGCGGATGCGTCTGCCGGCCAGGCTCCTGGTCGTTCGATCAGCGATCTGGCGGCGGGCCGGTGCGGCCCATCGGCTAACGAGCCGATTAAGGGGGGAGGACAAGA
>DJGG01000129.1:0-471 GCA_002432195.1 Desulfobacteraceae bacterium UBA5852
CCTTCCGGGAACCCTTCCCCCCTCGGCCCCCCCGCCCGTCACAACCCTTCGACAAACGCCTCGCAGCGCGTCCGAAACTGCCCCTCGGCGGGCAGCCGGTCCTCCACCTCCAAGAGCAGGCTGGGAATCCCGGCCTCCTCCAGCAAGCCTTTCATGTACGGATAGTCGAAGGCATGGGGGTCGCAGAACTTGAGCAGGAGGAAAATCACCCCGTGGGCCCCGGCCCGCCGCACCCGCTCCACGAGGCCCAGTCCCCGGCCGCGCAGGTCCCGGTGCTTGGCCGGGCAGACCGCCCGTTCGGCATACCGCCGGGCCAGGCCCTGGAGGGGGTCCGCCGTGACCGCCACCCGGCCTTCGAAGAAGCGGCTGCCGGTGCACAGATCGTCGTCCACCACCCAGGCCCCGGCCTCCTCGATGATCCCGTAGAGGTCGGGCATGCTGCACAACCCGCCGGAGAGCACCAGGCGCTTG
>DJGG01000129.1:514-3588 GCA_002432195.1 Desulfobacteraceae bacterium UBA5852
TACAGGTTTTTCCACGGCCTCCCGGGCCTCGGCCAGCACCGTTTCCAGGTGCGCCCCCATCTCCCGGCGGTCCATGACCATGGCCGCCCGGGTGACGGTGTGCAGGTCCCGGCTGGACAACGCCCCGGGGCGCTCCCGTCGCAGGGCGTAAAGGTTCGCCATCCCTTCCCGCAGGTGTGCGTAGTCGGCCACGGCGGAAGCCAGGGCCGCCGGCCCCACCTCCCGGTCCAGGTGGCCTCCGAGCTCCCTCCGGAATTTCTCCAGCACCGCCGCCAGGTATTCCCGGGCACTGGGCGTGTCGAGCTTCACCGGCAGGACGGCGTCCAGGTGGAAGCCCGTCCCCAGGTTCATGCGCCAGATGTCCGAAAGCCGCTGGATGGAGTCGCAGGTGTGGGGGAAGACCATGCCGTCCAGGAAGCCCAGCTGTCCGGCCAGGCCGTCCTCCAGGGCTCCCCGCACCAGGCTGCAGCTGTAGGCCTGGAGGTGGGCATCGGCCAGGGTCACCCGGGCTCCGGACCCGAAGACCCGCATGGGCAAGGCCCCGGCGGCCCAGATGATCTCCTCCGGGGTGTAGGAACAGAAATAGCCCACCACGGGCCGCCCACGCGCCGCCTTCCAAGCCCGGGCGTAGGCGTAGGGATCCGCGGCCGCTTCCCGCAGGGGGACCAGGCTTTTCATGGGCGTCTCCTTCGATGCGCTGGATGGGTTCGGCGATCCGGCCGTCCCGGCATACGGTGTCGGGAAGTCCCCCAGGGAGCGCGACGGCCAATCGTCTGTCGGTCCCTATACCGAACGCCGGTCGTAAAATCAACCGAGAGTTGAAAAATCGAACCCGGCGTGTTAGCGTCATCCTGAACCCATGCGGTCCATCCCGGGCCGCACGCCAGGGCGCGCGGCCATGCGCCCGGAGGGAGCCCCATGAAGCCCGCCGACACCCTGCAACAGCTCAAAAGCCTGGAGCGGCAGGCCCGCCGGGATCTCATCGTGGAGGCCGCCCGCCGGGTCTTCGGCCGCAAGGGCATCGAAGGCGCCAGCATGGCGGAGATCGCCACGGCCGCCGGCATCGCCAAATCCTCCATCTACACCTATTTCCCCAACCAGGAAGCCCTTTTCGTGGAGGCCGCCTACCGGGACACGGAGCGCTTCATCGCCGAGCTGGAGCAGACCGTGGCGGCCTCCGGGGGCCGCGACCTGTCCACGGTGATCGAAGGCTTCATCACCTACTGCACCCAGAACGAGGCCTACTGGCGCATGATCACCCGCTTTGCGCTCTCCGGGGAGATCGGCGGCCCGGCCGCCCGCAAGCTGGATATCGTCGCCCGGCGCCTCATGGACCTGCTGGAACGGCTCTTCGCGGACGCCCCCTCCCCTGCCGATCCCCGGCTGCTGGCCCACACCCTGTTCGCCGCGGTGAGCGGCATCCTGATCGCCTTCCGCCATTACCCCGGCCGCAGCGACACCGAGGCCCGGGCCCACATGCAGNNATGCAGCGCGTGGGGGGCATTGTCCAGGCCATGTTCAGCGCCTATCTCAAGGGCCCGCGTCCCGATTGAGCCCCCTCACCCGGGGAAGGGGCTTTGTGTTTGACAGGCGCGGCGGCGTTGCTCTATAGATCGTCCCACGGACCCTGCGCCGCCCTCTCACGGCTCTGATCCTGCGGCCCGCCCGCCGCACCGGCGCTCCCCCGCTTCCGCCATTCGCCTCCAGGGTCCCGCGTTCCTCCACCGGAAAATCGTCGCCTGCCCATACCCTCCGCCGGAGGTGAACCGTGCACCACGTGATCCTGGGAACCGGGGTGGCCGGCACCCTGGCCGCCGAGACCATCCGGCGACTGGCCCCCGACCACCGCATCACCATGATCGGCGACGAGCCTTCCCCCCTTTACTGCCGCCCCATGATCAGCCTGCTGCTGGAAGGCGCCGCCCGCCCCTCCGACCTGCCCTTGCGTCCTCCGGACGGCTTGACCCGCCTGGGGGCGCGTGCGCTTCTGGGGCAACGCGCCACGGCCATCGATGCCCACCGGCGCCAGGTCCACCTGGCCGACGGTCAAACCGTGGCCTTCGATCGCCTGCTCATCGCCACGGGCGCCGACCCCCGATCCATCAACGCCGAAGGGCTGGACCTCGAGCAGATCAGCCCCATGCGCACCGTGGGACAGGTGGAGGCCATGCTGGCGGCCCTGCCGCGCGTGCGCCGGGCCCTGGTGCTGGGAGGCGGGCTGGTGGGTTTCAAGGCCGCGTACAGCCTCCTGCGCCGGGGCCTCCCGGTGACCATGCTGATCGCCTCGGACTATCCCCTGGCCCTCCAGGTGGATGCCACGGCCGGCGCCATGATCCTGGAGGAGCTGCGCCGCCACGGCCTGGAGGTTCGCGTGGGCGTGGAAGCCCGGGCCTTCGAGGGCCGCAAGGCCGTGGAGCGCGCGCGGATCTCCGACGGTTCCACGCTGGCCTGCGACCTGGTGGTGGTGGGCAAGGGGGTGCGGCCGGCCCGGGCCCCGGTGCCCCGTGAGGCGGTGGCCGTGGACCTGGGCATCCTGGTGGACGAGCACCTGGAAACCACCTGTCCGGGGATTTACGCCGCCGGCGACGTGGCCGAGTCCGTGGACCTGGCCCGGGACACCCGCTGGGTCAACGCCCTCTGGCCCGAGGCCGTGGAGCAGGGGCGGGTGGCCGGGGCCAACATGGCCGGCCGCCGGGTGACCTACCCGGGAAGCCTCAGCCGCAACGTCATCCGCATCTTCGGCCTGGACTTGATGACCGCCGGCCTGGTGACGCCTCCCGCGGCCCCGGAATTCGACATCCTCAGCGGCCTCGACCGGCGGCTTGGAACCTACCGCAAGCTGGTTTTCCGGGGGGAGCGCCTCGTGGGCTTCACCCTGGTGAACGCCGTCGAACAGGGGGGCGTGCTCACGGCCCTGATCCGCAGCCGGACGCCGGTGGAAGGACCCAGGGCGCGGCTGCTGGCCCCCGGCTTCAACTTCGCCGCGCTGCTCACCCGCGGCCGGCAGGCCCACACCCTGCCGCGGCCGGCCGCCGCCCGCGCCACGGCGTGAGCGCGGACTGCCGGCGGCGGCC
>DJGG01000294.1:0-197 GCA_002432195.1 Desulfobacteraceae bacterium UBA5852
ACTCCTTCTGTTCGGCCAGTCCGGCGCCTGGCTCGACGACCTCGAGGCGCGCCACCGGCGCCTGGGGGCCATCCAGCGCCGCATGAGCCACATCCGGGGCGCGGCGGCGGCGGCCGTGGCGGCCTGCGGCGGTCTGGCGGCCGTGGCCGCGCTCTACCTGGGGGCGGAAAGCGTGGCCCGGGGGGAGCTGGCGGGGC
>DJGG01000294.1:203-3821 GCA_002432195.1 Desulfobacteraceae bacterium UBA5852
ATTTTGGCCCTTATGACCCTGGCGGTGCTGGCCGCCTTCGAGGCCGTGGCCCCGCTGCCGGCGGCCTTCCAGTACCTGGGGCGCACCCGGGAGGCCGGGCGGCGCCTGCTGGAGGTGGTGGAGTCGCCGCCGGCGGTGGTTTTCCCCCCCGACGGCGCGCCTCCCCCGGCGCGCTGGGACGTAGCCTTCGAGGGGGTCGGTTTCGCCTATCCCCCCCAGGGCCCCCCCGTGCTGACCGATGTGAGCTTCAGCGTCCCCCAAGGGGCGCGCCTGGCCGTCCTGGGGCCCACCGGGGCGGGCAAGTCCACCCTGGGTCATCTCCTGGTGCGCTTCTGGGATCCTTCCACGGGGTGCATCCGCTTGGGCGGCCGGGACCTGCGGCACCTGCCGGAGGTCCACCTGCGGCGGAGCATCGCCGTGGTCGCCCAGCAGCCGCACCTCTTCAACGCCAGCATCCGTGAGAACCTGCATCTGGCGGCCCCGGATGCGCCGGAGGCCCACCTCTGGGAAGCCCTGGCCGCGGCGGAACTGGCGGACTTCGTGCGGGGCCTGCCCTGGGGCCTGGACACCTGGGTGGGGGAGGGGGGAGGTCTGATTTCCGGGGGCCAGGCCCGGCGTCTGGCCCTGGCCCGGGCCGTGCTCCAGGCGGCCCCCGTATGGCTGCTGGACGAACCCACCGAGGGCCTCGACCGGGCCACCGAAACCCGTCTCCTGGAGCGGGTCCTGGGACTCACGCAAGGCCGGACCGTCCTGCTGATCACCCATCGGCCCACGGCGCTCGCGAAGATGGATGCCGTCGTGGTCCTGGAAAACGGGCGCGTCGTGGAGCAGGGCGCCCCCGGTGAACTGGCCCGCCGCACTTCCCGCTTCGCCGCCTTAACAGGCTGTGGATAAANNGGGAAAAGCGGAGCAACCTCGGGTGGTTGTGAGCATTTTCCCGAAGGCCGCAACGCCGTATTTCGGCCTGAGGCGCAGTTGATGCACAGCCTGTTACGGGGGCGCGAGGCGATCTGAGCCCAGGAGGGGGCGGAAGCGCGCCGCCCGTCACGCCGGCGTGTCGGCCCGGCAAGCGCCCTCACCCCATCCGCAAGCTGGTCTGGGGGTCGAAGAAGTGGAGTTTGGAGGTCAAAAGGGTCAGGCGCAGCCGTGTCTCCCGCGGCAGGTTCTGCACATCGGCCAGGCGCAGGGTGAGGGCCGGGCCCGCCGCACCGAGGCGGCCGTGCACCAGGGTGTCGGCTCCCAGAAGCTCCACGTGGTGGACGGTGAGGGGCAGGGCGTCCGTCCCCTCGGCGGACAGGCGCATGTGCTCGGGACGGATCCCCAGCAGGACCTGCCGGCCGGCCCAGGCCGTCCGTGGCGGGGCCGGCAAGGGGATCCCCAGGCCGTCTCCCAGGTCCAGGGCGGAGCCCGCGGCGTTCACCCGCGCCTCGAGGATGTTCATGGCCGGGGAGCCGATGAAGCCGGCCACGAACACCGTGGCCGGGCGCTCGTAGATCTCCAGGGGGGTGCCCACCTGGGCCGCCCGGCCGTTGTCCATGACCACCAGGCGGTCCCCCAGGGTCATGGCCTCCACCTGGTCGTGGGTGACGTAGATGCTGGTAATCCTGAGGTGGTCGTGAAGGCGGCGGATCTCGAAGCGCATCTGGACCCGCAGCTTGGCGTCCAGGTTGCTCAAGGGCTCGTCGAAGAGGAACACCTTGGGTTCGCGCACGATGCAGCGGCCCATGGCCACCCGCTGGCGCTGGCCGCCGGAGAGCTGCCGGGGCTTGCGCTCCAGCAATTCGGAAAGCTCCAGGATCCGCGCCGCCTCGCGCACCCGCCGGTCGATCTCGATGCGCGGCATGCCGCGGATCTTGAGCCCATAGGCCATGTTCTTGTAGACGCTCATGTGGGGGTAGAGGGCGTAGTTCTGGAAGACCATGGCGATGTCCCGCTGGGCCGGCTCCAGCCGGTTGACCACCCGGCCGTCGATGGCGATGTCCCCGGAGCTGATCTCCTCCAGCCCCGCGATGAGGCGCAGCAGGGTGGACTTGCCGCAGCCCGACGGCCCCAGGATGACGACGAACTCACCGTCGGCGATGTCGCAGGTGATGCCGTGGATGACGCGGGTCTTGGCAAAGGACTTGGTGACGTTGCGCAGGCTCACATCCGCCATGGCGGCCGCCTTCCTCACTTTTCGGTTTCGGTCATGCCCCGCACGAAGAGCTTCTGCATGCAGATCACCACCAGCACCGGCGGCAGCATGGCCAGCATGGTGGCGGCCATGACGATGTGCCATTCGGCCTGGCCCTCGCCCACGTCCAGCATGCGCTTGATGCCGATCAGAAGGGTGTAATAGGACTCGTCGCTGGTGATCAGCAGGGGCCACAGGTACTGGTTCCAGCCGTAGATGAAGAGGATCACGAAGAGGGCCGCGATGGAGGTGCGGGACATGGGCAGCAGGATCTCCATGAAAAAGCGCAGGGGCCCCCCCCCGTCGATGCGGTGCGCCTCGCACAGCTCCTCGGGCACGGTCAGGAAGAACTGGCGGAAGAGAAATGTGGCCGTGGCCGAGGCGATCAGGGGGAAGATCAGGCCGCTGTAGGAGTCCAGCAGGCCCAGGTCGGCGGCGACCTTGTAGGTGGGCAGGATACGGACCTCCACGGGCAGCATCAGGGTGATGAAGATCATCCAGAAGCAGGTCATGCGCAGGGGGAAGCGGAAGTAGACGATGGCGAAGGCCGCCAGGAGCGAGATGGTGATCTTGCCCGCAGCGATCCCCAGGGCCATGACCAGGCTGTTGAGCATCATGCGGCCCACGGAGGCCCCCACGTCCCGCGGGCCCAGGGTGAGGGCCCGCACGTAGTTGTCCACCAGGTGGCCGCCGGGCACCAGGGGGAAGGCGCCCGTGATGGTCTCCAGGGAATGGGTGGAGGCTACGAAGGTGACGTAGATGGGGAAGGCGATCACCAGCGCCCCCAGGATGAGGACGGCGTGGGTGACAAATGTCAGCCAGGGGCGTCGTTCGACCATGTGCGGGCCTCGGTCAGTAGTGCACTTTGCGCTCGATGAAGCGGAACTGCACCACGGTGAGGGCGATGACCACGATCATCAGGACCACCGACTGGGCCGCCGATCCGCCCAGGTCCAGGTTGATGAAGCCGTCGGTGTAGACCTTGTAGACCAGGATGTTGGTGGCGTAGTTGGGCCCCCCCCGCGTGATGGCGTGGATCACCCCGAAGGTGTCGAAGAAGGCGTACACGATGTTCACCACGATGAGGTAGAAAGCCGTGGGGGACAGCAGGGGGAAGGTGATGCTCCAGAAGCGCTTCCAGGGGGCCGCCCCGTCGATGGCCGCGGCCTCCAGCAGGGAGTGGGGGATGGCCTGCAGGCCGGCCAGGAAGAAGAGAAAATTGTAGGCCACTTCCCGCCAGGCCGCCGCTGTGATCACCAGGATCATGGCCTGGCGCCCGTTGAGGGTGTGGTTCCAGGCGATCCCCAGGGTTTCGAGGCCATGGGCCAGCATGCCCACCGTGGGGTTGAAGAGAAAGAACCAGAGCACGCCCGCCACCACGGGCGCCACCGCGTAAGGCCAGATGATGAGGGTCTTGTAGACGGTGGCCCCCCGCAGGGCGCGGG
>DJGG01000011.1:0-1738 GCA_002432195.1 Desulfobacteraceae bacterium UBA5852
GGCTGCTGAAGCTGCACCAAACCGCCCAGCGGCTGCTGCGGCGCCTGCCGGTGTTCAACCCCTACGCCCGGCGGCTGACGTTCCTGGACGACAAGACCCGCACCCGCCGGGACCACGACAAGTATCTCGACCTGATCGAGGCGATCGCCTTGCTGCACCAGCACCAGCGGGCGCCGCGGAGCGTGGCGGCGGGNNGGGCCGGTCCAGGCCCTGGACGTGACCCCGGAGGACATCGCGGTGGCCAACCGCCTGGCCGGCGAGGTCCTGGGGCGCTCCCTGGACGAGCTGCCGCCGCAGACGAGAAGGTTCCTGGAGCTGCTGGAGGCCTTCGTGGCCGGGCGGGGCGCCGCCTTGAAGCTGGACCGGGCCGACGTCCGCTTCAGCCGCCGGGAGGTGCGCGAGCACACGGGCTGGAGCTACGATCAGATCCGGGTGCACCTGGACCGGCTGGTGGAGCTGGAGTACGTGCTGACCCACCGGGGCGGGCGGGGCCAGAGCTTCGAGTACGAGCTGCTCTACGACGGGAAGGGTAAGGACGGGAAGCCGTTCCTGGTGGGCTTGATCGATGTCGAGGCGTTGCGGCGGGACTTCCCGGCCGAAGCTACGACGGGATGTTTGGGGGGCGTCGAAGCCGGTTTGGGGAGTGCGGCCCCGGAGTTTGGGGGGCCATTGGGCGGCCCTTGGGGGCCGGTTGGGGCGTCATCGGGGAGCGGCTCGGACGGCCCGGCCGCGGCCACTGGCCAGGTTCCCGGCGACGAGCCGGCGAAAATCTCTCCGAAAATGCATCCGGGGGACAACGGAGAAAAGCACCCGTCGTACCGGCCGGGCCGTCGTAGCATCGGCGCCGGGGCGGCTAAAACGGAAGCCGCTTTCTCTTTAGCCGCGGCCGCCGGCGCGGGGGTGCGCCGGTGAGCCGGAAGGGGAAAGGCCGCAAAATGCCGCCGGCCGGGACGGCCCTTTCGGAGATGGCGGCCCGGATCGAGAGCTACCTGGAGGGGCTGCTGGCGCGGGGCTACTCGGCGGAGACGGTCCAAACGCGGCGGGTCCACCTGGGCAAGCTGGCGGCGTGGCTGTCCGAGCGGGGGATCGAGCGGCCGGCGGAGGTGACGAAGCCGGTCCTGGACCGCTACCAGCGCTTTCTCTACCACTACCGCAAGGCGGACGGGGCGCCGCTCAGTTTCCGCGGCCAGCACGGGCGGCTGGTGCCGGTGCGGGGGTTCTTCAAGTGGCTGGCGCGGCAGAACCTGATCCTGTACAACCCGGCCTCGGAGCTGGAGCTGCCGCGGCTGGAGCGGCGGCTGCCCAAGGCGGTGCTTTCGGCGGCCGAGGCGGAGGCGGTGCTGGCCGTCGTCTTCGAGGCGGACCCGTTCGCGGTGACGGGCCAGAAGCGGAGCGCCCGCCTGGCCGCCGGAACGGCCGAGGCGGCCGCGGGGCCGCTGCGGCTGCGCGACCGGGCCATCCTGGAACTGCTCTACGCCACGGGGATGCGGCGGGGGGAGTTGGTCCGCCTGACGGTGTACGACCTGGACGGGGAGCGGGGCACGGTGGCGGTGCGCCAGGGCAAGGGGAAAAAGGACCGGTTGCTGCCGCTGGGAGAGCGGGCGGCGGCCTGGCTGGAGCGGTACGTCCGGGAGGCCCGGCCGCGCCTGGCCGCGGCGCCGGACCCCGGGACGCTCTTCCTGACCAACGCCGGCGAGCCGTTCACCAAGGACTTCCTGACCCAGTTGGTGCGCCGCTA
>DJGG01000011.1:1786-2685 GCA_002432195.1 Desulfobacteraceae bacterium UBA5852
GGAGCTCTCGGGGGTGGGTAAGCCGGGCGCCTGCCACCTGTTCCGCCACACCATGGCCACCCTGATGCTGGAGGGCGGGGCCGACATCCGCTTCATCCAGCAGATGCTCGGCCACGCCGACCTCAACACCACCCAGATCTACACCCAGGTCTCCATCCGCAAGCTCCAGGCCATCCACGCCGCCACCCCCCCCGGCGCCCGCCTGCGGCGCACTCGGACAGGAGNNAAAAGGCGCCCCTTCCATCAACTCCCGGCCCCCGTCAGCCGGCTCCCGGCTCAGCGGAGCTGTTCTCCCTTTTAGCCGCCGAAGCGGCCGGAGAGGACGGAGAGGAGACCTGAGCGATCCGTCCTTGGCCGGGTAATGGGCTGGCGATCCGGACGGCGGGGCCGCCGCCGAACCGTAGGCCGCCGGGAAGTCGCCCCGGCCGGCCCATCCGATAATGCGCATTATCCGACGGGTCCCGCTCTATCCGGCGGGATGCCCGGCCGCGGCTAGACATAACGGGAGCATTATGTCACCTTCCCGGCGGCCGGAGCCCGGTCCGGCGCCGGGCGGCGCCCGGCCGAATCCGCGGCCCGCCCTTTCTTTAGCGGCCGGGAGCTGCTAAAATAAAGGCGTCTTCCCGCCTCTTCCCGGCCTGGCTCTTTGACAACTTGCCGCTGGTCACCGCACGCCCGCAATCGCTTTTAGCCGCCAACTCGCCTCGGGGTCTGGAGCCGAAGAAACGCCGCCCGCATCCGCCCCGGCACTCGGTAATCCCAAGAATGCTCCGGGGATAGTGCCGGATTTACGACCGAATCGCGGCGGAGCTCCCTGTTCCGGCAAACAAAGAGATGTTGAGTCCAATAACGACTTTTTTGGAGCTCGATACCACCTGAATTCAATTTGCCGATGGAGC
>DJGG01000286.1:0-3690 GCA_002432195.1 Desulfobacteraceae bacterium UBA5852
GTTTATCCACAGCCTGCTAGGTCACGGAGCGCTGGAGCGGAGCAGTGCCGGCGGGAGGTGCTGGTCCATGTAGGCCGCCAGGCGGCGGGGTTGGGGCGTGGAGAGACCGGCGCTCTGGAAGTAGCCCCGCTTGAAGTCGTCGCGCCAGGGTGCCAGAAGATTCCGGTCGGATTCCTTGCGCAGCAGGTGCCGCAGGTTGCGCCGGCGGTGGCGCCAACCCAGGGGCTTGTGGTAGAAGCGCATATCGGCGATATCCACGAGGCCGAAACCGCCGTGGGGCAGGTGCAGGATATTGCCGAAATGCAACGACCGGAAGTGGACCCCCTGGTGGTGGAGGCGCGCCACGAAGACCCCCAAAGCCTCCGCCAGAGGAGCGTCGAAGTCCCCGGGCGGCTGGCATGCGCGCAGCGGGCAGCCCTCCAGGGGACGGTAGCGCACGGCGGTCCTGCCCTGCTTGACAAGGCGATAGGTGGCCATAACGGTCACCGTGGGGATGCCCATGGCCGACAGGCGGGCCGCGTTGCGTTGGAAGCGCCGGTTCGGGGGCCTCAGACGCGCCGAGGTCAGCAGGCGTTTGACGCGGAAGAGCTTCAGGTAACTGCCGTCCGCCAGTTGGAGGACTTTGTCGCTGGGGCGGGTGCCGCCGAGGTATTCCCGGGCGATCACCCGGGCCCCCTGGGTCAGGGCGGCATATTCACTGGGCGTGAGGGGTTGCATGGATGGGCAGCCTGCTTGGGTTTGTCGCCCGGTGGGCGCGTAACAGTCCGTGGACAAGCTGCGCTTCAGGCCGACATCTCCCGCCGACGACGGGATGGCGGCACGCGCACAAATGCTCACGACCTCTCGAGGTTGGCTAGCGCTTTGCGCACCGCGCCGCGCCGTGCTTTTCGGCCCGATGCCGGCTTATCCACAGCCGGGTAAGCACCAGCGGCGGCACCAAGGCCTGCCGCAGGAGCGTCACGCGCCAACCTATAGCAGATTTCCATCGAATTCAGGATCCAGATCTCCGGGTCCCCTCCAGGGGCGGAATACCGGGTCCGGGAGCATGTTCCGATGGCCACAGCCGAGGTGACGGTTTTAATCCCCAATTACCGCACTCCCGAGATAACGACCCTCTGCCTGCGCCTGCTGCGCAAGCACACCCCTGCCGGGCGTGCGACGGTGATCGTCATCGACAACCATTCGGGGGACAGCTCCCTGGACTATCTGAGGGGGGTGCGCTGGATCGAGCTCATCGAGCGCGAACCGGCGCCCGACGACACGCCCTCCCTATCCCATGCCCGCGCCCTGGACCTGGGCCTGGCAAGGGTGCGCACGCCCTACGTGCTTTCCCTGCACACGGACACTTTCGTGCGCACGCCCCGGTGGCTGGATGTCCTGCTGCAGCCTTTCCGGGATGATCCCCGCGTGGCCGGCGTGGGCTCCTGGAAGCTGGAGCCGCCCCCCCCACTGGTCAAACGCCTCGGAAAAGCGGTGGAATACCGCTGGCGGCTGTGGCGCCACGAATTGACCGGCAATACCCGCAAGGCAGAGGCCGTGGCGGAGCAGATGCGCAGCGGCTACTATAGCGTGCGGGACCCCCTGGCCGGCCCCGATGGGCCGGAGGGGGACACCTTCTACTTCCTGCGCAGCCACTGCGCCCTGTATCGGATGGATCTGGTGCGCCAATGGGGGTTGTCATTTACCCACGGGTCGGAAACGGCCGGGAAAGGCATGCACCAGGAACTGGTGGATCGGGGCTATCGCATGGTCTTCCTGCCCGTGGATCACCTGGTGCCCCATGTGATCCATATCAACCATGCCACCATGGCCTTGCACCCGGAACTGGGCTCCAGCCGCAAGAACGTGGCCAGCGGCCGCAAACGCATCCGCCGTTATTTCGACATGATGCAGGCGGAAGCGATTTTGCGGGACGCCACCCTGGATCAGTAGGTCCGGTCGCCGGCAAACCCCGCCCGGGTGCCGGAGCCCCCGGGCGGGTCGGCGGCGGAGCGCGGCCGCATGCGCGCCGGCCGCCGTAAGCAGGCCCGGGATGATGGAGAGGACCGCCGCAGCGCATACCATGAAACCCACCACGACCGCCAAAATAAGCCCGGCATCGAACGGCGACGTCTTCGGCCGCATGCCCGAACTGCTGCTGCTGGTAGTTCTCTCCGCGGCCCTCAAGGTGTTCGTGGCCCTCAACGATGTGGTGGTCAACTCCGACGCGGTCCTGTATCTCTCCGCGGCGCGGGAAGTGGCGGCGGGCCGCCTGGGGGAGGCCTTGGCCATTGCCCCCTTGCCGGCCTATCCCCTGCTCATCGCGGCGGTCGGCCAGATCGTCCCGGATGGCATCCTGGCGGCCCGGGCACTCAACATCGCCGCCTCCGTGCTCACCCTGATTCCTCTCTGCCTGCTCACCGGAGATCTGTTCGGCCGTCGTCCCGCTTTCTGGACCGGAATCGCCTTTGCCTTGGGCCCCCTGCACAACGCCATGGCCATCGAGGTGATCCGCGATCCCCTGTTCATCTTTTTTCTGACCTGGTCCGTCTTTTGTCTGGTGCGGGGGCTGGCCTACCGTCGCCGCTGGTATCTCCTGGCGGGAGCCTTGTGCGCCTGGCTGGCACTGCTTTTCCGCGTGGAAGGCCTGGTGGCGCTGGGGGTTTACCTGGCGATACTGCTGTTGACGGGGTGTTTCTGGCGCGACCATCGCCGCCTGGGCCTGGAAGGGTTCGGCTGGGGGGTGCTGCCGGTGCTGGTGGCCGCGGTGCTGCTGTTCGCCGGAATCTGGCCTCAGACCGGGGCCATGGGGCACGTGCAGGAGGCCTGGAGCTGGATCCAGGACCTCAAGAGCTTGGCCTTCCTGGAGAACTATGCGCGCATCGAAGAGGCCCTCCGGCATGCCGAGGCCCAGGCCTTCACGGCGGGCACGGAGTTTTTCCGCACGGCCCGCCACAACATTGCCTGGATCTATCTCCTCGGAACGCTGATCGACCTGGCGAGCGCCTTGTTCCCCCTCTTCGTCATCCCCCTGCTGGCGGGTCTCAAGGCCCGCGTGCCCAGGCCATTGGGATGGGCCTTGTTGATCCTGGCCGGGGCGCAATTGCTCGCGGCCTATTTCCGCCTGGTCCAGACCGACCATCTCTCGACCCGCGATCTCATGCCCGTTGCCGTTCTGCTCTACCCCTGGGTGGGGCGGGGCACGGAAGCCCTGGTGAGCTGGCTGCGGGAGCGGCGCCTGGGCCTGGTGATCGCCCCCCTGGCCGTGGCGCTGCTCTTTGCCGTTCCGGCCTTCAAAACGGGGGCCGCACCCGGCAACGAGGACCGCGCCATTTCCCGTGCCGGCCGCTGGCTCAAGTCCCACGCCCATGTGCGCGACGCCCGCCTGGCCACCAACGACTGGCGCATGTACCTCTACACCGACCTTTGGGAGCCCTATGCGGCCATGCGCGACCTCACCATCACCCTGGACCAGCATTACCAGAAGGCCGATTTCGCCGCCCTGGAAGCGGCGGCCCTGGAGCAGGGCAGGAATCTATTGGCCCTGGCGGGCCGCCACCAGAGCCCGGATCCCGGGCCTGTCCTCCAGCGCTTCCACAAGATCGGCGAGATTCCGGATCGGCGCATTGTGGTGCGGATCTACGCGCTGCCGGAACTGGCCGGGGAATTCAAGGCGGGAGCCCTCAACGACTAGCAGGCTGTGGATAAACT